>JACCXM010000009.1 GCA_013697005.1 Chloroflexia bacterium | reverse complement strand
AGCCGGAGTATTCGACGGTGCCGCCGTCGGCGGCCAGGAGCGGGGTGAAGGCGGGTGCCGCCAGATCGACGCCATTGTGATAATTGCACCCGACTGCCGAGTCCCACGGTTCGAACCAGTACGGGCTGCATCCAAACGACTGGGTGAAGACCCATGACGACAGCGGATAATCGAACGCGCCAGAGGCGAGACCGGGCACATTGACCTTGGAGGGAATCTCGGTAGTGGCGAGATCTTCCCCCGGCTGATCGGCCCGGGACAGATACCAGCCGCTGACGAACCCCGTGACCTCGCCGTCCGTAATCAGATACCACGGATTGCCGACCGGATCGTTGTACGGCCCTTCCATCACCTGGACGACGTCGTCCTCCGGCACGATCCCGATCCGCTCGGCGTCCGGAGCGCCATCGGCGCGAATGTTGACCCCGGACCCGTCATCGGTGTCCGCCAGCACGTACGAACCGGCCTCGAAGAAACCGTCGATCTTCGACGGCGCTTCGGAGACCGCGGAATCGACGGCGACCGCGGGCTCGGCCCACGATTCGGCCGCCGCCAGGTAGTCGCCCGCTACCCAACCAACCAGACCGTCGCTGCGCACCGGCCACCAACGACTCCCCTCGGAGTAGACAGTATCCAGCTCATCGACGCGCAGCTCAACGACAGTCTGGTAAGAAAGCGTCTTGACCGGCGGGCTGGTCGACCCCGGATCCTGCCGGAGATTGACGCCGTCGGGTTCCGCGACCATCGCCGCCGCGTTCGCCAAATCCCAGGTCGCGAGATACTGCTCTTCCTCCGGAGCCTCACCCTCACCGCCGAGGGACATTGCGGCCGCGGGAGTGTCGGCCGGCGCCGCCGGTGCATCGCTGAGGCCGGCAATTTCGAGATAGAACCCCGCTACCCAACCATCCGTGCCAGCGGTGCTGATGGGCCACCACTGCGTGACGCCGTCGGCGTCGTACACGGTATCGGCGGCATCGGTGCGTAAATCGACCGTCGTACCTTCGGCCAAGGTGGAGAGCACTTCCGCGCCGAAGGCGGGCTCTGCCCGGAGGAGGACGCCGTCGGCACTGTGGACAATTTTGCCGCCACTTTCCTGCGCCCACGCTTTGCCAGCGGGACCGGGAGCGACGGGCGCGATGGCCGCACTCATCACCGCCAGCGTCAAGGCGACGGACCATGCCCGGCGCCTGGCGCGCGCGGTTGCTCGACCGCGTTTCATCTCCCATTCCCCCTGTGGTGCGGCCTTCTGCGCGCTAACGCAGCAACTGGCCGCGCGATTGACGAAGGCGGGGAGCACCACGGGGGACGCGGCGCGCGCTTACATGAACGCGCCAACGCTTTGCTTGTGTTGCACCTTACAACGGTCGCGTCTGCTTCGCAATGCAAGGTGCTATTGTGACAAGAAGACACAAAACCAGGGTTCTCTGTCAATTCAGCAGCGTTGTTTCCCCGCTTTGATCCGGGTATCCGGCCGCCGCTGGAAGAAAACCCGCACCGTTCGTACACCCCTGGTCTCCGGAGCAGTCCGGCATAAGGACCAGGCGCGGTCATGGTCGTGACATGCGGTCGCGGCCGAACACGCGGCGGCGGTTGGGAGCGGTCATGGCGGACCGGCGCGATTTCGCGGATTAGGACTCAAGTACCCTCTGGTATACTCGCCCGTTGGCAAGCCGCCGGGCTCATCGGTTTGGCAGCACCCACCGACATGACGATCCGCCTAGACGAGGGGACGCGCGCGCGTGAAGTTGACGATGGAGCGGCTCTCAGAAAGCCGCGTGCAGCTCGAGATCACCGCCGAGGAAGAGGAGTCAGCCGAGGCGATGCGGCGCGCTGTGCGCAAGGTCGGCAACCAGATTACGCTGCCTGGCTTCCGCAAGGGGAAAGCCCCCAAGGCGATGATCGAGCGGGCCTACGGGCCAGAGGTCTTTCAGGAGGAAGCGAACCAGTTCCTGATGAGCGATCTCTACCGGCAGGCGCTGGAGCGCGAAGATCTGGTGCCGGTCGGCGACCCGTCCGTCGACATTGGCTCGACCGCGCCGCTGACGTTCACGGTGACCGTTCCCATCTATCCGACGATCGATCCGGGAAGCTATCAGGAGGTGCGCATCGAGCCGATCGATGCCGCGGTCGATGATGCCGCGGTCGATGAACTGACCGAAGCCTTGCGCAAGTCGCATAGCCCCTGGATCGATCCCCAGGGCGATGGCTTGCAGGTCGGCGCGGGGCTGGAGCTGACTCCCAAGAGCCGCATGCCGCGCGATGGCGATCAGATCACGATCGACTACACGGTGCAAGAGGACGAGACGGCCGTCGAGGAGCCGGTCGTGGATGCCGTTTTCGTGCTCGGCGAAAGCGGTCTGCTTGATGCGATCGAGGACGCCATCAAGGGATTGCGGGTAGGAGAGACGACGGGATTCTCCGTACCGTTTGCGGAGAATGACGAAACGATCGACGACTCCCTGCGCGGGAAAAATCTGAGCTACTCGGTCACGCTCAAGGGACTCAAGGAACGCGATCTTTTGCCGCTCGACGACGACTTCGCGAAGACGGTGGGCGAGGTCAATACCCTGGCCGAGCTGCGGCAGAGCCTGCGTGAGGAGCTGCATCAGGCGCGGACCGCCGAAGCGCGGCGTGAGGCTTTGGCGCAGGTGATCGAGAAGATGGCCGCGGGGGCGACCATCGAGTTGCCCGAGCCGATGATCGATCGCGCCGTCGAAGATGACCTGCGCCGCTTGCGGGGACGCCTGGCGCAGCAGGGAGTTCCCCTCGAGGGCTACCTGCGGGCCACCGAGCAATCGGAAGACGAGCTGCGAGTGGAGATGCGACCGGACGCCGCCGAGCGGCTGCGTAACTCGTTACTGTTGCGCACGATCGCCGAACAGGAGGGTATCGCGGTCGGTGACGACGACGTCGATGCCGCGGTGGAGCGGATGACGATCGCGGCCGAGAAGACGGACCGGCCCGAGCGAGCGGCATCATTCGCCCGCAGCGAGTACGTGCGCGATTTGCTGCAATCTCAGCTTTTCGAGCGCCAGTTGACGGAGCGTCTGATCGAGATCGCGACCGCAGGACGGGATGCGGTCATCAACGCCTGGACGCCTCCGGACGACGTGTCCACCAGTGAGACAGCGGTGTCGCCGGTGGCGGAGACGACGACGGTCGATGCTGACGGCGAGGTGACCACCATGAGCAACGACGGCGAGGACGCGTAAAACGAGGGTTTTTTGGGGGTCTGTCCAATCAGGACGAACTTCCCGGTCCCGAGCCTACCGCGATGCTGGCCGCGGACAGTAGAATGCCCGCACAGCAGCGAGCCTACCCCGCCTTTTGCCGCGCGTCGGTGCGGCCGGGTGATGTGGCGGGCGAGACGAGAAGAGGTACCCGACCAGATGTTCATTCCAATGGTTGAAAACCTCATTCCGATGGTCGTGGAGAGCACGAACCGGGGTGAGCGCGCTTTTGATATCTATTCGCGGCTGCTGAAAGACCGCATCATTTTCCTGGGCACCCCGGTCGATGACCAGATTGCCAATCTGATCGTGGCGCAGATGCTCTTTCTGGCCCACGAAGATCCGGATCAGGACATCAAGCTCTACATCAACTCCCCCGGTGGGGTCGTCTATTCCGGTCTCGCCATTTACGACACGATGCAGATGATCAAACCCGACGTCGCCACATTCTGCCTGGGGATGAATGCCAGCATGGCGGCGGTGCTGCTTGCAGCGGGTGCGCCTGGCAAGCGCTTTGCGCTGCCCAACGCGCGGGTGATGATTCACCAGGGTTCGGCGGGGTTCCGCGGTGCGGTGCCGGATATCGAGGTGGTCGCGCGGGAGACGCTGTCGCTGACGACCAAGCTGACCGAAATCCTGTCCCAGCACACGGGGCAGCCGTTCGAGAAGGTCAAGCGCGATACGGAGCGGGATTACTTCCTGACCGCGCAGGAAGCGAAGGAGTACGGCATGGTCGACGAGGTGCTGGAGCCATCAAAGATGCTGGCGGGGGTGACGCACCTCTCGGAATCGTCAGAAAACGGGCACGAAAAGGGTTAGCGCGACGACAGTCGCTTGCCGGCGGCGCGCCATTGGCGCATGATCCGGGGGTGACGTCTGCGCCAGCATCGGTCTGGCAACGAGTATGAGTGAGAGCGGCGGCATGAATACGACGCGAGGTGGGCGGGTGCATTACCGTTGCTCCTTCTGCAACAAAGGCCAGGAAGAGGTACGGCGGTTGATTGCCGGGCCAAACCAGGTCTACATCTGCGATGAATGCGTGCAGCTATGCCGCGAGATCATCGAGGAGGAGGAGCCGGCCACCCCGCGCATCGAGCCATCGTTCGCCGGCATCCCGACCCCCCGCGAGCTCTATGACCGTCTCAACAATTATGTGATCGGCCAGGATCGCGCCAAGCGAATTCTCTCCGTGGCCGTCTACAACCACTACAAGCGGATCAATGCCGATCTTGATGGCGATGACGACATCGAGCTGCAGAAGAGCAATATCCTGCTGGTGGGACCGACCGGATGCGGCAAGACCCTCTTGGCGCAGACGCTGGCGAAGCTGCTCGACGTGCCCTTTTCGATTGCCGATGCCACCGCGCTGACCGAGGCGGGATACGTGGGCGAGGATGTCGAGAACATCCTGCTGCGGCTGATTCAGGCCGCGGGTGACGTCGCCCGAGCCCAGACCGGGATCATCTACATCGACGAGATCGACAAGATTGCGCGCAAAGCGGACAACCCCAGCATTACCCGCGACGTATCCGGAGAAGGGGTACAGCAGGCGCTGCTGAAGATTATCGAAGGGACGATCGCCAACGTCCCGCCGCAAAGTGGACGTAAGCATCCCCATCAGGAATATATCCAGATCGACACGCGTAACATCCTGTTCATCTGCGGCGGCGCCTTTGAGGGATTGGATGAGATCGTCTCCAAACGCATCGGCAAACAGGCGCCGATCGGATTTGGCTCCTCCGCCGAAGAGGCCAAGATCGCCGTCGAAAATCCGCTCCAGTTTCTGACCCACGACGACTTGCTCAAATATGGATTGATCCCCGAGTTCGTTGGCCGGTTGCCGGTCTCGGTTTCGCTCGATACGTTGACCCGCCCCGATCTGATCCGTATTCTCACCGAACCACGTAACGCGGTCGTCAAGCAGTACGAGAAGTTCTTCGCGCTGGACAATGTGGAGCTGATCTTTACCGACGATGCGCTGGAGGCCACGGCCAAACAGGCCGAAGTGCGCAAGACGGGCGCGCGCGGACTGCGCACTACGATCGAGGAAGTGCTTCTCGATGTGATGTACGAGATTCCCTCGCTGGACAATGTCCGCAAGTGCGTGGTCGATGCCAACGTGATCAACAACCGGACGCGGCCGCTGCTGATGAGTGTCAATGAACAGGAGATTCCCTACGCCGAGACGGCGTGATCCCGGATTGGTTCAATCGGAAAAGCGAGTGGACGGCGGCAGGGCTGAAAATCCTGCCGCCGTGCTTTATGGCTCATCCGGGCCGAGCACCGCGAACCCGTATTGCGCGAAGTGGCGGTCGAAGGTAAACGCTGTGCCGATGCGCAGGCGTTCCATTACGGCGAAGCTCGTCGCATCGGTGAGGGAATACTCCTTGTCTGTGTGAGAAAAAATGATCTCGCGAGCGCGCTGCTCGTCGCCTGCGCTGACCCGAACGACAACTGTTGGATTACGATCGAAATCCTTGAGAAACTGAACTGCGGCCCATCTTCCCAAACGACGCAGCAGCAAACCGTGTGTCTCGGCTCGACTGAAGGTGGTCGTATACAGATGCTGTCGCTTGGCCTTGACCCGAGCGATCGCACGCGCATGATTGATGTCTTGGGCATTACTCAAGATGAAATGGGCGGATGAATCAATGAGAACTCGGCCAGGAATCCAACCGCGATGTTGCCTCATTTCTGCGTTGGCATGACCGCATCGGCGATGTACTCATCCTTGAACGCGGCGATATCAGTCGGTTCTTCGGAGCGCCCGATCGCGATGATGCCTTTCAGGACGTCATGCATCGTCGGAAGTTCGCTGTCGTCCACCACATCGTTCGCACCGTTCCATTCACCTGTTTCGATAAAGTCGTAGAGAGGATCATCCCTGCTGATAGGCTGGCCTCGCAAGACGTACGCGACGTCGTAATCCTCTTCGTCGGAGCTCGATGCGAGGATGGCATCGGCTTTGTATTCGTCCTTGTGCTCGGCGATGTTTTCTCGCTCGCGCGGACTGCCGATTCCGTCAATGTTCCAAAGTGGATCATCCAGCGTGAAGGGCCTGCCGGCGGGCATGACCGGCTCCAGAAAGTCCTCAACATCTTGACGCTTCACGCGAATGCCGCGGCCTACCCGATGAGCCGACAGCTCTCCCGAAGCGATGTAGCGGCGAACGGTGATCGGGCTGACACGCAGCATCTGCGCGGTTTCTTTGACAGTGAACAGCTCCATCGAATTTACCTTCCCCATAGATCAGCAATGATCATGACTGTACGTCAGCCATCATTCCGCCCACTCACCGTGTTCTCTGTTGTTGGCGAGCGGCACAAAACGGCCTTTTCAGTGCATCCTATACGGTGGCCCGCGATGCGAACCCTTGCGGAGGACTATTGATGCGTTTCGTCAGTCGATTTCTTGCTGCCGCGCTGGTGATCCCGGTGCTGGCCGCGCAGCCGGCCTTTGCGCAGGAGAATCCCAGTGTTGGGCAGTCCCTGGTCCAGGGCCCGATGACCGCCTGGTGTGATCCGGGGCAGAGCCTGCTCAGTGGTGGGTACGAGTTGCAGGGCGCGGCGCCGGAGCCGCCACCAGTTGTCACCACCGAGGAGGAACCGGTGGTGGAGACCCCCGCGATCATCGTTGCCTCTTCCCGTCCGACGCTTCGGTACGATACATCTGGCAACGTCGCCCAGTTCGGTTGGTCGGCGGTGCCGAACACGCTCACCGGCGCCGCCGGTCCGCTGGTCGCCTACGCGCTATGCGCCGGAGAAGCTTCGCCCGCGCCGCCCGGGGCAACGATCCCGCCGCCACCGCTGCCCAAACTGGAACCGCAAGCTCCCGCCGTCGGCACGTCCGGCATGACCCCGATCGAAGTTGTCGAGTTGCTCTCGCCGGCGGTGGTGACGGTCATCAACAAGCAAATCGAAGAAGGCGCGGACGAGGCCGTGCCCACGGGATCCGGCAGCGGATTCTTTCTGGACGAAGACGGGCACGTGGTGACCAACGAGCACGTCGTCAACGGTGGGGTCGAATTCGTGGTCGCCCTGTTCGATGGCACCGAATTACCAGCCACCTTGATTGGCGCGGACGCCAACAGCGACGTGGCGGTGCTGAAAGTCGATGGGCCGGTGCCGGCGGTGGCCCGGATCGGTGATTCCGAAAGCCTGCTGCCCGGGCAGCCAGTGCTGGCGCTCGGCTCGCCGCTGGGGACGTTTACCAACACCGTGACCGAGGGAATCGTCTCGGCGCTGGGGCGAACGGTCCCGGACGAGGACGGTGGTCCCGAGCTGCTGAATCTGATCCAGCACGACGCCGCGATCAATCCCGGTAACTCGGGCGGTCCATTGGTGACGCTCTCGGGCGAGGTCATCGGGATCAATACGCTCGGCATCATCGACGCGCAGGGATTGTTTTTCGCGGTGCCGTCAGAGACCGTGCAACGCATCACCGAGGAGCTGATCGCCGAGGGCGCGGTCGACTATCCCTATCTGGGGGTGACGCTGGTCCCACTTGACGAGCAGACCATCGTGCAATGGGCGCTCCCGGTGGAGGAGGGGTTCTACGTCCAGAGCGTCGTTCCTGGCAGCCCATCGGAGCAGGTCGGCATTCAGGTCGGCGACATCCTGACGGCGGTGAATCTGGAACGGGTGGGTGATCGCCAGTCGATGGTCGGTGCGCTTTTCCAGTACAAACCGGGCGATCAGGTGCAAATTACGGTCCAGCGCGGGCTGGTGAGCATGCGCGTCGACATCGTGCTGGCAGAGCGTCCGCTGTTGCCCTGAGCCGGCGGGTTGCGTTGCGAGGGTATTGAGGTCATGCTCCCGATCACAATTGAACCAGGGGAGCCACCCCTCGACCTGCAGACGGATCGCATCGTCATCACCGAGGACGTCACACTCGGCGGGCGCCGCATCCGCAAGGGATACCGGTTGTCTCCTGACGAGGCGCCGTTGCTCGCCGGGCTGGAACGTTCCGTACACGCGGTGCTGCTCGAGCCTGGCGACGTTCACGAGGACGATGCCGGGGCAAGATTGGCGGCGGCGGTGGCAGGCCCAGGACTCGAAATCCGGGGACCGAAGTTCAGCCGCTTCAACCTCATCGCCAGCACGAAGGGGCTGCTCCGGGTCGATCCCGAGGCGCTGATGCGGCTCAACCGGCTGCCGGGGGTGGCGATCTTCACCCTGGAAGATCGGGTGCCGGTGGTGCCGGGGAAGATCGTCACCGGGGTCAAAGTGACCCCGGTGGCGGTTTCCGAAGCGACGGTGCGGGAAGCGGAAACTATCGCTGCCGCGCAGCCGGTGGTGCAGGTGGCGCCGTTCCAGCCATTGCGCGTCGGGGTGATCAGTACCGAGGGACCGGATTGGCGGGTGCGTGAGCGGTTCCAGAGCTCTGTCAGTCAGAAGATCGGCTGGTACGGCGGATCGGTGCTGGGGTTCAGCGACCAGCCCCGTGAGGCGAAAGCCATCGCCGCCGAAATGGACCGCCTGGCGGATGCCGGCGCCGACCTCGTGCTCGCCGCGGGTGGGAACACGATCGATCCCCTCGATCCCACATTCAAGGCGCTCGCGCTGACCGGGGCCGAGATCGTGCGCTTTGGCGCTCCGGCGCACCCAGGGAGCATGTTCTGGCTTGCCTACCGGGGGAATTTGCCGATTTTCAATCTGGCCTCGTGCTCGATGTTCTCGAAATCGACCATCGCCGACGTCGTCCTGCCGTGGATCATGACCGGCGAGCGCGTCGCGGCGGACACGCTGGCTGCCCTCGGATGCGGTGGATTGCTCGACCGCGGAATGGCCTTCCGTTTTCCGCCTTACGATGTGGAAGGCGTTGAGGAAACCGGCGAAGAGTAGGCGAGTCGCCGGTCATCATGCGCGCCGTCGCCGCCTGACTCCTCCCAGTTAAAATCAAGCATGGTTAACAGCGACAGACCGGCGGTCGGGTCGGCGTGCTTTGGTTGGGGCATTTTTGCGGACGGCGGAGTGTTGGTATGAAGGAGGCGTCTGCGAGCAATCGAACCTGCGCAACCGACCTGCGAGGGACGAGTCCGGCGGGCAACCCGCATATCCTGTAACCTCCCGCGAACGAAGCCTATTCGGCAGTTTCAGCACAAGGGTAATCCGCGCGCGTGGCGTGCATCAGGGGCCGTTAGTCACATTTTGGTGGCGGGGGCGACAGATTGGTCCTGATGGAAGGGGAGAACGGGTGGCGAGCGGACGAACGATCGCGATGGCGGACCGCTATGCCGGGACATTGCTGGGGCTGGCATGCGGCGATGCGCTCGGCGGGCCGGTTGAGTTCCGGAGTCGAGAGGATATCGCCGCGGGGTTCCCGGGAGGGGTACACGAGTTCATGGGCGGGGGATGGTTGAGCCTGGAGCCGGGGGAGGTCACTGACGATACCCAGCAGACCCTCATTCTGGCTGACGCGCTGACGGAGACAGGACTCGATCTCGATCGATTTGCCGGTGGATTGATTGCCTGGTATCAGGGCGGGCCCAAAGACATTGGCGACACCACCCGGATCGCGTTGGAAGCGCTGGCGGCGGGAACATCGCCACTGGAGACGGGTGAGATTGCGCTCGCGGCGCGCGGGGTGCGTGGCGCCGCATCCAACGGCGCGGTCATGCGCTGCGCGCCGGTGGCGCTCCGGTTCCGGCGCGATCCAGCACGGCTCGTGGCGGCTTCTCTGGATAGTGCGCGGATCACCCACGCCGAGGAGCGCGCCGCATGGGCCACCGTCGCCGTCAACCAGGCGATCGTTCACCTGCTGGAAGGTGGCGAGATCGGCGACGCGCCAGAGGCTGCGATCAAAGGCGTTCCGAACGACGAGGTTTGCGCGGCGATTCGCGAGGCGGCTGACCGCGAGCGGGGCGATATCCGGGCACGTGGCTTCGTGCTCGAGACGATCGGGGCGTCGTTCTGGTCTCTGGTGCATGGGAAGGACGCGCGGGATGCGATCGAGCTGGCGGTGGCATTTGGCGACGACGCCGATTCGACCGGGGCGGTGACCGGCGCCCTCGCGGGAGCCGCCTATGGGGTGGACGCGCTGCCGGTGACCTGGCGGGACGCCGTACAGTTCCGGGAGCAGTTAACCGCCACGGCGGCGCGGCTGTCGGTCCTCGCCGAGCGCGATGAAGCGGGTGCGGTCTAAAGGGGCGGGGCGGCGAGCTTCAGGTAGCGCTGCACGCTGGCCCGGTTGCGGGCGTCGTCCGCCAGGCCAAGGACCGAGAGGAGATCTTCTTCGGTGGCGCCGGCGCTGGCGCGGTCTACGGCGAAGGTATGGCGCAAGGTTTGCGGGGTAACGTCTTTTTGAATACCCGCGGCGGCGCGCACGCGGTCGACCATACCATTCACCGCCTGGGGTCCGACGGGAAAGAGGAGATCGACCGGCGCGCGGCTCTCGAGAAACGCCGTGTAGATCTGCTGGAACGCCTCGCCACCGGCCAGCTTGCGCTCCTTGCCCCGCTTTGTCGCGTCGTCATAGAAAACATAAACGATGAGGCCCGTAGGGTCCGCGAGATCGATGTGCTCCCGGCGCAACGCGAGTAGCTCGGCGCGGGTCAATCCCAGCCGCAGCATTAGCCAGATCGCGGGGAGGGTCCAGGCTTCGTCACCGGCGGCGGCGGCGAGGAGCGCGTCCTGCTCCGAGGCGAAGAGCGGTACGGGTGAACGCAACGGGATCGTGTGCGGGTAGTGGCCCTCGGTGGGATCGGAGTGCAGCACCCGCGCATCGTCGATGAGGAAACGGAAAAACCGCCGGGCGGAGGTGAGCCGCCGCTTGCGGGTGGCGCGGCCGTTGGCATCGCCGAGGAGCCGGGAGATGTCCGACTGGCCGATCGATGCGATCGGCTTGGGACCGATTAACTTTTCCAGCACGACCAGGTCGTAACAATAGGACTCGACTGTGTTGATGGGCCTCCCGGCCTGCTCCAGTTCCCGCCGGTACCAGGCGCGAGCCAGATCGAGACTGCTGCCGGAGGTAAGCGGCGGCAGACCGCCCAGGGCCGGGCTGAACGCGCCGGCGGGTCCGGGAAGGAACAGGGGAAGCTGATCCGGGGCCGCGGCGGCGAACCGCTCCTCTTCGGCCAGGAGGGCCGGATCATCGCTGTAGGGCCGTTCGCGTTCGACCGTGGTGAGACCATCGACCGGCTGCCGGTGAGCGTTGGCCGGCGGCGGCAGTTGCGGCGAATGGGCAGAAGATGGTTTCGATTCCGGCATGGAGGGCCCCTCCGGGCGCAACGACTGACACATAGAGCCTATGAGGGTCCCGGCGGGCTGTCAAGAACGCCCGTTCGGAAATCGGTTTGTACGGGCCGCCTATTGGTGTGGGTTCCGGATTTCGCCCTGCATGAGGGACAATGACGGCGCACGGTCAGCGGGAATGACGATCCGGTCGCCGGACTGGGAACAGAGGGTGAGGGGCGCGAAAATGGCAGGAGCGACAATCGGCATGGAGGGCGGCACGTACGCGGGAACGGGTAAGGGGATGAGCTGGGTTCGCCGCACGGAGGTGCCTGCGTTCTCACCGGCTCCCGGAATCCAGGTGCAGCCGGTGATCGGTGAGTCGCTGATGACCTGCTGGATCGCGATGGAGCCGGGCGCGGTCGTGGTCGAGCACAGTCACACCAACGAGCAGTTGGGGGTCGTCGTCGAGGGGTCGGTCACCATCACCGCGGGCGGAGAAACGCGCGAGATGGTCGTTGGCGACGCCTACGTGGTGCCGTCCGACGTCGTGCATCAAGGCGCCGCGGGGGCGAATGGGGTTCTCCTGGTCGAAACCTTTGTGCCGATTCGCGAAGAGTATGCCAAGGCCTGGCGCGCCGTCGTCGACGGTCAATAACCGGCACGGAGTATCGCGCCGCGTTGTCGCTCGGCGCGCGGTCTGGCACAATCCGGAATTGGTCCAGTTGCGCTGGTTCATTGCGTTTCCGCATCCGGACCGCGGTGCACGCTGCCGGAAGGGATGAGGTTCTCACAATCCATGTCGAAACAGATGCCCCCGCCGATGTCCGGTGAGGAGGTGCGCCGCCGTTTCGTGGCGTTCTTCACAGCGCGCGATCACCGCGAGGTGCCGTCGTCATCACTCGTGCCGCACGACGATCCGACCGTGTTGCTAACCACGGCTGGCATGCAGCAGATGACACCGTACTTCCTCGCGCTGGAGCAACCGCCCGCGCCGCGCATGGTCTCGGTCCAGAAGTGTTTTCGCACGGTCGATATCGACGAGGTCGGCGACGAGAGCCACTGCACCTTCTTCTTCATGCTCGGGAACTTTTCCGTGGGGGACTATTTCAAACAGGAGTCGCTGGAGTGGTCCTGGGAGTTTCTGACCGGGGAGCTCGGTATCCCGGCGGACCGGCTCTACCCGACGGTGCATCCCGACGATGCCGAGGCGCTGCGCATCTGGCGCGACGATATCGGAATCGCGGAGGAGCGCATCGGCCGGCTCGACGACAACTGGTGGGGACCGGTCGGTCCCACTGGACCGAACGGTCCGGACTCCGAGATCTATTTCGACCGCGGTCCTGAGCACGGGTGTGGGGAACCGGATTGCGCACCTGGTTGCGATTGCGAACGCTACCTGGAGGTCTGGAACAACGTCTTCATGGAGTTCGTCCAGCTCCCCGACGGCAGCCGCACTCCGCTGCCGCGGGTCCATGTCGACACCGGCATGGGTCTGGAACGGCTGGTGATGGTCATGCAGGGAGCGGACTCGGTCTACGACATCGATCTCTATCAGGCGATCATCCAGCACGTGGCAGGGCTTGCTGATGTCACGTATGGGATCGATGCGGAGCATGACCGGGCGCTGCGCATCATCGCCGACCACGCGCGGGGGGGAGCGTTTCTGATCGCGGACGGTGTGCTGCCGGGGAACGAAGGGCGGTCCTACGTGCTGCGCCGGATTCTGCGCCGGGCAGTTCGGGCGGGACGCAAGCTCGGGCTCGAGGAACCGTTTCTGGCGGGGGTGGCGGGGATGGTCATCGACCAGTTCGCCGTCCACTATCGTGAGTTGAGTGACCGGCGCATGCAGATCGAGAAAGTGCTCTCCCACGAAGAGGAGAGTTTCGGGCGCACACTGCACGCCGGCATGGCGCGCTTTCAATCGTTGGTCGAGGATCTGGCGCGCGAGGCGGGGGAGCGGGGCGAATCGGTCGCCCAGACGCTGCCGGGGCGCGAGATCTTCCGGCTCTACGACACCTACGGCTTCCCCTTCGATCTGACCGTCGAGCTGGCCCGGGAGCAGGGGCTGGCGGTCGACCAGACCGGGTACGAACAGGCACTGGCGGAGCAGCGCGCGATCAGCCGCGGCGGCGCGAGCGATGCTTTTCGCGATCGGGCGCGTTCGCGCGCCGAGCTCTATGTGACGATTGCCGGGGGAGCGACCCAGTTTCTCGGCTACGAGGAGACCGCGGCCGAGGCGCGCATTCTGGGGCTGGTCATGGCGGATGGGGCGGTCGACGAAGCCGAGGCGGGTCAGGCGGTGGAAGTCGTCCTCGAGCGTACCGCGTTCTATGGTGAATCGGGCGGGCAAATCGGCGATACCGGCACGATGCGCGCCGACACCGGTGTAATCGACATCGACGATACGTTCAAACCGACCCCGGACGTTTTCGTTCACCGCGGTATCGTCGCCGAAGGATTCGTACGGACGGGCGAACAGGTACGCGCCGAGGTCGACGCCAGCCGACGGGGAGCGATTCGCCGCAATCACACCGCCACGCACCTGTTACACCGTGCTCTGCGCGATATTCTGGGCGAGGCGACCCGGCAGGCGGGGTCGTTGGTCGCTCCGGATCGGTTGCGCTTCGATTTCACCTCACTCGATGCGGTCAGCGGCGATCAGTTGCGCGCGGTCGCCGCGATCGTCAACCACGAGATAGCGCGGAACACCCCGGTCACGACCGAATCGAAGGCGTATCAGGAGGCGGTGGCGGGTGGGGCGACCGCACTGTTCGGCGAAAAGTACGGCGACACGGTGCGGGTAGTGGCGATCCCCGGATTCTCTCAGGAGTTGTGTGGCGGTACCCATGTCCATGCCACGGGCGATATCGGACCGTTCCTGATTGTCGCCGAGGGGAGCGTGGCCGCCGGGGTGCGCCGGATCGAGGCGGTGACCGGCGAGGCGGCCATCGAACGGATGTTGACGCAGCAACGGCTGCTCGAGGAGAGCGGCCGGACACTGCGGGTGACCTGGTCCGAGGTTCCAGAGCAGATCGACGCGTTGCAGGAGCGGGTACGCGGGCTGGAACGGGAGAGCGAGCGTTTACGGGGGCAGCTTGCCGCCGCCCGCGCTGGTGATCTGCTGGACAGCGCGGTCGACGTCAATGGGTTGCGCGTGCTCGCGGCCCGCGCCGACGTCGACGGCAAGGACGCGCTACGGCAAATGGGTGACCGCCTGCGCGACCGGATGGGTTCCGGGGTCGTGGTTCTGGGGGCAGTGATCGACGGGATGCCCAGTTTGCTGGCGATGGTGACACCCGATCTCGTAGCGCGCGGGGTGAAGGCGGGCGACATCGTGCGCGAAACCGCCGCGATCGTCGATGGCCGCGGTGGGGGGCGTGCCGAGCTGGCCGAGGCCGGCGGGAAGGATGCGCAACAACTCGATGCCGCGCTGGCCGCGGTGGCGGGGATTGTCGAGCGCGGTGCGTCGCGGTAGGGGGCGCGGCCCGGACGCGGCCGGCGATGACTGAGCGCAAGCCATCGGTGGTGATTACCTCCGAGGATACGCTGCCAGGGGTCGTTGAGCGACTGCGCTCCGCGGCGCAGGGGGGCCAGACCGTCGACCTCGTCGTTCCTATCGACAGCGCGCTGCTGCTGACGGCGCGGGAGTTCCGGTCGCTCAAGGAGGCGATCGACGAAGATCGCCTGCCGGTGCTGCTGCGTACCTCCGATCCGCTGCGGTTGCAACTTGCGGAGCGGCTGGGCATCCCGGCGCGGGCGCTGCCGCGAGCGCGCGTCATGGCCGCGGCGGTGGCGGTTCCTCCCGCACCGCCGGCCAGGACGCCGGTGCCGCAACCACAACCACCAGACAACGGCGATTGGCCCGGTGAGACCTCGGTCACGGGGCCCGTGCCGCGCGCCGATCCCGATCGCTCCTGGCCGCGACTGGACCAAGCGGATGCGCTCGCCCGCGACGGGGAGGAGCTCGCCGGTCCGGATCAGGATCAAGACGCTGGTTCCGAACCGATGTTGAGCAATCCCCCCCGGCGCTGGCTGCCGGTAGCCGTGGTGCTTGGCGTGCTGGTGATCGGGGCCTTCCTGGCGCTCAATCTTCTGGTGCCGCAGGCAACCGTCAGAATTGTGCCCCGGTCTGCGCCGTTGATCGGCTCGGTCATGTTCGACGTCACCGCCGATGGTCAGCCGCTCGATGCCGGCGCGGTGTTCGCGCTGGCGCCCCAGGAGCGCCAGGTCGAGGTCGTCTGGGAGAGCGCGGCGCCGGTCACCGGGGTGCGCCTCGAACCGGACGGAACCGCGAGCAGCGCGATCGAGCTGCGCAATGCATCCGCCGAACCGCTGACTATCGATGCCGGGACGGCGGTAGCCACGGAAACCGGGGTCGCGTTCACCTTCGTCGAGGCGGTCACGGTGCCCGCCGCCGATCCCGCGAGCGGTGCGCCAGGCGCCGCCACGGGACGGGTGCAGGCCGAAGCGCCGGGCGCGGCAGGCAATGTGGGGACCGGCGAGCTGGGCGGCCGGCTGCCCAACGGCGTCTATTACAGCAATCGCATGGGACCAGCCGGTGGCGGCTCGGACAAGGAGTTCCCCGTCGTCGCGCAGGCCGATCTGGAGGCGCTGAGCGCCGCCGCTATCGGGGCCGCGCCCACACTGGCGGCGACCGCTGTCGCCGAGACGGAGCCTGGCGCGGCGCTGCTTCCCGCGACGGTGAGCGTTGCCGCGCAACGCGACGAGTTCGACCATGAGGTGGGTGAGGACACCGAGAGCGTCTCGTTGCAGGCGACGATGACGATTGTTGTCCAGACCTATGATGGCGCGGCGGCGAGCGCGGATTACGAGCAGCGGCTTGCTTCTAGCCTGGCGGACGATGCGCCAGCGGGGTTTGCGCTCGAGCCGGAAGAAATCGTCTTCGGGGAACCGGTCGCCATGGAGGAAACGGAGCGTGGGATTCGGCTCGAAGTCACGGCGGAGGCCGATGCGAACGCAGTTCTGGATGAGGCGGAGCGAAGCGCCCTGGCTGCCGCGCTGGCTGGGGCCAGTCCGGAGCAGGCGACGGCAATCCTGGCGGAATCCACTGATATTGCCGATTTCAGCATCGAGTACCAACCGTCGTGGCTCGCCCCGCAAATGCCGAAGAACGCGGCGCGGATTCAGTTCGAGGTCGCCGAGTGAGTCGCTTCAGGGGGCGAGCGATGGGGCTCGACGTCGGAGAACGGCGGGTGGGGGTCGCGATCGCCGATGAGCTTGGCTTGATCGCATCGCCCCTGGGGATCGTGCTGCGCAAACATGGAGACCTGGCCGAGCTGCGCGATTTGGCCATCGCCAAGCATGTCGATCGCCTGATCGTCGGGCTGCCGACAGGATTATCCGGGCGGGAGGGACCGCAAGCGGCGATCGTGCGGACGTTTGCGGACGCGCTGGGGGAAGTGGTCGGTCCCGATATCGCGATCGATTTCTGGGACGAGCGGTTGACGACGGCGGTGGCGGAGCGGGTACTGCGGGAGCGGGGAAATCGGAAGGACCGGCGCCAAGGTGAGGTCGATGCCGTGGCCGCTTCGGTGATCTTGCAGGGCTATCTCGATGCGCGCCGGGCACGCGGCTTGCAAAGCATGGCGCACGAGAACCCCGACGCGGGGTAACATGCTGGAAAATACCGGTTCCGCGGCGAGTGCCGGTGGTCGCCAGTTCTGTGAGGCGCGAAGCGAATGAACAAGCTGGTCATCGCGGTAATCCAGAACGAGGTTGCGGACGCGGTCGTCGATGCCTTGCTGGAGGCGGATTTCCGAACGACCCGGCTCGCCAGCACGGGCGGGTTTTTGCGCCGCGGCAACACGACGCTCATGATCGGGGCGGACGAGAATCAGGTCGACTATGTGCTCGACCTGATCCGGCAATCCGCGCGCTCGGGAATGGCGCCGCCGGAGACCGTGGAGGGGATTCCCCCAGCGGCGGCTACGGTGTTCGTGCTCGATCTGGAGGAGTACCAGCGCCTATAGGGCTGTTCCGGTGATGCCACGATCAGGGACAGCGAACGACGTTGCCTTGCTCGTCGCTGTGAAACTCAATTTGCTCCCCGCCGGAGTCCACCACAATTTGAAACCCGGGGGTGATGACCTGGGCATAGAGCATTCCCGGTTGCGGGCATCCCAGGGCACTATCCGGCCAGGTCTGGGGCGTGGCACTGACCACGTTCAGATCATCGGCTGAGACGCCGATTTCCCGCGCGATCGCCGCCAGGATCGGGTCCATCGCGGAGCTCGCGACCGGGGTTGCCGCCAAACCCGGGTCGCGCGGGGGTTCGATCAATTGGCCGGTTGATTGATCGAGCGTCACCGGTGGATCGATGGCGTCGGGGAACGGCTCGTTTCCCAGCAGCAACGCCAGCCATGTTGCCTGCCGCGCCTCAACGCTGTGAATACCGAGCAGATCGCGAATCAAGCGCGGGCGGGCAATGTTGGCAATGACGAACGCATATGACGCGACCACGAGGTTTTCCAACGCGGCGGCGTCGGCGAGGGCATCGCGGAGGCTCGACAGCGTGGGCGGGGCTGGCGGGGGCAACTGGGGACCGTCGGGTCGGGTCACGACGGTGAGATGGGTCTGTTCGGCGGCCAGGATGTCTTCGATGCCGCTCCTCGTTGTCGCCGTGAACCCGGTCCCGGTAAACGCCGTCTGGTCGAAGGATGCGAGGATCGCCGTATAGAGGGCGATCTGGGCCTGTTCCTGGGCGAAAAGAAGGTCGATCAGATCGCGGTCGTACTGCATGGCCGAGACCGGAGCGGCGGTGGTGAGCGCGCCCACGGCGAGCGCCGAGGCGCTGCTTGCGATCAGACCGCGGCGTGTGGCGCTCAATGGTGGCTCCTTCCCTATACCGGCGGCCAGGTCAGCATCCAGCCGCCGTCGACGAGATACGTCCCACCCGTGCAATAGGAAGCATGACCGGAACAGAGGAAGAGAACCATAGCCGCGATATCGTCTGGTGTGCCGGCGCGGCGCACCGGAATCTGCGCTTCGGCGCGGGCCAGGAACTGGGGGTCGTCGAGGGCGTGCTGGTTCATGGGGGTGAGAATCATGCCCGGCGCGACGTCGTTGACGGTGATGCCATGCGGTCCGAGCTCGAGCGCCATGGCGCGGGTGAGATTGCGAATACCGCCTTTGGCCACGCAATAGGCGCCGTCGTTGGGGACATTACAGGCCTCTTCGTGAACGGAAGAGATATTGACGATGCGGCCACCATTGCCGCGCGCCACCATGCGCCGCGCCGCCTGCTGTCCGCACAGAAACGCCCCGTGCAAGTTGGATCGCAGGACGCGGTCCCATTCCTCCCATGACGTCTCGTAGAGGGGTTTCGGGGTTGAGGCGTGGCCGGCGTTGGCGACGAGGATATCGATCGGGCCCATTTCGTGGTCGAACCGGTCGAACATTGTCGTGACCTGCGCGGGATCGCCGACGTCGGCCCGGACGACAAGCGCCCGCCGCCCGGAGGCGCGGACCCTCCGCGCCGTCTCTGCGGCGCCATCGACGTCGGTCCAGTAATTGATGGCGACGTCGGCGCCGGCCGTGGCG
>JACCXM010000431.1 GCA_013697005.1 Chloroflexia bacterium | reverse complement strand
CCCTACAAAGACCCCTCGGAACTGCACTGCGACGATCCGGCGCAATTCTCGGATCGCTGGCGCTCCGCGCTCGCCGCGGCGGTTCCACTTTCAGAGTGGCTGGCTGCGGAAGCGCAGGAAGAAGCCGATGCCGCCTGGGCGGCATGCCAGGATCTGGCGCGCGAGCCAGACATTCTCACCCGCGCGGCCGAGACCGTTGCCGCACTTGGCGTTGCCGGCGAGCGGCCGGCGGTGATGCTCGTGTTCCTGGCGATGGTCAGCCGGCTCTTGGAACGCCCGGTCAACGTCGCGGTCAAGGGGCCGTCAAGCTCCGGCAAGTCCTATCTCGTGGAGCAATCGCTGCGGCTCTTCCCGGACGCGGCGTACTACGCCCTGACGGCCATGAGCGAGCGGGCGCTCGCGTACTCAGAGGAGCCCATATCCCATCGCATGCTCGTCTTGTACGAAGCCGCCGGCCAGTCCGGCGACATGGGCTCCTATCTCATGCGCTCGCTGCTCTCGGAGGGCCGCATCCGCTATGAGTTTGTCGAGAAGACCAAGGACGGCATGCGGGCGCGTACGATCGAACGCGAGGGGCCGGCCGGCCTGATCGTGACCACGACCAAGGCGAGTCTTCACCCCGAGAACGAAACCCGGATGGTGTCGATCACGGTTTCGGATGCGAAGGAGCAAACGCGAGACATCTTTCATGCGCTCGCCAACGGCCGCCCTGCCGACCCTGACCTGGCGCCCTGGCACGCGCTGCAAACCTGGCTGGCATTGGGCGAGCGCCGTGTCGCGGTGCCGTTTGCGGGCGCACTGGCGCAACTGGTGCCACCAATGGCCGTCCGCTTGCGGCGCGATTTCGGACTCCTGTTGACCCTCATTCGGACACACGCGCTCTTGCATCGCGCCTCACGCGAGTGCGATCCAACTGGCGCGATTCTCGCCACCCTTGATGATTACGAGACCGTGCGTGTTCTGCTCGAACCGCTGATTGCCGCCGGCGTGGAAGCGACGGTCTCAACGACGATCCGCGAGACAGTCGCCGCAGTGGCCAACCTGTGCCTCACGAAAGAGGACACGGCATCGCGTGCGGCCATTGCCCGCGAGCTGCGGCTCGACAAGAGCGCGGCATCGCGGCGGGCAATCGTGGCCAAAGATCGGGGCTACCTCGTGAACCGCGAGGACAAGCGCGGCCAGCCGGCAAAGTACGCCTTAGGCGAACCCTTGCCAGAGGATGCGCCGATCCTGCCGGACCGTTGCAGTGTTGCAGTGTTGTTCGAGGGGCAAGACGCCCCTCCCCCCTGCGCCGATAACGGATCCAAAGCCAACGCCGATGACTCGTCCGGCGGGGCCTCGTTCATGTACGACGTCGGCGAGCCCGGAGATGATCGGTGGACGGCTTGAGCGTGGAATACGACCGCCGGCGCTGGTGTCCGGTCGCCAAAGATGCGGAAGGGCCGGGCATCAGGTACGCGGAACCCTCATGTCAACCTGGAACCCTCATGTCATCGAGGAACCGGCTTCCAAAGTCTTCTGCGCTGCCCGCAACGGTAGCGAAACCGAGACTGGACCTGCCGCGTTCCTCAACTGGGAAGGGTCCACAATCGGGACCCTAAGGTCAGCCGCTCGCGGCTCACAATCAGTAGCAAAGGGTTTAATACTATGAAGTGGGCTCTGAGGCCCGCGCTTGTGTTGCCCAGTGTGACCACGACGCGATCGGAGTTCGCCCCGTGACGAAAACATTCCCCCCGCGAGTCGTCATCGCGCTCCTCGCCACGAGCCTGGTACTCGTTGGCTTCGGGGCGGACATTTGGCCTGCTCCTAGTGCGACGGCACAAGCTGCTGCCCCGTACCACTGGGCACGCAAACGCTCGCACTTCCGGCTTCGGGTCGGGAACAATGT
Organism: Chloroflexia bacterium; assembly: GCA_013697005.1. Lineage (GTDB taxonomy): Bacteria > Chloroflexota > Chloroflexia > Thermomicrobiales > UBA6265 > JACCXM01. The sequence continues at coordinate 1,925 of JACCXM010000431.1, read as the reverse complement.
CGCTGGCGACTGGAATCGCTACCTGCGCGCGGCCCTGAACGAGTGGAACCAGGGCGAGACGGTTACCCTCGTGGAGGTGGACGGCGCGACCAACCCGCAGTACTGCAACCCCGTTTCCGGCACCGTCCAGGTCTGCGACTGGTGGTACGGCACCCAGACGGGGTGGCTCGGGTTGACCCGGCTCTACTTCAACGCCAGGGGCGACCATATCGACGCGGCCACGATCCAGCTGAACAGCTCCTTCCTGTACGCGCCCAACAGTCCCTACAACAATGATGCCGCGCGCCGTCACACGCTCTGCCACGAGCTGGGCCATACCCTGGGGCTCGACCACCCAGAAACCACGTCGTGCATGAATAACAGTCAGTACGCCGTCTTTAATTACGTGACCCCGATCAACGGTGACTTCCGAGAGTTGCGCCGGGTTTACGAACACCAGGATGCGACAAAGACAGTCGCGCGTGCGTCGGAGGCCGATCTCGATTTGTTCGGCCCGACTTCGTGGCCGCAGCCGGATAGCGAAGAGGACGTGATGGCGCTCCCCCTCGATGACGAGACGGCTGTGCTCACGTTTGTCATCTGGGCCGATGAGACGGTCGTAGTTGCAGGCACCTCCGTCGATGTGCTGAATGGAGACCTGGGGCTCGAACCGGCCATCGCCGATAGCGATGCGGATGGCGTGGCGGATGCGGACGAGCGGAATCTCTACCGCACGGATCCGATGCGTGCCGATAGCGATGGCGATGGTGCCCTCGACGGGGAGGAGCTTTTCGGCCGTGGCACCGATCCCCTGCTGTGGAACGACGGCAGCACCGCCACCATCGCCGAAACGGACACGGAGACGGGCGCGCCAGCGTCCCAGCCAGCACCCGAGGTGGGCGCCACGTCAACTGATCTGGATGCGGATAACTATCCCGATACGTTGGAACCGGCGCTGGGACTCGATCCTCGCAATCCTGATACCGATGGCGACGCAGTCGCCGATGGGGATGAGCTGAACCTCTATGGCACCGACCCCCTGAACGGGGACACCGACGGCGATGGCGTTTCAGACGGCGAGGAGCTCTTTGGCGCCGGTACCGATCCTCTCTCCGGGGACTCGATCGGCGGAGAGGACCTCTTACCTTAGCGCCGGACAAGCGATGCTCCACGCCAGATTACGCCGCCGATCCGGCGCGGCATCCTGGCGGACGCCGCGCACGCCGCCCACCGGCCACTGGTTTTGAAACGGGTTCCGAGAACCTCCATGTCAACGCGGAACCCTCATGGATACCGGGAACCCTCATGGATGCCGGGAACCCCCATGCGCGCAGGACACCCCATGAACGGCGCGCCCAGAGCCGGGAGACCTGGAAGGCCGCGGTAAGTGCTATTGACTCGCGCCCGGCGGCGGCGCCAGCAATTGGGGGAGCGGACGCAACGGGCGGAACCCTAAATGCCGGACCATCGCTTGAGTCACCTTCTCCCCGGAGGTCCGCAGTACGCTGGTCGTTCTGGGAGGCGGGATGCGCGATGGATCGCGCCCGGATGATGGGACAATGGCAGGGCAGAGCGAATGAGGAGAAGCCCATGAAAGCACGGCATGACGCGCTCGTGGTTGGACCGGGTGAGGGCAAGCGTTTCTCGGGACGCGCCGGCGGCTACACGCTGGTGACGAAGGCGACGGACGACGACACCGGCGGCCGCTACGCCTTCCAGGAGATGACAGTGGCGGCAGGATTCCCCTGGATCCCCCCGCACATCCACCACAACGAAGACGAAGCGCTCTACGGGTTGGAGGGGGAAGTCACGGTCCGGGTCGGTGACCACGTTCACACAGTCGGGCCAGGAACCTTCGTGCTGATGCCACGTGATGTCGTCCACACCTTCGCCAACCCGGGAACGGTTCCGGCTCGGGTGTTGGTCGTCAGCTCCCCGGGCGCGGT
>JACCXM010000457.1 GCA_013697005.1 Chloroflexia bacterium | reverse complement strand
CGTCATGACATATTCGCCGGTCGGTTTTCACCGCGATTGCACACGATTCGTTGACGGTCATGTGCATTCGTGATACTTTTTGTCCATATCCGTGAGCTTCGTTGAGAGGTTGCCCATGACGGACGCCATGCGCCGGCTGGCGGAGGAGCTGGTCGCCTACGGCGGCCGCATCGCCGGACTCGATCTCGCACCAAACACCCAGGGGAATCTGAGCGCGCGCGATCCGGTATCGGGTCTGGTCGCGATCACCCCCCATGATTACTCCTACGAGGCGATGACCGCCGACGACATCATGATCCTCGATCTTGCCGGGTCGATCGTCTCCGGTTGGCGCGATACCTCGCACGAGACCCCTGTCCACCTTACCGTCTACCGCGAACGGCCCGACGTCCACGCCATCGTGCACACCGAGCCGACCTACATTAATGTCTTCGGCGTGCTCGGCCGGCCGATTCCCCCCGTGGTGGTCAACCAACTGCTGGCGGTTGGCGGCGAGTCCCCGGTCATGCCCTTCATGCCCAGTGGCTCCGAGGCCTTCGGCCGCGAGATGCTGCGCGCCATGGGCGATCGCAACGCGGTCGTCTGGGCGAACCATGGCTGCCTGACGATCGGACCCGATCTGGAAGCGGCGTTCCGCTGCACCGTCGCGCTGGAGGGTGGCGCCAAGATCGCCTATCTCGCCTCCGCCCTCGGCACGCCGCGCGCGCTGACGATGGCCGATCTGCTGACCGCCGTCGGCTAACGGGCGAGCGCCCGTTCTCACCATTTGGCATGAGCGTCGGCGCCAGCGGATCGGACCGCCCGGTGTAACGATGCGCGATGCAAAGGAGGATCGCATGGACCCGAATACCAGGATCACCCGCCGCCAAGCGCTCGGCGCATCCGCCATCGGCGCCACCGGGCTGCTGACCGGGCTCGCCTGGCGCGGCGAGACCCAACCGGTAGCGGCCAGGGCGCAGGACGCGACGACCGTTACCCTCGAATCGTGGTCGCCGATCCAGCAGACGACCGACAAGATGATCGCCGCCTTCTCCGCCGCCAATCCCGACATCACGATCGAGCGCACGATTCTCAACTACCCCGACTACATCCTCGACGTCAGAACGCGCGCCGCCTCGGACAGCCTGCCCGGGATCATCGGGCTCGAACCGGGCGCCCTGACTCAGGAATACCGCCAGTTCCTGATCCCGCTTAACGATCTGGCGGTGGAGACCTGGGGCGATGATTGGCAGGACAACTTCTTCCCCATCGGGCTCGATCAGGCGCGGCTCGGCAACCCCTCCGGCGATGAAAGTTTTTACGGTCTGCCCGTGCTCACCCAGACGATCAATCTCTGGTACACCTTGCCCATTTTCGCCGAGGCGGGGCTGGAGCCACCCACCACCTACGACGAGATGCTCGCCGTGGCCGAGGCGCTCAACGGCATGGGGGTGGCGCCCCTCCTCCACGGCGCGGCCGACGGCTGGCAGCGGCGCGACATCTACATGCAACTTGCCCACAACCTGGCCCCCGGACTCATTTACGAGGCCGAAGTCGGTGATGCCCAGTTCACCGACCCCGCGCTCGTCGAGGCGCTGACCTGGTACAAGCGGCTCTTCGACGACGGGATCGTCCAGGCCGGGGCGCTCGGTCTGAGCGCCTACCCGAACTCGGCGGGCATGATCCTGGCCGGGCAGGCGGGCATGTTCCCGATGGGCGCCTGGTGGCAGCAGGAAGCGGCCAACGAGGATCCACCGGAGCTGGCGCAGGGGCTGCAAGGCTACGCGCCGTTCCGCTTCCCGGATATCTCCGGATCTGGCGCCCCGCCCGACGACCTCCTGGGCGGCATCGACGTCATGTTCGGCATCACCACCGCCGCCGAAGATCCCGCGGCGGCGTTCACGGTGCTGGCCGACTTCATCAGTGGCGCCGGTGGTCAGGCGCTGATCGACACCTTCAACGATCTCCCGGCGGTCTCGGGACTCGATCCCCAGACATTTGCCTCCGACCATCAGCAGCAGGTCTGGACCGCGTTCACCGAGGAGTGGCTGCCGAACGTCAAGTACGCGCGCCAATTGCGCGACGCGGCGGTCAAGCAGGCGCTGGAAGACGCGCTGGCCGGTGTCGCCTCCGGTGAAGTCACCCCGGAGGACGGGATGGCCGCGGTCCAGGCGGCCTGGACGGCGCCGGCGTAGGGACGGAGTCGGAGGTCGGAGGTCGGACGTGAGACGGGCGATCCAGGGGCAGGAGGGATTGTTGTTCATCCTGCCCGCGCTCGTCTTCTTCGCCGTGTTCGTCGTCTACCCCATCATCTATATCGCCCGCGCCAGCTTGCTCGACTGGAACGGGCTGGCGGCCGGGACGTGGGTCGGGCTCGACAACTACACCCGGCTCTTTCGCGATGATCCGATCTTCCACAAGACGCTGCGCAACGCCGCGCTGTGGACCCTGCTGACCATCTTCCCCCAGATGTTCATCGGTTTCGGTCTGGCCGTGCTGCTCAACGGCCCCATCCTCGGTCGCACGATCTACCGCGCCATTTTCTATCTCCCCGCGATCGTCTCCCCGATCGTCATCGGTATCGTCTGGCAGCGCATCTACGATCCCTTCGGCGGATTGCTCTCCGACGTCGCCCGCCGCACCGCTCTGCCCTGGCTCTCGCAACCCTTTCTGGCCGATCCCGGCACGGCGACCCTCGCCACCATCGTCGTCAACGTCTGGCAATGGACGGGATTCTCGATGCTCCTCTATCTGGCCGGTCTGCAAGGATTGCCGGGCGAGGTACTGGAAGCGGCCCGCATCGACGGCGCCACCGGATTGCAACGTCTGCGCCAGATCGTCTGGCCGATGTTGCGCCCGGTGCATCTCACGTTGATTCTGCTGGGATTGATCGGGGCCTTGCAGACATTCGCCCTCGTCTTCATTCTCACCCGCGGCGGTCCCAACAACGCCTCGCAGACGATGCCCACCTACATCTTTCAACAGGCCTTTCAGCTCTCCAGCATGGGCTACGGCGCGGCGATCTCGATCGTGCTGCTGGCGATCGCGCTGATCGCCAGTCTGGGGCAGATGCGGTTCCTCGGCTCCCGCTTCGTCGTCGGCCAGGGGGATTAGGGCATGAACGCGCCGATGCCCGTGCCCCATAAGCCGCTGCCAGCCCGTGAGGTGTGGCGACGGATCGCCACGCAGGCGCTGGTGACGCTGCTCGCCGCATTCTGGCTGATTCCGGTGGCAATGATGATCTCGGTCGCCCTGTTGCCGAGCAGCGCCCGCGAGTCGCTGCTCGGCGGCTTGATCGTGCTGCAACCGACCCTCGCCAACTTCGCCCAGGTCTGGCAGGACAACCCGCTGCCGCGCTTTTTCCTGAACAGCATGCTGATCACGGTGCCGACGGTGGTGCTCGTGCTCGCCATCTCGTCGCTGGCCGCTTTCGGGTTCTCTCGCCTCCGCTTCTGGGGGAGTGGTCTCTGGTACATCCTGCTCATGCTGACGCTGATGATTCCCATCCCGACGCTGGTGATTCCCCTCTTCCAGACCGCCAAGCAATTCGGGCTGCTCAACAACTACCTGGGTCTGGTCCTGCCCTACACCGCGCTTGGGATACCGTTCGCGGTCATCGTGCTCACGTCCTATTTCTCCGGCTTGCCTCGCGATCTGGAAGATGCTGCGCGCCTCGATGGCTGCACCTCGTTCCAGGTGTTCTGGCAAATCCTGCTGCCCCTGAGCTGGCCGGCGATGGCGGTAGTCTTCATCTGGCAGTTCATGGTCTCCTGGAACGAGTTCATCCTGGCGCTGGTGCTGATGCAGGACGAAGCCCGCAAACCCTTGATCCTGGTGCCTCTGATCTACAACGGCGTCTACCTCTCGAAACCGGGCGCGCTCTTCGCCATCCTGGCCATCATCACCGTCCCGGTGGTGGCGATCTACCTTTTCATGCAGCGCTATTTCATCAGCGGACTCACCGCTGGCTCGCTGAAGGGATGATGCCAACGACCCTCACCCTCCGGCCCCCTCCTCCGTCCGGCCCCGACAGGGGGAGGAATGACCGCGGAAGCCAACCGGCACCCAACAGAGCCCCTCTCCCGGCTCGACGGGAGAGGGGTTGGGGTGAGGGAAAACGCCGCGAGGACGCGAATTCACCAAGTGCCAACGCCGTCCCTCTCATCTCTCGCGGCTCGACGAGAGAAAGGGGAACGTGTGGAGACTCCGCGTGAGTCTGCTGGGGATCGACGTCGGCACGACGGCCTGCAAGGCGGTTGCCTTCGACCTTGCCGGGCGCCCACTTGCCGCCGCCGCGCGCGAGTACCCCTTGCGCACTCCCCACCCCGGCTGGATCGAGCTGGACTCGGACGTGGTCTGGGACGCGGTGCAGGCGACGGTGCGCGAGGTCAACACCGCCCTCGCCGATCCGGTTCAGGCGATTGCCGTCTCCACCCAGGGCGAGGCGGTGACGCCGATTGGGCCGGACGGTGCGGCGCTCGCGCCGAGCCAGGTGACATTCGACGTCCGCGCCGTGACCCAGAGCGACCGGCTCGCGCACGCCATCGGCCGCGACCGTCTGGCGCGGGTCACCGGTCACCCCCCGCACCCGATGCACACGATTGCCAAGATCATGTGGTGGGCCGAAAACGACCCCGCGATGGTGGAGCGCACGTGGAAGTTCCTCTGTTACGGCGATCTCGTCTCCTGGCGGCTGGGCGGGGAGGCGGCGATCGACTTCTCGATGGCGGCGCGGACGCAGGTCTTCGACGTCGTGGCCGGCCACTGGTCCGCGGAGATTCTTGACGCCGCCGGGATCGCCCGCGACAAGCTCCCCACCGCGGTTCCCTCCGGGACCCCGATCGGCCGGGTCGATCCGCAACTAGCCCGGGACCTCGGATTCCAGGGCGAGCCATTGCTCGTCGCCGGTGGACTCGACCAGTCGTGCGGCGCCTATGGCGCTGGCGTCTCGGCGCCGGGGGAGGCGATGTTCGCCATCGGCACGACGGTCTGCCTCGCTCCGGTCTTCGCGCGGCGTCAGGAGCGGCTGATCGGCACGATCTACCCCTGCTTCCCGCATGTCGTTTCTAGCCAGTGGATCACCCTCGCCGGCAACTTCACCGGCGGCTCACTCTTGCGCTGGTTCCGCGACACGCTCGGCGCGGCGGAGGTCACGCGCGCCTCAGCCACCGGCCAGGACGTCTACGATCTGCTCACCGCCGAGGCGGGGGACGAACCGAGTCCTCTCCTCGTCCTCCCCCACTTCGCCGGTTCCGGCGCGCCTAGCAACGACCCGCGCGCCAAGGGAGCGATCGTCGGTCTCACCTTCGGCACGACTCGCGGCCAGCTTGTGCGTGCCCTCCTGGAAGGTGTCATGTTCGAGATCGCCCTCAATCGCGAGACCCTGGCCGGGTTTGGGATCTATCTGACCGGCGTGGTGGCGGTCGGCGGCGGGGCTCGCTCGGACCGCTGGCTGGGGATCGTCGCCGATATTCTCGGCGCGCCGGTGCGCCGCTCGTCGCAGCCGGAAGCGGCCTGCTGGGGAGTGGCCCGGCTCGCCGGTGAGGGCGCCGGGCTGCTGCAACCGGCCAGTGTTACCGACGAGCCGGGCGAGACGGCCTCATTTCAGCCCGATCCTGAGCGGAGCGGGTACTATCGCGAGCGGCTCGCGGTTTACCGCGAGCTCTATGGCGCGCTCCGCCCGCTCAACGCGGCGCTCTGAGTCCAGAGGGATCGCTTTGCAGGGCCGCATCGCCATCACAAACCCCAGCGGCGCCATCGAGCGCTCGCTGCTGCCAGCCGAGCGGCGGCAACGCGTCTTTGAAATCGTACTGGCCCGTCACACCGTCGCCGTTACCGAGTTGGCCGAGCTGTTCGACGTCTCGGCGATGACCATCCGCCGCGATCTGCAAGCCCTCGAAGAGCAGGGTCTGGTCGAGGCCGTCCACGGCGGCGCGCGCTCGTCATTACAGAGCCCGTTCGAGCTCTCGTTCGCCCAGCGCGAGCTGGTCGACGCCGGGGCCAAACGGGCGATTGGGCGGCTGGCCGCGTCGTTCGTCGCCGACGGCGAAGCGGTGGCCCTCGACGCCAGCACGACAACGCTCCAGGTGGCGCGCAACCTCGTCGGGCGGCGCAAGGTAACGGTCGTCACTAACGGCATCAAGGCCGCCGCCGAGCTCGGCCACCGCCCTGGGATCGACGTCATCGTCACCGGCGGCCAGCTCCACCAGACCGCCAGTCTGGTCGGTCCTTTCGCGCGGGCCACGATCGAGCAACTGCGGGTCGACTGGCTCTTCTTCTCCGTCACCGGCATCACCGACGACCTTGCGCTGAGCGGACCGAGCGAATTCGACGCCGAGATGAAAGCGGCCATGATGGGTATCGCGCGGCGCGTCGTGCTCGTCGCCGACAGCGCCAAGTTCGGCCGCGACTCCTATGTCCGCATCGCGCCCCTCTCCGCCCTGCACGACATTGTCACCGAGGCGCATCTCTCACCGGAATGGGTGGAGCGGATCGCCATGAACGGGGTGCGCCTCCATGTTGCTGGTGACTAACCGCGAGAACCATCTCGTCGCCGCTGGCGGAACAAATTGCCCCCATCTCGATGCGGAGCGAACCCTCCCTATGGCACAGCTTATGCAAATACCGCATGTACGCGCCGGTAGCGGGTCGTCGCCGCTAGCGCCGGTTTGAGGATTACCGCCGTAGTGTTCGCCGGTACGAGCCATCGCTGAACGGGCCGTTTCGTTTCTTCATCACAAGGAGTGTTCGATGTCCGAGTCACGAAAATCCGGAGGCGGCGTCCAGCCGCAGTCTGGCGGTTCTTCATCAGGCAAGAGCGGGAGCCGCTCCGGTGGGGGCACCCAAAAAGACACATCGCGCCAATCCGGCGCGGGCGGCGACGGCATGGCGGAACTGACCAAGCAGGGTCAGGAAGCCGTCAGTCAGGCCCAGGAAGCGGTCAGCGAGGCCCAGGATCAGGCGGTCAAGCTCGTCAGCAAGGCCCGCGAGCAGGCAACGACACAGGTGACGACGCAGAAAGAGCGCGCCGCTGTTTTGCTCGGCGCCTTGGGTACCGCGCTCCAGGACACGAGCCGCCAGGTCCGCGAGCAGGACGAAGCGGCGATCGCTGACTCTATCGATATGGCCGCTAAACAACTCGATCACCTCGCCACCATGCTGCAAGAGCAGGATATCGGGCAGCTCATCGATAGCGCGCAACAGTTCGCCCGCCGCCAGCCGATGCTGTTCGCGGCCGCCGCGATTGCCGCTGGCTTCGTGGGCGCCCGATTCCTCAAGAGCTCGGGGGCCTCATCGTCGGGGAATGGCGAGCCGCGCTCTGACAGCTCGTGGTCGTCCTCTGGGCAGTCGAACCGGTCCGGCATGAGCTCGGAATTCGGGGACGCATCGTCTCGAATGGAATCCTCAGGGTATGGCTCTTCGATGGGGTCCAGTCCCGGAGCGAGGCGGCAGTAATGGCCCAACTCCGTGACGAAAAATCCCTGGGAGATCTCTTTTCCGATCTCGCCCAGGACACCAGCTCCCTGGTCCGCCAGGAAGTGCAACTGGCCAAGGCCGAACTGACCCAAAGCGCGACCGAGATCGGCAAGGCCATCGGGTTTATGGTCGTTGCCGGGGCCATCGCCTACGCGGGGTTCCTCGCCATCCTGGCCGCGATCATTCTCGGGCTCTGGAAGGTCGGACTCGAAGGCTGGGTGGCGGCGTTGATCGTCGGGCTGGTGGTGATCGCGATCAGCTTCATCCTGATCCAACGCGCCCGCGCCATGCTGACAGCCTCGAACTTGGCGCCGAGCAAGACCGTCGAATCGCTGAAAGAGGACACGGAGTGGGTGAAAGAGCAGATGCCATGAGTAGCAAGAACCCCGAAGCGGAAACGAATCCCGACGTCATCGCCAGAAACATCGAGCACACCCGGCAAGACATGACCCAGACGCTCGATGCCATCCAGCAGCGGCTGGAACCGGAGCAGGTGACGGAATATGTCAAGGATGTCGCCCATTACGTGATCCTCGAGGTCAAGGACGCCGTCCGCGATCTGGCGGGTCAGGCAACGGGCGCGATCCGCGAGGCGAAGTCAAAGACAAAAAAGGACGAGCGGCCGGCAGCGAGTTCTGGCGTCACCGCCCCGCATGGCAACGGGCAGCAAAACCAGACTGGCGATCAAGTCGAGCAGAAAAAGGACCAGCTCACCGGGCAGATGCAGGAGAAAGCGGGTCTCGTTACCGGCAAGATGCAGGAAAAGACGGGCCAGGTCACCGGCCAGATGAAGGAGAAGGCGGATACCATGCAACAGCAGGGTCAGGGTCTGTGGCAGATGCTGAAGAGCAATCCGGTCGCGATTGGCGCGTTGGGCGTGGCCGTGGGTGGACTGGCCGCCGCCATCGTCCCGGCCACGCAAAAGGAAAACGAGCTCATGGGCGAGACGCGCGACAACGTGCTCGGCAGCGTCCAGGAGGTTGCGGGGCAGACGATCGACACCGTGAAGTCCGCCGCCAGCGAAGCCGGGACCGCCGTGATGGACGAGGCGAAATCCCAGGCCGCGGCCGCAAAGCGCGCCAGCAAATCAGGGGCGTCCGCGTAGGCGATACCCCTGGTGAACCATTAAATTCGCGTTAGCCGCGATGAGTGCGACCGGTCACGGCCCGATCTCGTGCTACCCTCTTCGCCATGGGAATGTTTGCCACGAATGGACCGATCGATCTCGTCACCTTCGATCTCTATGACACCCTGATCGAGCTGGACCCACCGCGCTGGGAACGGCTGGCGGACGCGGCGCGCACACAGGGGATCGAGACCGATCCGCTTACCCTGCGCGATGCCGACCGCCTTGCCGAGGATTACTTTACGATCGAGAACGGGCGGGTGCCGATCCGCGACCGCGACGCCTCCGCGCGCGACGCATTCCGGATGGAGCTGATGCGGCGCTGGCTGGAAGCGGCCGGCCTGCCCCACGATCCGGAAACGACGCGCGCGGTCCGCAACGCCTATATCTCCGAGTTCGACGAGGTACCGGACCACCATCACTATCGCTTGTTCGACGATGTGCTGCCGGCGCTACGGACCCTGCGCCGGGCCGGGGTGCAGACCGCGGTCATCTCCAACGCTGATGCCGACGTCACGGTGGTCTGTACCCACTTCGCCTTCGCGCCGTTGATGGACCTCATCGTTACTTCGGCGCTGGTCGGCTACGAAAAACCCGATCCGCGCACCTATCACGCCGCACTGGAGCCGCTCGGTATCGATCCCGAATTCGCAGTCCACGTCGGTGATCAGCCGAAGTCGGATGTCGTCGGCGCCCGTGGCGTCGGTATGGGCGCCGTCCTGATCGACCGCTATGGCCGCCACAACGGCGTCGATATTCCCACCGTCAGCACCCTCACCGAACTGGCGGACGCGGTCGTCGTTGGGCAGGGCGCAAAACGCTAAGCCGGGCCGCCGCCAGACCGCACCAGCCAACTGCGCGCCAGCCGTGACATCCGATCGCGGTCGAGATCTCGAACTGATGCAGATTCAGGCGAGCACGCTCTATCTACTTGACGAGCGGCAACGCATGGTGGCGGTGAACGAGCCCGACCCGCCGCCAGCGCCGCGTCTCTTTATCGGACGGACCCGTGCCGGTCAGATTTGGCGGTTTCGGCACGACCTCTCTACATCGCTGACGGAAGAACTCGAGACGGCGCTTCGCGCCGAACCGGTCGCCACCGACCTGACGCGGCCACTCGCGTGCCTTGATGCCGTGGGGGCCGCTTTGACGCGACATGCGCCCCTGACGGATACCTCAGCCGGTCCCGCGTTGCGGTTCCCCGATGACCTTCTCAGGGGTCAACACGACGTCATCCACATCACGCCCGCGCATGATGCCGTCGTGCGAGACATCTTCCCGATTCTCGCGCACGACCTGCCGTGGCGGCAGCCATGCTTTGCCATCGTCGAAGATGGCCGCCTGGCTTCCATCTGCTACAGCGCACGCAATTCGCACGTTGCGGCGGAGGTGGGAGTAGACACCATTCCGGCGTACCGCGGGCGCGGCTACGCGGCGTCGGTCACCACCGCCTGGGCGCGGGCCGTTCGCGCGGAAGGCCGTATCCCGCTCTACAGCACATCGTGGGAAAACACCGCATCACAATCGGTTGCGCGGAAACTCGGGCTTGTCATGTATGGGGAGGATTTGGCGTTTGCGTGAGGCTTGCCCACCTCAACGCGAACCGAACTTCCCCATCCGGTGCGCGACACAGAAAATGTGTCATTCTGAGTGCACTGTCCAGGCAGCGGTGTCATTCCGAGCTTCTTGCAGCGAGGAATCTCGTGTCCCGATGCGAACGGACGCGGCCTGCGGCCGAGGTTCCTCGTGCAACTTGCAGTTCCTCGGAATGACACATGCTCGGCGGCGCGGCCGTCATTGCACGCCAAATGGAAGAGGGGGCGACCTTGCGGTCGCTCTCTCGGCCTACCACCGAAGCGGTAGGGGGCTCCTATCCATGGTATCGCGAATGTTCGTTCTGGCAAGTCTCAGTGAGCCGCCCCGATGGGACGGGAGCCTGCGACACCTACGGCGAACTTTCCGGTCCTCCCGATACCCGAAAAGTTTGCCAAGTTTGCCAAGTACGGGATCATCGACCCGAACGCGGCATCTGTCCACCAAACGTTGGCACGGCGTGCCGTTCCCCTACCCTGGCTTGCTATCGGTCCCCACCTCAACCGCGGGATTTCCCTCTCAGGGCAAAATCACACTGTCCGGCGCGCCAACGCATCCCGCCCCCTGCCAGCTCGCGAAGAACTCGCCGGCGATCTCCGGCGCCACGAACCAGAGCCGCGCGCAGGGGCGCGCGATCTCCCCCGCCTGTAAAGCGCCCAGCGTGTTGCGCCACAGCAGCGCCGGGCGCGGATCGTCTCCCGTTTCCGGCCGCTGCTGGCGCAAGTCGACGAAGCGATAGCGTCCGTCGAGCGCGAAGCGATAGGTGGCGGCGTGGACCCGCTCGATATCGTCACCAAGCGCCGGATCCTCGACCAGCACCGCGCCGCCGCGCTCACTCGCGTCGTCCCCCCAATCGGCCAACACCGCCGCCGTCAGTGATTCTCGCGAGGGAGAGAGCGGCGTTTCCAGATCGACCCGGGCGGAAACCACCGCCGGCACGAGGAGCGCCCCCGCCAGGAATGGCGCGATCCAGCGCGCCGCCTCACCGGCCCCGGCACGGCGCGCCTGCGTGGCCAGCCAACCCGCGGCCGCCCACACCCCGCTGGCCACCAGCAGCAGCGCGAAGGGAAGCGCCGGGAGCAGGCGCCCAACATGGACCCGGGAGGTGAGGAAGAGCGGGAGCGTCAAACCCAGAAAGATCACCGCGGGCAGCACCATCACGATCTGACCACCGGAAGTCCATCCGCCGCGCACCGCCAGGAAACCTCCAACGAGCGCGAACGGAAAGAAGAACCACGGCCAGAAGCGCCCGTGCTCGTTCCAGTACTCCGCCGGCGCCGGACCCGTACCGCGGTCCAGCAGCAGCTTCATCAGATCGACCGCATTCTGACCGACGAGCTGCACTGCCGTTTCCCAGCCGGTAGCTACGTCGACGTCTCCGGCGCGGACGTATTGCGCGGCCGCGGTCGGATCGCCACTCATCGCCAGGAGCTGCTCCCCTCGCGCGTGGAAATAACCCGCGGCGGCGCCCAGCGGATCTGGTTCGGGCGCGGCCAACCGCTCCAGGGTCATCGTCGCCGCCGGCACGATCAGGGCGCACAGCACCGCCGTTCGCAGCAGAATTTTGCGCCGGATCGGGTCGCGCGCTGCCGCGAGACAGAGCATGGCGACGGCAATGGGCCAGACGAGGCGCACGGGAGCATAGGCGTAGATTCCGAGCAGTAATGACGCCGCCAGCAGCCCCTCTCGTCCCCAGCGCCAACCCTCCCCCGGACCGGCATCGAGCACACGCACCAGCGCCAGCACGGAAAGGAGCAGCGGCAGCAGAGAAATTCCCACTAACGTCGCGGTGCGGGCATAGAGCAGAAAGACCGGCGAGGTGGCCAGGAGCAGCGCCGCCAAAGTCGCCACTCCGCTCCCGATCAGCCGTCGTCCCAGCAGCCAGAACACGGGGATCGCCGCCGCCGCGACGAGGGTTACCGGGATACGCATCGCCTCCAGACGCACACCGCCCAGCGCAATGCCAATCGCGACGGGAAGACCTACGAGCGGTCCCTGTCCGCTATCGGTCATCAGGCCATCGGTGGGTGCCCAGATGTCGAAGGTGGGACCGGTGGGAGGCTCCCAATACGTCGCCCAGCGCCAAGCGGTATAGCCCTCCCAGTTGTATGCCCAGGCCGGGTGCGCGCCAAACGGCCAGGGCAGCAGCAACGCCGCCGCCGCCAGGAGATAGAGCGCGACAAGCACCGGCCAGTTCCCAGTGCGCCGCAGAAGAAGCGTGAGCGGCCTTGCCCAGCGTTGCGCACTCCGGGCAAGGCGCGGAACTCCGCGACCCCTCGTGAATCCCCACGCACGTTCTGTAGGCGAACCGGCGACCACGCGTTTCCTCCGCCGTCTGTCGCTCCCCGCTCGTTACGGCTTGGGAATCTCGCCGCGCCGTGCCAACAGCCGCCGGAACCCGAGTGCCGAAAGAAAACTCGGCGAGGCCCAGCCATAGCGCTGGACGATTCCCGGCAGCTCCGTCACTGCCGCGCCGATGCGCCCCTCGGTGTGGGTCTGCAGGAGTTCTGTCACCTCTGCGTCATCCGCCCCGGCCAGCATCGCCTCACGGCAGATGTCCTCAGCCGCGGCGAGATTCGGCATCAGCTGATCGAGATGCTCGGAGACATCGTCAATTGGCCCGCCGTGTGTCAGATACAACCGGCGCGGACCGGTCTGGCGCAGGCGATCGGTCGAGACGACCCAATCGTCCGGGGCCAGGTCGGGCGGCGGCGCTGGGGGCAACGCGAAGTCCGCGCCCGGCATGCGCACCCCGCCGACGTCCCCGGTGAAGACCGCACCCAACTCCGGTTCCCAATAGGCGACGTGATGCGAGGCGTGCCCCGGCGTGAAGAGGACGCTCAGCACATGCCCGGCGGCATCCAGCGTCTCGGCATCGGAGAGGGACACAACACGATCCTCCGGCACCAGCACGACCTCACCCCAGAGCGCGTCCATGCGGTCGCCGTAAAGCCGCGCGGCGGAATTGACCAACCGCGCGGGATCGATCAGGTGCGGCGCGCCGATGGGATGAACGAAGACGCGCACATCGGGCTGCTCGCGCACGATCACGCCCGCTCCGCCGGAGTGATCGAGGTGAATGTGGGAGACGAATATCTTGGTGAGTTGCGCTATGTCGAACCCCGCGGCGGCGATGCCCGCCCGCAACGCGGGCAGCGTCGCCGCCGGTCCGGTTTCGATCAGCGCCAGCTCTCCCCCATCCGGCGAAGCCAGCAAATAGGCGTAGACGACCTGATCCCAGCCCTGGAAGCCAAGATCGATCGCCCAGATGCGCTCGTCGACCCGTGTCGCCGTGCCACCCGCGAACGTTCCTGGTGCCGCCTCCCACACGCCAGACCCCCGAATATGTTCGTGATGCATACGCTGTACGTACAGTATGCCATTGCCAGGAACCGAAGGTGCGACAATCTGTCACAGGAGCGACCAGATGCACACGGTCTCAGCCGATCAAACGACCTTCGCCTTTCGCCCGGATGCCGAGCCGGCGCTAGGGGTGCGCCCTGGTGAGATCGTTCGTTTCGCGACATCATCTGAACCTATTGAGCGGGTGTTCGCGGCCGGGGCGGACTGGGTTCAGGCCATCGACACCTGCGCCATCAACGCGATCACCGGCCCCATCTTCATCGAAGGGGTGATGCCGGGAGATGCCGTTTCGGTCGAGGTGCTCGCCATCGATCCACTCGACTGGGCCTGGAATGCGGCTATCCCCGGCTTCGGACTGCTCGATGGACTGATGTCCGAGCCGCTGCTGGAGCGGCTGCCGATCCGCGCGGGCGAGGTGATCGTCTCGGAGCGAGTCCGGATTCCCCTACGCCCGATGATCGGCTGCCTGGGTCTCGCCCCCGCCCAGGGCGAGACCTCGACCCTGTCGCCCGCGATGCCCTGGGCCGGCAATTACGACCTCACCCAGATCGCCCCCGGCGCGACCATTCTCTTCTCGGCCCAGGTTCCGGGCGGACTCTTTTCCCTGGGCGATCTGCACGCCGCCATGGGCGAACACGAGGCGACCTTCGTCGCCATCGAGTGCGCGGGTACGGCCACCGTGCGTCTCGACGTGCGGCCCGGACTCACGCTAGAGGCGCCCCGTATCGAAACCGCGGATCGCGTCTATGTCATCGCTCTCGATCAGTGCGGTGACTACGGCGCCGCGCGGCTCCAGGCGGCGAGGTTGCTTTTCGAGCTCCTGACGAGAGAGGTCGGGCTCACCCCGCGCGAGGCCTACATCCTCATCTCCGCCCGCGGCGATCTCACCCTCGGCGGACCGGCGGGAACGATCGTCGTGGGAAGCGTTCCCTTCCTCACCACCGGCTCCCGCTCCCGGTTTGACCGCTGAAAGGGGGCTCCATGGCCATTGGATGCCACTCAGCCAGCAACACGAGCCCCTCTCCCTGCGCACAGGGAGAGGGGTTGGGGTGAGGGTTTCTCAAGGGTGATCATCAGGTATCATCAGGAATCTTCCATATTCCGCACGAGTCCCCAGAAGTTCAGTAAGTTCGACGCGAAACCCGGCCAGGATGCGTGCGGCAATTATTCACCCCGGTCAAGCAATTCCAGGATCGGTGCGAACGCTTCTATTCCTGCGACGGAAACGGGATCGATCCAGACCATCATGTGCTCGACACGCGCTTCGGTGTAGCGGAGAATCTTCGCGGCCAGTTCCTCGGGGGTGCCGGTCAGCGGCCAGGGCGCCATCACGAATTGGCGTGGTTGCATCGCCTGCCGGTGCGCGTTCAGGAGATCGACCTGAATCCCGATGATGCGGGCCAATGATGCCGGATCGCGGCCCACGTCGGCACAGGCGCGGTCGACTCGCGCGTTGAGCGCCTGCACCTGGGCTACGTCGTTCTGGCGATCGGCATTCCAGGCGTCGGCGTAGCGGGCGGCGAGGCGGAGCATGCGCTCACCGCTGCCGCCGACAAGAATCGGCGGACCTCCAGGACGCGGACCGCGCGGACGCAACTCGCAGTCGCGCGCCGAGTAGTAGGTTCCCTGGAAGTCGACGTGACCGGTCCGCAGCAACGCCGCAATGATCTGCAAGGCCTCGTCGAAGCGGCTGACACGATGATCGTAGGGAAATCCGAACGCGTCGTACTCGGGTTGGTGCCACCCGGCGCCGAGACCGAGGATCAGCCGGCCGCCGCTGATCTCGTCAATGGTGTCCGCCATCTTGGCGATCAAGGCCGGGTTGCGGAAACTGGTGCAGGCCACCAACGGCGCAATCTGCATCCGCTCCGTCGTGGCCGCCACCGCCGCCACTAACGACCAGACGTCCCACGCCCCCTGCTGAAGAACGCTGGCGAAGCGAAAGAGCAGATGATCCGGCAGCCAGAACGAATCGAAGCCAACCTCCTCCGCCCGCCGCGCCAGCGCCGCGATATCCGCCCAGCGTGGCCCACGTCCGCTCCAGGGCTGCTCGAAGGTCGGGACAAAAAGACCGACCTTGAACGGCCGGCGGCGATCATTCACCACAACGCTTCCTCCACGAGTTCGCTGACGACGCTGCTTCTCGAGGTGTCAAGGTGACGGGGTGATGGGTAGTGGGTCAGTTTGAATCTGAGCTTTTGGTTAACTTTTCGAGTCCACCCAATTTCGGTCACCGGAGCCAGAAATCGCGAGCGAATCGCTGAGCCTCCCGGTCTTAGGGGGCAAAGAGCTTCCAGTGCCCCTCGGAGACGACTTCGACGGTTCCGTCGACCACTTTTATGGCGGTCTGATCGTCGATCGCGTACGCCGGCACCGGCATGCCGGCGGCCCATCGTTCGGCGTCGGCCATGGAAAAGTCTGGCAGCATCTCGTTATCCAGGTGTGGAAACATCGCAAAATCCACCAGTCCCAGCGTTTCATTACCACCGGTGGGCGGAGTCCAGTGGACGAAGTCCTCCCCGATCTTAGGGGTCATCACCAGGCTCCCGGCGCTCAGGCCCACGTAGACCGCGCGCAGCGACGGCAACAGCTCTGCCAGTCCGGACTGCCGCATCCAGTAGCACAGATACAAGGTGTCGCCGCCATTCACCAGCAGCACGTCCGTCTCCTGGACCATGGGGACCCAAACCTCGTCATCGATGCTGGGCAGCGCGGTGAGCTCCAGCACGCCCAAGGACTTCCACCCCAGCTCGCACATGGGGGTTCTGGGTTCTCGTCCGCTGATGAACCGCCATGCGTGGCCGGCACCGCCGGGTTGGGCGTGGTTTGCGGTGGGAATGCAGAGGGCGCTGGACTCGGCAATCGGTTTGCCCAGGAGGTCGACCAGCGCGTTGTGGATGCTCGTGTTTGTGATGCCGGCGGACGTGAGCAGAAACCGCATGATGCCCTCCTCGTCATTCTACTGAGCCATGCTAGAACGCTGAAGTCAAGAAGCCCCCCCGCGACCGAGCGCAACTGGCCGAGATCGTCGCGCTGCTGGACGACAAATCCTTATCGCGAAACTGATCCACTACCGGGTGATGAGGTGATAGGGTTATTGCGAGAATCAGTGCTCGATACCGCGTGTATGGAGATTTTTCCCATCACCCTATCACCCTGTCACCCGTCACCCAAGGAGAACGCCATGCCACTGTTACTCCTGAATCAGGAAGACGTCGAACGGCTGCTCGACCCGGCGACGATGCTCGACGTGCTGGCGCAGGGGTTCGCCGATCTCAGCGCCGGTAATGTCGTCGCGCCGGGTCGCTCCGGGCTCCGTACGCCGGATGGGTTCTTCGCCACCATGCCCGGCTGGCGAGCGGACGGTCCGATCGGCGTGAAACTGGTCACGGCCTTCCATGACAATCCCGGGCGGGGGTTGCCGGGCCATCAGGCGTTGATCTGTCTGTTCGATCCGGAGACCGGGACGCCCCTGGTGGTGATGGACGGCACGCACATCACCGCGTTACGCACGGCTGGCGGCGCGGCCCTGTCCGCGCGGTTGCTGGCGCGCCCGGGTGCCCAAAGCCTGGCGATTATCGGCGGCGGCGTGCAGGGAATTGCCCACGCCCATTTGATGCCCCTAGTGCGCGACGTCGTCGACATCCGGGTCTGGTCGCGCTCGGCGGAGAGCGCCGAACGGGTGGCCACGGTGGCGACCCGTGCGCAAGTCGTCGCCACCGCCGAGGAGGCCGTGCGCGACGCCGATATCGTCTGTCTGTGCACGAGCGCCCAGGAGCCGCCGGTGCTGGCCGCATGGATCGCGCCCGGGGCCCACGTCACCTCGGTCGGGCTCAACCCACCGGGCGGGGAACTCGATCCCGCTCTGCTCGACCGCGGCCGCCTCTTCGTCGAGAGTTACGACGCCTTTCAACCGGCCCCGGTCGGCTGCCCGGAACTGGAAGGGCTGGATCCGTCGCTCGGGACGGAATTGGGTGAGGTGATTCTGGGGCAAAGGCCTGGCCGCGAGACTCCCGATCAGATCACGATCTACAAATCGATGGGTCACGCCATGGAGGACGTGGTCACCGCCAATCTGGTCTATCAGGCCGCGCTGGCGGAAGGCGAAGGGACGCCGTTTGTGATGGAGAATCGACCGTGACGATTCGCTGGCATTGGAATGGTCCTCGACTTCGGCGAGATGAGCAATAACACAGCCATTGCGCATCCTGACGAGTGAGCGACGCTTGCCCGAAGGTTGACGCTGGCCTACGCTGTTTGGTGAGAACAGCAGGAACTGAGGTGAACACCATGGCAGTCCATTCATCGCGTCGAGTTGATGCCGAGCAGCGGTTTAGAGAGTTGATGGAGCAGTTTGATGCTCCCTACGACACTGCCAGCGAACTCGCCAAGCTCCGTGACAGTGTAAATATGTACGAGGCCCGGTATGGCATGCCGTCGGAACGCATCCACGATGCCATAGATGCTGGGGAACTCATCGAGGACCGCGATGTCGGTCACTGGATATTTAAGTACGAAATTCTGCGAAGTGTCGAGGAAAAGTGAGCCGGGCAATCCCCATGGTTGGAATTCTCGCGAAAACTACTTTCAGGTTCACACCCACCGGATGCAGGTGCTCTATGACGAGGGATTCGTCCTTGACGACGGCTTGTCGGTCAGCCGGCTGAGGTTCGACTCGCTCGTCTTCAAAGGCCGGGTTCGGTGTCTGCATGGCCTCTTCATCGATGTTGAGAAATTCCTCGCAATACGAGAGATTGGCGGAAGAATCGAAGTCAGAACTACCACGTACAGTTACCACGCGGGGATCGAAGGTTCACAAGATCGTCCGATTTTTCGGTACGACAATTTCCATCCATATTCACGGGAGGGACATTCTGATCCACATCACAAGCATGTGTTCGATCCCAAAACGTGGTCAGAAGTATCGCCTCCAGAATGGATCGGTGAGGAGCAGTGGCCGTACCTGAGCGATGCTATCGAAGAGTTGCGGCTGTGGTGGAAGACCATCGGGCGCTACCTCGATCTCGCCGTTGACGCAACAACGGATGACAGGATCACATGACGGATCCTCCAATGCGAAATCGACCGTCCCGCTTGACGACCCTTGTCGCCGCGCGTAGCCTCTCCTCAGCAACTGGATAACACCGCTACGGGAGCTCGGGGAGCCGGGCTGAGAGGGTGGCCAAGACCGCCGCCGACCGTCGAACCGGACCGGGGTAATGCCCGCGCAGGGATGTCGACCGCCCCCTCACACGCGCACCACCAGCTCCGGTGGCGGCGCGTTCTGGTTTCCGGCCCCTCTCGCCCACGGCGCGGAGTCTCTTCCGCCAAGACGCTCATCTGGAGATCGTAATGATGACCCTATCACCCTATCACCCCAACACCCTATCACCCTCGTCACCCTCGTCACCCTGGCTGACCGTCGGTGGGCGGGAGTTCTACAGCCGGCTGATGCTCGGCAGCGGTAAGTACCGCTCCCAGGCGGAGATGCGGGCCGCGCTGGACGCCTCGGGGGCGGAGATCGTAACCGTCGCCCTGCGTCGCATCGATTTCGACGATCCCGCCAGCCGCTCCGTGCTGGAGGACATCGACACGGATCGCTTCGCCATCCTGCCCAACACCGCCGGCTGCCAGACCGCCGAAGAAGCAGTTCGCATCGCGCGTATGGCCGATGCCATGGGTCTCGGCAAATGGGTCAAGCTGGAAGTGATCCCCGATCCCAAATATCTCCTCCCCGATCCGATCGGAACGCTGGACGCGGCGGAGACCCTGATCGCCGAGGGGTTCGCCGTGCTGCCCTACATCGGGGCCGATCCGCCGCTGGCGCGGCGTCTGGCGGAGCTCGGCTGCGCCACGGTGATGCCGCTGGCGTCGCCAATTGGCTCCGGTCAGGGTCTGATCAACCTGGAGGCGATCCGCATCATCATCGAGCAGGCGACGGTGCCGGTCGTTGTCGACGCCGGCATCGGCGCGCCCTCCGATGCCGCGTTGGCTATGGAACAGGGCGCGGATGCCTGCCTCGTCAATACCGCGATCGCGCTGGCGCAGGATCCGGCGTTGATGGCGGAGGCAATCGCCGGCGGCGTGCGGGCGGGCCGGAATGCATTCCTTGCCGGGCGCATTCCGCGTCTGGCCTATGCCTCGGCGAGCAGCCCGCTGGCCGGGGTGGTTGGGGCTGATTGAATCAGCTGTGAAGTTGGTCGCCTCGTGTTCAGCGGCGCAAACCCTCACCCTAACCTCTCTCTCGTCGAGCCGGGAGAGGGGCTTTGTGGTCTGCTGAGTGGCTGCCTCGGACCAGCCGTCCCCTTGTCAGCCGTCGCACGGAGACAGGGAGAAGGGTTGCCCACATGTACCGCGATTAATGCTTGTCACAGACGCTAAGAGGTCGCGCATGCCTTTGCTCGAACTCGCGGCGGAAGCGGTGGCGGGCGGTGTCGATGCCATCTATCTGCGCGGGGGAGCTGGCGACGCGGGTGTCGCCCCTACACCTGACGTTGTGCGGGAGCTCCGGGCGCGGATTGGCGACGAGGTCATCGTGGTCATCAATGGCGATCCGGGAGCAGCGGCCGCTGCTGGAACCGGTTTCCACCTGCGCGAGCGCGATCCGATGCCCGCCAACGCGCGCGCGTTGCTCGATCCAATCGCGATGATCGGGCGTTCCGTCCATTCGCCGCAAGAAGCGGCGAAATCAGGCGATATGGACTATCTGCTAGCCGGGCACGTCTACCCGTCGGTGAGCAAACCTGGACGCCCCCCGCTCGGGATCGGAGGGTTCGCGGCCATTGCCGCCGCCGCCCCCTGCCCCGTGCTGGCGATAGGCGGCATCACCCCGGAGCGCGTGGCGGAGGTTGTTGCCGCGGAAGCACACGGCGTCGCCGTCATCGGCGCCATTGCCGAGGCAGCGGATCCCCGCGCCGCCGCTGCTGACTTACGTGGCGCGTTGGACCACGCTCTTAAACTTCGAGAAAAGGTGTCCCACATGGATGAAACCGCCAGCGCGGCGAGCGCTCCGGCCAGCATCGAGATCGTCGTCAATGGCCAGTCGGCGACCATCCCCGCCGTGGCGACGGTCCACGATTTCCTCACCGGAAAACGGATGACCGACGCCATGGCCATCGTCGAACGCAACGGCATGATCGTCCCCCGCGCGGAATACGCGACGACCGAGCTTCACCCCGGGGATCGCCTGGAAGTCGTCCATGCGGTCGGCGGCGGGTAAAGACACGGGTGATGGGGTGATAGGTTTGCAAGGACCAGTTCCTATCACCCAAACACCCTATCACCCTATCACCCTATGACCCCATGATCGTCCGTTACCCACACCCCTCCACATAGCTCACCCGCCGGATTGGGCGCACGGCGTAGAGGCGGGCCGGTTCGTCGTGGGGATCGAGGCGGATGTGCTGGTGCGCGTGCCAGAGATGCGTCTCGCCGCTGAGCAGATCTTCGACCTGGAACGGTTCGTCCGGCTCCAGACCCCACTCCGCCAGCGGTAAGTGCAGCCAGGTCTCGTGGGCGTCGAAGGGATCGAGATTGACGACGATCAGCACGCGGTCCTCGCCGTCCGCGGTCGCCTTGCCGTAGGCGGTGATGTTCTCGTCGTCGCTGGGGTAGAAGCGCAAGTTGTCGTAGCGATGCAGCGCGGGGTGGGCGCGGCGGATGGCGTTGATGCGGGTGATGTAGGGAATGATGTTCCCCGGCCGGTCCCAGTCCCAGACTTTGTGCTCGTACTTCTCGGAGTTGAGATATTCCTCCCGTCCGGGCACGGGGGTGTTCTCGCCCAGCTCGTAGCTGGAGTAGATGCCGTAAACCGAGGAGAGCGTCGCGGCGAGGGCGAAACGCATCTTGAACGCGGGGCGGCCGCCTTCCTGCAGGATGAAGGGCAGGATGTCGTGAGTATTGGGAAAGAGATTGCCCCGGTAATACTCCGTCATCTCGCTCTGGGTCAGCTCGGTGAAGTACGCCTCCAGCTCGGACTTGAAATTGCGCCAGGTGAAATAGGTATAGCTCTGGGTGAAACCGGCCTTGGCGAGCGCTTTCATCACTTTGGGCCGGGTGAATGCTTCGGAGAGGAAGATCACCTCTGGATGATCGTGCTGCACGTCGGCGATCAACCATTCCCAAAAGACGATCGACTTCGTGTGCGGGTTGTCGACGCGAAAGGTTTTCACGCCCTGTGCGACCCAGAAAAGGATCACGCGCCGCAATTCCAGCCAGAGCTCCCGCCAGGCGAGGGTGTCGAAGTTGAGCGGGTAAATATCCTGGTACTTCTTCGGCGGATTCTCGGCGTAATGGATCGTGCCGTCGGGGCGGATGGTGAACCACTCCGGATGCTCTTTGGCCCAGAGGTGATCCGGCGAAGCCTGGAAGGCGACGTCGAGGGCGACTTCCATGCCGAGCGCCGCCGCCGCCGCGACGAAGGCGCGAAAGTCTTCGAGCGTGCCGAGTCCCGGCTCGATGGCGTCGTGCCCACCCTCCTCGCTGCCAATTCCGTAGGGAACGCCGGGGTCGTCCGGTCCCGCCCCGATGGTGTTGTTCTTGCCCTTGCGGAAGGCGCGGCCGATGGGATGGATGGGGGTGAGATAAACGACGTCGAATCCCATCCCGGCGATAACGGGCAGGCGCTGGGACGCTTCGGCGAAGGTCGCGCCGCGGGTGGGATCGGTG
Source organism: Chloroflexia bacterium (assembly GCA_013697005.1). Lineage (GTDB taxonomy): Bacteria > Chloroflexota > Chloroflexia > Thermomicrobiales > UBA6265 > JACCXM01. The sequence continues at coordinate 3,091 of JACCXM010000457.1, read as the reverse complement.
CCGGCGGAACGGGGAAACATCTCGTACCAGGCGGCGTAACGGGCCGCGAGGCGATCGACGACGACCTCCAGCTCGCGGTCGTAGACCTTTCCGCCGCGCCGGGAGCGCGCGCGCCGCATGGCCGCCTCGACCTCCGGCGCCAGCAGAATGCGGACCGTCGTCGCCTGATTCCCATCGTTATCGACCACGGCGATCGCCGCTGCGAGCGCATCCCGATCGTCGCCACTGGCGCGTGACAGAGCGTCTTTCAGAATGAGACGTCCTTCGCGCAGCTCGAGCGCCACGTCCTGCCCGGCGTCGAACTTTTTCTCCACCTCGTCTTGCCAGGTCGCCCAGCGATCGGGAAACGCTTCTATCGTGTAGACGCAGCGGGTGTTGTCGGTCAGAAGGAAATGGCCGACCCAGCGGTCGTTGTCGACGTGTCGCATCTCCGCTTCCTGCCAGTCGTCGGCGTCCTTACGCCGGTACTTCACCACGGCGGCGATCGTGTCGTGACCGTCCTTGAAGATATCGGCCGAGACTTCGAGGATGTCGCCGGCGACGCGCTTCGCCGGGTAGCGACCGCCATCGATCTCCGGCTGCACCCGCTCGATGATGATGCCGCTGGGCGGCTCGAGGGTATCGGGCTGGGGGACGGAGAGGGGTTGCGACAGGTCAAGGCGCTGGGTGGTCACGCTTCCTCCTCGCACGACCAAGAGATGGCTCGCGTCGGCTTCGCGGCGCTGAGCGCGCTATCAGCGTACGAGCAGGGAGCGTGCCGGGGCAACATGGGAGAGGGTGGTTCTTGTTGGGATGCGAGGCGCGGCGAAGATACCAAAGGTGTTGAACGTACCGAAGATCCGGGGAGTCGGGTGAATGACGCACGATTGTGGATGATCGCTGATGAGAACAAACTGTGGACGTTGTAGCCAGGACGCTATCAGCCGATGGCGGATGGGAATCGCCCGATACAGTCGCCACACTACATAGTCCACGCCCTCCACCAAAATATCTTTGTGGAGGGTGGTTACTATGCTCGGCAAGACCGAGGAGGCGGAGACCATCGAACGCGCGCCCCAATAAATCATCGACGGACCGTGCAAAGAGGGTCAATTTGCCGGCTAGCCATGCACCATAACCTGCTCCTCGCTAAAGCAGCCCTTGCGGACACCGTCCGCTTTTCAATTCTTCGGCCCGGAGACCCCTCATTTTCTTTGGACCAGTTTTCGGGGGACGCCTCACAAGTCCCTCGTAGACGCTGGTCTTGTACTCAAAAGGACCACTCTGGGGCGACTGATCGTGCTATGTCAACTCTCGTGCTAGAGCTTTGTACGTACACATGGAGCATCGGCATGGCAAGGTCGATACCGCAACGAATCCAACAACACGAAATTTGGACCGTCCTAAACGATCTCGACCAGATCTTCACCGACGCAGAGCAGTTGCTCGAAGGGGAGGATCTCGAAGTCGCCTCTTCGCATGTGTCACTGCTGGCCCTAGCGAAGCACACCCATGGAGTGCTGAAAAGCATCAACCCCGTGCTCGTCCCTGAACTCAACTTGATGCTGCCAACCGCGCGATCAATGCCATCCATAACTCCGTCACCGCAGCCATAGTGCAAAAAGACGCTGTTCAACTTGCTGCCGCATGGTCTCTAGCTGACCAACTTCTCGCAGCAGTCGCCGTGTTGCCGGTCGTTAATTCGCGTCACGACACGGCAAGCATGACTGAGGCGATGAGTCAGCTTCACCACCGCCTCGGCGAGCTTCTCGACGATGTGCAGGCGCGCGCAGACGCCCTGCGCAACGATATCCAGGCCAAATACTATGCCGCCAATAATCTCCGGAACCTGGCCTTCCACCAGGAGCCCATCTTCGATCTGCGGTCTCTAGAGGACGACTGCCACCGGACCTATGAAGGCATCGCGTGGATCGATCCCACTATGCCGGCCAAGATTCAGCTATTCGATCGCTTCTTCGGCGTGCACGGGAATGGCCGGGTGTCAATCGGAGCAACGCTCAGGGAACATTTCGGGATCTCAGGAGAATCCCGCCAGCGATGGTATGGTGGGGCTCCTCCGACATTATCGATAGTCGCTGCCTGTTTCTTCGGGATTTCGTTACCAACCTGATAGCCCAGTCATTGTGAGCGTCTGAGCAAGAAGTGTGTCGGGGCAACGTTGTGTACGATAGGGGGGTGTTGGGACGCACCGTACGTCAGAGATGCCGAGGATCGGGGAAAAGGACCGGGGCATCCCAGTCCTTGCCCTCTCGTTTGAATTCCCTGGAACGCTAGCTCGTTGCCGCGGGCTCGATGAGGATGACGGAGATCTCGGTCTGGGTGTTGTCGGCGCTGGGGCCCAGCCAGACGGTGCCGGAGTAGCCGGAGTCATTTTGCTCGGCGAGGCCGATCATCATCTCCTGGCGTCCGCCCGCGTCCGTGGTGATCACGCCGCCGATGTCGCCGCAGGCGATGTAGGTTCCGATCTCGTCGTTGCTCAGGTGCGCGTTGATCGCGTGACCGCCGTCGATGATGTCCTGCAGCGGAATGTCGACGATGTTTTCGCTCAAGGTGACCGTGACCGCCGAATCGGGACCGGTGAACTCGCCCGCGGGGGCGGTGAGGTCGTTCAGCGGAGCGACCACGTCGCCGAGCTCGGCGCAGGTTCCAGAGTGGATGTGGACCGGATGCACGGTGCCCGCCGTCTCGCCGACGGGGTTTGGGCGCTGCCGGTGGGAACGAGCAGGGTCAGCGCCGCGAGGACCGCTGCTGCTGCCGCGTGTGTCGATCGCCGAACCATCGGGTGAAAAATGTTCATCGCGCTCCCTTGCTCCACGGGTTGCGGCGCAACCCACTACCGATGCTGGCAGGGCTGCCAGACCTGAGCGACAGCATATCGCACGCGGATTGGGACGCGCGGCAAGGTTGCAGCAGAGACCGCATGTGGGAATGGCGCGCCTACGACGTCACTCCTCCAGCCGCTCCGTCACGAACCGGTCGTTGGTGTGGATGTCGATCTGGCGGACGATCCCTCTTCCGAGCCGTCAATACCAACGGTCGCGAGGGCTTCTTCCAAACTGTCGTATCGCGCCACGCGCTGAATCAGCCCGTC
>JACCXM010000443.1 GCA_013697005.1 Chloroflexia bacterium | reverse complement strand
GTGCCACTGCACTGCGAATACCGATGGGTCCGCGGCGTAGGAAACAGCCTCAATGAGTCCGTCCGGCGAGTACGCCACTGGAATCAGGCCGCGTGCCAAATCGCGGATAGCTTGGTGGTGGAACGAATTCACACCGAGTTCGCTGTCCTCAAAAATCGGCAAGCGCGCCGGATCCAGCGCCGTCACCGCGTGACCTATAGCCGACGTTTCCAAGCCGCGCTCGTGTTGCCGATGGCCAACATCAGCGGCGCCAGGGTGCTGATCGGCGACATCCTGAATCAATGTGCCACCGAGCGCCACATTCATGACCTGAATACCGCGGCAAATTCCAAAAACCGGTATGTGTTGACGAAGCGCGGCAGCGAACAGTTCGATCTCGAATTGGTCACGTGGGCGGTCGATTCCGTATGTCGCTGAATGAACTGAAGTGTCGCCATAGCGAGAAGGCTCCACGTCCGGACCACCGCTAAGGATCAGTCCGTCGATCGACGCCACGAGCCGATCAGCAGCATCGCATTGCGGTGGCAAAATCACTGGTACCCCGCCGCTTTGCTCGACGGCGCGCACATACGGCGTCGACATGCAGTAGCGCTCAAACGTGCCGTGGACCAGGGTGTCGACTTGACTACTTGGCGTGATGCCTATGATTGGCTTCATGGTGTGCAGGCGAACCCTCCAGGACATTCCAGTAGCCTTTGCAAGGCATTATAGGTCGAGAACCCATGCTGGGGTTATCCCTCATGGTAAGGTCAATTGCGGACCCGTTGGGGAGCGGAGGACTAAGCCATCAACCTTCTTCATTTAACTAAAACGCTCGCCCTCAATCTCGTGTATCCCAAGCGCTGTGCGGGTTGCGGTCGTCGCGGGGATTGGGTATGCGCCGGCTGCGACGCGGCCTTCATCCGATTTGCCCCACCGTGGTGTTTGGTGTGCGGTGTTCCGGTCTCTTTTCCATGCCACTGCCATTCTCTGCCGGAGGGTGTCTCCAGCATCCGATCAGCCGGTTCCTTTGACGGTTGGTTGCGTGGTGCAATTACGCAATGCAAATATCACGGAGAGTGGGGCAGAATCGAAGATCTCGCCACCATGCTCGCCGAGGTTGCGTCTAACTTGCGACCAATTGATGCTCTCGTCCCAGTGCCGCTACATTCATCGCGATTACGGCACCGTGGCTTCAATCAATCTCATCTCCTCACCATCCACGCGGCGAAGATTCTCAACGTGCAAGTGGCGCCGGTCCTGGTTCGGACGCGGCGGACTGAGGCTCAGGTTCGGCTAGGTGCTGCGCAACGGCTTAGGAATATTCAAGGCGCAATTCAGGTTCTCCCTGGGAGCCTGGTATTGGGAAAGAATCTGATTGTAGTGGATGACGTCGTTACGACCGGGTCCACTCTGGCCGCCGGCGCGGCGACGCTTGTCCGGGCCGGGGCGGACACGGTTCATGCGCTTACGGTCGCGCGCGAGATGTAGAGGCCGCCGGCGTCAATGTCGCCGTTTCGCAATCACATTTTTCGCCGCGGCGCGTGCCCACTCGTCGGCGGCGAAGATCGACTCCAAGGTGACGGGTTGGGCGTCATGGCACTCGAGCACGCTTTCAGTGACCGCCGGAACATCGACGAATGGGATAACTCCGTCCAGAAACGCTGTAACTGCTTCGTCATCAGCCGCGCTAAGCACGGTGGGATAGGTGCGCCCCGCCAAACCGGCATCTCGCGCCAGTCGCAGTGCCGGGAACCGAGTAACGTCCGGCTCTTCAAAATGAAGGCGACCGATCGCGGCGAGGTCGAGCGATCGCTTGTCTTCCATCGGGACGCGATCGGGATAGGTCAAGGCGTACTGGATTGGCACCTTCATGTCGGGCAGGCCGAGCTGCGCTATCAGTCCGCCGTCGACAAACTCGACAAGCGAGTGAATAACGCTTTCAGGGTGGACCAATACCTCGATTCGATCATAAGGAAGTCCGAAAAGCCAATGTGCTTCGACTATTTCGAGACCCTTATTCATCAGGGTTGCCGAATCGACCGAAATCTTTGCGCCCATTGACCAGGTCGGATGAGCCAGGGCCTGGGCGACCGTGAGCTGCGCAAAGTCTCGTTCCGGCGTTGACCGAAATGGGCCGCCGGAAGCAGTGATGATGATGCGTTTTACTTGATCAATCGATGATCCGGCAAGCGCTTGCCAGATCGCACTATGCTCGCTATCGACTGGCCGAATCCACGTTCCATGCGCGGCCGCCAGAGGAACAATCAACTCGCCAGCGCATACGAGTGCTTCCTTGTTGGCGAGGGCGATAGTCTTTCCTCGCCCGATCGCGCTCAGTATGGGACCAATCGCCATGTGGCCAGATGTGGCGACAATGACTATCTCAGCATCGTTATGCGTTGCCGCCGCCATGAGTCCATCCGCGCCAGTGATGAGATTGTCGATACTGTGTCCCGCCGCAATCGGCGTCTCGGCAACCGACACGATTTCTGGGCGAAAACGTGCGATCTGGTCGATCAACGCGGGGGAAAGTTTACGGGCGGCGAGCGCGACAACATGAAAGCGTGGGCGAAGCGCAGACACAACGTCCAGAGCTTGGCGGCCAACAGAGCCGGTCGAGCCAAGAATGGCGATCCCAATACTCTTTTCGGTGCGATCGAAGAGTGTCAAGGGCTGAACAACTGGGAGTATTTCGCGAAAAGAAATCCAATGGGGAACGCAAACAAAAGCGAGTCAAGCCGATCGAGTAAGCCACCGTGACCTGGGATGAGCGATCCGCTGTCTTTGGCCCCTGCTTGTCGCTTCAGGAATGATTCAGCTAGATCACCAATTTGCCCTACAATGCCAATCACACCCCCGATAACTACACCCTGCCAAGATTCACCGAGGCCGAAGCTCAAGAAGCAGAGAGCGCCCGCAAACATGGCACCAAGGAGTCCCCCTAACGCACCTTCGATGGTTTTATTTGGACTTAGATTGGGAGCCAATCTCCGTTTACCTCGTGACCGTCCAACCAGGAACGCGATAGTGTCACCGGTCCAGATGGCCAGGATCACGGTGAGTGTCCAAGCTAAACCAAACGAACTCACTGGCCAGCCAGCGCCGAACCACACCGCGACATCGGACAGCCAATTCGCGTCACTCCCGTTTGCAAGCGACCTAAGCGAAATCGCGGCGAAAATGGGAAGTGCAAGATAGAACGTACCGAAACTTGCCAGTGACCATGAACAGACAGATTCATTTGTTTTTGAACCTCGTGCCATGATGAGCAACGGCGCCCCGATGCCAACCATACAGAGAGCAAGCAGCACAGTCTCGCCCGCATCAAACAGTGCCGTGATTCCGAATGCTGGAATTACCCCATAGCCGACCGCGGACACCGATGCGTCCCCGGTGCCGGGGCACATTCGATCGGCCAGATGGAGGTACTCTCTATACCCGGCAACGCCAAGGGCAATGAAAAGTCCCGCAAAGAATGGTCCCCCCATGAGAGAAAAGACGATGCCGACGGTTGTAACAATGAGTGAACCGATAACACGAGCTCGCACGCGGTTCAGCGATTCACGAGTGGCAGAGGAGAGCGATTTCCGTGCACACCGCCAAACCTGCGCTCACGCCGGCCAAATTCCTGTACAGCTTCGGCGAGTTCCTCAGGTCCAAAATCTGGCCAAAGCGTTGGGGTGAAAAAGAACTCGGAATAGGCAGATTGCCAGAGCAAGAAATTGCTGATCCGATGCTCACCGGATGTCCGGACGATGAGATCCGGATCCGGAAGATCCTTCGTGAAGAGATGTGCTTGCAACATGTCTTCGGTGAGGTCATCGGCTGAGATACCGCTGGCAACGAGACTCTTAACGGCGGCGAGGAGCTCCTGTCGGCCGCTGTAATTGAAGGCCAAAGTCAGGATTAGGCGATCGTTGGTTCGGGTCCGTTCCACAGCGGCGAGCACCGCCGCCTGTAACGCTGGGTCCAATCCCTCCAAGCTGCCAATGTGACGAAGTTGGGCTCCTTGTCGATCCAGTTCATCGAGTTCGCGATTGATGACCTCGACGAGGATGCGCAGGATGCCATCAATTTCTTCCCGAGGACGACGCCAGTTGTCGGTTGAAAATGCCCAAAGTGTCAGGTATCGAACGCCTAACTCGGCCGCCGCTGTGGTAATTCGTTGGATGTTGTCTGTCCCATGTTCATGACCGGAGAGCCGGGGCATTCCGCGCCGCGCCGCCCAGCGGCCGTTGCCATCCATGATGATCGCCACGTGGCGCGGCATCGCCGGGACATCCGCATGATGATCCAATACAGGATCGAAGACTTGCGTCTCGTTATTCATGGTGCTTCCACGCCTGTCGCGGAAAAGGACCGTGGTGCGCTCCGGTTCATAGTTGGCGCTGAGGCGCTCACGTTTCGAGCACCTCGTGCTCTTTGGACCGCCCCACTTGGTCGGCTTCGTTGACATATCGCTTGGTCAGTTCGTCAACCTGATGCTCGGCACGGCGTTCTTCATCTTCGCCAATCAATTTCTCATTCATCAGATCCTTGATGTTTGCCATCGCATCGCGCCGAATATTGCGTAGGGCCACTTTTCCCTCTTCAACATGACCGTGCACCAGCTTGACCATGTGTTTCCGGCGATCCTCGGTCAGCGCCGGGATCGCGATGCGGATAACTTGACCATCGTTAGTGGGATTGAGGCCAAGTTCGGATTTCATGATCGCTTTTTCGATCGCCCCCATCGATCCGCGATCCCATGGTTGGATTACCAGAAGTCGAGGCTCGGGTACTGATATCCCAGCGAGCTGGTTGAGGGGCGTCGAACTCCCGTAGTAATCAACGTTCAGTCGTTCCACCAATGACGGAGACGCGCGACCTGTTCGAATACTGCCGAGGTCGCGTTGGAGCGCTTCAATCGCCTTTCCCATCCTTACCCCGGCATCATCCATGACATCTTGAATCATGTGAAGGTCTCCTGGAAACGTCGTGGAGTAGCCGAGACGTGATCGCTGCTGTGAACGCGTCCGACGATTGTACGACGCCGCGCCGAACGGGACTCGGCGCCTGGACGCTGAATTGCCTTGCTAGAAAAACTCAGCAGCGCCGGTTGTCACTAGCGTTCCGACGGGCTCGCCCGACGAGGCATGCTCGATCCCGGATTCGTGGCTGACATCAAAGACAATGATGGGCAACGCATTGTCTCGCAGCAGGGCGAGGGCAGACATGTCCATCACTTTCAAATCGCGTTCGATGGCTTCCTGGTGACTGATGCGGCGATATCTTCGCGCAGTCGAATCGGAGTTGGGGTCCGACGAGTACACGCCGTCAACACGGTTTTTGGCCATAAGCAGGACGTCGGCATCCAGTTCCAGGGCCCGAAGCGCCGCCGCCGTGTCCGTCGTGAAGTACGGATTGCCAGTGCCGGCCGCCAGAATCACCGCGCGGCCCTTTTCCATGTGCCGTATTGCTCGCCGGCGAATGTATGGTTCCGCGACTTCGTGCATCTCAATTGCGGTCATCACGCGAGTCTGAATGGTTTGTTTTTCGAGCGCGTCCTGGAGAGCGAGCGCGTTGAGGACGGTCGCGACCATGCCCATGTAATCCGCGGTCGCACGATCCATACCTTGGCTGCTCGCCGCAATTCCGCGCCAGATATTGCCGCCGCCGATGACAATGGCGATCTCTACTCCTTGATTGGTGACGCCTTTGATTTGTTTGGCAAGACGTTCGACGACCGCTGGGTCTATTCCGTACGACGATTCACCGACCATTGCCTCGCCACTCAATTTCAAGAGGACTCGACGGAACCTTTGCTTCTCCACCGCTCCTCCGCGCTTGGGTATTGCGAAGCGAGGCGCACCTGGCGCGAGCTCGCCTAACGCAGTCGGCCGTCAGTCAGCGATTACACCGCGAGATTCCGAACCTACTTCGAACCGGGCATAGCGGCGGACAACGATGTTCTCGCCCAATTTCGCTATGCATTCCCGAACCAAATCACGGATGGTCAACTTTGGATCCTTGATGAACGGCTGATCGAGAAGGACAACAGCCTCCGCTGCCTTCTCCCGGCTTCCATGTTTTCGCTCGAGTGCGGCCCAATCGTCTCCAGGCACGTCTGCCATGTCGACGTATTCAGGCGAGGTCGCAGCAACCTGCATTGCGAGATCGTGCGCTAGCTCGCGGAAATCGGGCGTGCGGGCCACAAAATCGGTTTCGCAATTGACTTCGACGATGGCTCCGATCCGGCCGCCTCCGTGGATGTATGGCTCGACAATGCCCTGGGAGGCGTCTCGTCCGGATTTTTTCTCTGCCGTTGCCAGACCCTGTTGTTTGAGCAAATCCGCAGCCTTCGTCATGTCGCCGTCAACCTGCTCGAGAGCGCGTTTGCAGTCCATGATGCCCGCGCCGCTTCGTTCTCTCAACTTTTTGACTTGATCGGCTGTAACGACCACGCGCTTCTCCCTAGTTCATTCCACAAGGTGTCCGACCTCACGCCGGAACACAAACGCAACCGAGATGTAACGATTCTCGCAACGAAGTCAGATCTGCCACGTAGTCCGCGGCAGTGAGAAAAATCTACTCCTGCTCCCGGTCCCCAACGGCGACGATCGGCTCACTAGAGGACGCGACCACGTCCTCGTCCTCAGTGCCAAACATCGCTGGAAAGTCCTCACCACGGGAGGTTTCTGGCGTTTCTCTGTCCGCTTGCGCGATCTCGAAGCGGGTCTGACCTTCGATCGCGGCATCGGCGATTCCCGCGGCAAGAAGCCGGACGGCTCGAATGGCGTCGTCGTTGGCGGGAATGAGAAAATCCGCATCATCCGGATCACAATTCGTATCAGTAACCGCGATCACGGGAATGCCAAGTCGGCGTGCTTCGTGAACCGCAAGCTGCTCTCGCTTCGGATCGATAATGAACACCGCCGCCGGAAGTTGCGTCATGTCTCGCATGCCGCCAAGCGTTCGCTCCAGGCGCTCGAGTTCAGCGATTTTGCCAGCCGCCTCCTGTTTCGGGAGGAGATCGAAAGCTCCACGGGCCTGTTCCGCCTGTAATGATTTCATGTGCCGGAGACGGTTACGGATGGTCACGAAATTCGTCAGCGTGCCTCCAAGCCAACGCCGGTTGACAAAATACTGACCCGAACGCTTCGCCTCCCGGTCCACGACATCCTGCGCTTGCTTTTTGGTGCCGACGAAAAGTATTTTGCCACCGCGAGCTGTGGCATTTGCCACATAATCATGGGCAGCGGCAAGCAAAGGGACAGTTTGCTGAAGATCGATGATATGTATGCCGTTCCGTTCGGCGAAGATATACGGTTTCATTTTCGGGTTCCAGCGCTTGGCTTGGTGCCCGAAATGGACTCCCGCCTCAAGAAGTGCCTTCAAAGTCACTCGCGGGGACTGCCCATGAATGCTTGACATGGTTTGCACGTTGCCTCCAAACACGGTGTTGAACTTCCGCACCCTTCATCCTGAAACGGGACCGGCAATTGCGCGGCACACCCGTCTCAGTCCAAGCGCGTGACACATTTGAGGCGCAGCCAAAACTGCGCCACATCGAAGTATACCAGCAGAAAATCCGAGGGTACCGGTCGGCGTGTGGCCGGCAATTAGGACGAAACGGCCTGGAGAAAGTCCTCGCGGATGAACCCGGCCTGATTCGTCTCAGTCACCGTTACAGGCCACCAGTCGCACTGACCTGCTTCCGCGAAATCTCCCGTCACCTGAAGCTGGGTCGCGGGCTGGAGTGTCGTAACTATTTCTCCGTCTGTGGACGGGCCGGGACGGAGATTGACCTCCGTCGTCGTCGCAACGAGGGCACCTACCTCATACAGTGGCATATTGGCGCACGGATTTTCCGGATCAGCCGCCGCAGTCGGTTGCGCCACCGCAGCGACCGGTTGTGTGGCGCTCACGTCTGGTGCAGCCACGGTGGCGGTGGCCGTTGGCGGGGCACCCGGCGTGGGCGCGATGACCGCCGCGGTTGGGGTTGGTGGAGCAGGAGTAGATTCATTGATCGGTGTAATAACCGCCGCGAGTTCCGTAGTTGGCGGCGGTTGACTCTCCCCGTC
>JACCXM010000432.1 GCA_013697005.1 Chloroflexia bacterium | reverse complement strand
ATGCCGTATGTGCTCGAGCTGTCGGTGTCCGAGAGCGGGCGGCGCCTGGAGATGCTGCTCGACGATCGGGATGATGTGCGGCCCGCCATCTCCGCGATCGTTACCGAATCGGGTGGGGTCATTCTGGGCATGCAGAGTGAAGAGATGAGTCTGGAAGAGGCGTTCGTCACCATCACCAATCAGAACGTGACCCGGTTGGCGGGCGGATGAGGAGGGTGTCACCCGCGGCGCTACGGCAACGCGTGGCAATGGCGATCGCCTATCAGGAAATCCGCGATGCCGTGTTCGGGTGGTCGCTCTATCTCACGGTCGCCGTGGCGGTGCTGGGGGGAACACTGCTCCTATATAACGCCACGCGGGCGGTGGGTGAAAGCGGGTTGGAGATCGTGGCGCGACCGTTTTACCAGCCGCTGCTCGTCGCGACCTCGCTGGCGACCGTCTACCTCGCCGGCTGGGCGACGCTGGCCATCGCGCGGCCGCGCGATCAAGGGTCGTTACGAGTGCTCTTCTTCGCGCCCGTCGACCCCGTGAGCCTGCTTGGCGCGCTCATGTTGGCTGCCTTGGCGGTGTACGCCCTCTTTATGTTCGTGACGATCCCGGTGTTCGCGCTACTGTCATTGCTCGTCAATTTGCCGTTGCCGCCTTTGCTCCTCGTCGGGATGCTCGTCTCACCGGCGTTTGCGGCGCCGGCGATCGCGATTGGGTTATTCATCTCCGCCGTGGCCGGGACCAGCCGCGGCGCGATGTTTCTGTTCGGTATCGCGGTGGTGCTGGCGATTGGCGTGCAGATCGGATACAGCGCGTTGCAAGGTGTGCCCCCGGCAAGCCAGTATTACGATACCCTCCTCTTTCTACGGGAAGTGCTGCGCGCCGCGCGCGAGGCACTGCGCTGGGTATCGCCCCTGGCGCTGGTGAGTGCGGGTCTCGATGCGGCGCTGCGCGCCGACTGGCGGGAACTGCTCGTCGCCGCATTGGCCGGAATCGGCGGCAGCGCGGTGTGGCTGGTGCTTGCCGGATGGGCGCTGCGGCGGCGGGGAGTGTTGCCATGAGGGGTTTTTCGCTGATCGCGCTCATCGCGCTGTCGCTCGGGGCTAGTCTCTCCGTCGGACCTGGGGGGCAGGCCGCCGCGCAGGAAAGCGATCCGGAAGCAGCCTTCGTCTATGGCATCAACGCGGCGATCCCCGACAATTACGTCGGAACTTACGCGCCGCCCGCGGCCCCCGCGCTCTATCTCCTCGCCGATCTCACGAGTGTTATTTCGCCTCGCCGCACAGAGATCGCGTTCTGGCCCATTACCAATGAATATCGTCCGAACTGGAGCGCGCTGAACGAACCGGTTCCCGGCGTACTGGAGATTTCCCAGAACGGCACACTCGTCGCCGAAATTGTTCCGACCGACTACACGATCCACTTCGAACAACAGGATGGCATCACCACCGCCGAGATTTTTCTCGGTGCGGACGCAATCGACGCCCAGGCGCGGTTCGAGGCGAGACAGGCCGCGTTTCAGCAGGCGTCGAACGACTATTTTCAGGCCGAGCGGGACTGGCAGGAAGCCGTTACCGAAGCCCAGGAACGGCGTCAGGCGGGCGAGACCGTCGACGTCCCCGTTGCCCCGGCGCGTCCTGACCCGATCGGGATCTTCAGCAACGGACTCAACCAGGGGATGCCGATCGACCTGGAGCCAGGTCGGTACGCGATTCGGCTGCGCGGTCCGGACGGAGCAATCGTTCCCGGCAGTGACCGCGCGCTCATTATCTTCGCCCCGCGCCGCGACGGGGTTGGGTACTCGGTGGTGCCCGAGACGCGGTGGACGACCCCGGACGAGTCCCCTTCGCCAAACGACGTTATCTACGGCGCGGCGAACAGCGCGCTCTATCTCGAACCGCGCGTGGCGCGGGAGTATCCCGCGCGGGCGTGGGCGCTGCTGCAGAATCCACAACGGACCGCCGCCGATGCGGCGGATTGGGAATGGGTCAACGGCGAGCGGCTGATCGATGCCCGGCTGGAGGTGGTCAGCGGTGACGAGGTTGTCGCCGCACAGGAACTGACCCCATATCAGGTTGACCAGCTCCCAGGGTCAGAGCTCGGGTACGAGGTGGCGCCGTTCGATGCCGGCGCCGCGGACGCCCCCGCCGCGCCAGCCTTCGCGGCCTACCCGATCCGGCTCGACGCTCCGGGCGAGCAGTACGACATCCGCCTCGTCTCGGACCAGGGGGAGATTCTGGGGGGGAGTGCACGCCAGGTGCGCGTGCCGGCCAATCCGCCCATCTCGCGGTTGTTTGTCGTAGCGGTGGCTCCCCTGCTGATTGGGGCGGCGGTCATCACGCGTCGCCAGCGAAGGGTGAAGATGTCGCGCGCGGCGGCCGGATAGCACGATGGAGCGGCAGATGGGGCACGATCTGGCGGTTCTCGGCGATCTCGTCGCCGATCTGGTCGTTCCGATCGAGCGGCTGCCGCTGCTGCCGGACAATCATGGGTGGGCGGAAGGCATTTTCGTCGAACCGGGTGGCGCGGGAAATGTGCTGGTGGCGGCGCGGCGGATGAATCTGGCGACGGTCGCGCTGGGGCACGTCGGCCCCGACCGCTATGGCGGAGAGCTGCGCGCCATGCTGGCGACGGAAGGCGTCGATATGAGCGAAACCGCGGTTTGCCCCGAGCGGGCGACGGTGCTGTGTATCGTCCTCGCCGATACGCTCAGCCAGCATGTCTATCTCGGGATCAAGGATGAGATTGGACTCTGGCCCTTTCCGGAGCGGTGGCACGAGGTGATCCGCCAGGCGCGCGCGCTCTACACGGACGGGTACACGCTGCGCGACATCCTGGACCCGGACGACATCTTCGCCGCGTTCGCCACCGCGCGCGCCGCCCGCGTGCCCATCTTTTTCGATCCCGGTCCCAGCATCGAGTTCATTCCCCGCCAGACCATCGAACGCGCCATCGCCGCGGCCGATGTGCTCTTGCTGACCGAGCCGGAAGCGGCGTTCCTGGGCGGGAATCTTGGGACTGAGGACGCCGCGCGCTCCCTCCTTGCCATTGGCGTTTCGACGGTGGTGTTGAAGCGTGGCGCCGACGGGTGTTTGGTGGCGACCGCCGGTGAGATGCTGCGTGTGCCGGGATTTTCGGTCGAGGTGGTCGATACCGTCGGGGCCGGAGATTCCTTCGCTCCCGCCTTCATCGCGGGCTGGATTCGCGGTGGATCATTGCGCGATAGCGCCACGCTGGCCAACGCGATGGGCGCGCTGACCGTGACCCAACGCGGCGCCGGCACCCGCATCCCGCCACGGGATCGGCTCTTGGACATGCTCGCGCCCCACCCGGCCGCGCTGGCGCTGGCGGGGTGAGACGGTGTTGCTACGCTCAGGGAGAAGTGAACAGATAGCGGGTAGGATCGGTCCGCTCATGCAAAATACGAACCACTTCGATCTCGTCGGCCCCGATCCGATAGTAAAGAATGTGATGCTCGACAGGACGGACTCGGCAACCCGGAAAGAGCCGGGCCAACTAACGCCGACCTCAGGGTATTTGGCCAGGTCGGCGATCGCCCGTCTAAGGATCGCTTCATAGCGATCGCGCTGCTTTTCACCCCATTGCTGCCAGGTATAGAGCACGATGTCTGTGAAATCGCCCTGCGCGTCGGGCGAGAGGGTTACCGATTTTCTAGGGGGCGACATCGGGGTTGGGGCGCTCACCTCGGTGGAATCGATCTCTGGCGTTCCGGCGCATCTGAGCCACCAGTTCGGAGGTGAAGGGAGCACCGTCACCGCGGTCGAGCTGATCGATGCCGGATTGCAGCTTAGCCCGCAACTCCTCCAGTTGTCGCTCCTGCTCATCCAGCAAGCGCATCGCGGCGCGAACCACTTCGCCAGCGTCGAGGAAGTCGCCGCGTTCGACCCTTTGGCGGATCCGGTCCTCGATGTCAGTGGGAAGCTGAATCGTCAAGATGTCTCTCCGTCCCTCTATCCTAACATCCACGGGTCCGGTGTGGAGATGGCGCCTTCCATTGATGAAGAGGCATCCACTACTGCATGGACTCAGAGGCCAAAGGGGATGAAACCATGATCGTCCAAATCTATTCGCTGACTGATCCGGATGATGTCCGCTCGCTGGTCGCGCTTGGCGTCGACTATGTCGGGGTGGCCCCCGCGGGTCAGGGTTTGCGCTCCGAGCTCGGGCACGAGGCGGTGCGGGAGCTGTTTGCGTTGCTTCCTCCCACCATGCTGGGAGTGGCCCTGACGGTGCAGACCGATCTCGATGCCATCGTGGCGATGGCCGAGGACGTGCGCCCTTCGATCGTGCATATCTGCTCCCCGACCGAGGCGCTCACCGTGGCCGAGCAGCGCCGGCTGCGCTCACTCCTGCCGGAAGGTACGAAGATCATGAAGGCGATCGAGGTCGGGGGACCGGAAACCGCGGATGGCGCGATCGACGCCGCGGAGCGCTTCGCCGGGGTCAGCGATTTCTACATTCTCGACACTGACGATCCGGCGATCCCCGGTATCGGCGCCGCCGGTCAGGTTCACGACTGGGACATCAGCGCCCGCATTGTCGAGCGCGTCGGGGCGCAGGTTCCCGTTATCCTCGCCGGGGGGTTGAGCCCGGACAATGTCGCCGCGGCAATCCGCCACGTCCGCCCGGCGGGGGTCGATTCGTACACCTGGACCAACATGGCCAGCAACAGCCGGCGCAAGGATCCGGAGCGGGTTCGCGCGTTCGTGCAGGAAGCGCGCCGCGCCGCCGCCGCGCTCGGATTGTAGACCGGCAATGGGCGGGCCGTTCCATCTCGTCGCGGTCGGCAGCGCCGTCGTCGATCATATCCATCGCGTCACCGTGCTACCCAAGCGCGATGCCGGGGTGGCGATTCTCGACCGGCGCTCCGGTCCCGGTGGCGTCGAGGCAAATATCGCCGCCGCCGCGGCGCGGCTCGGATTACGTACTGGCATTATCTGCCGGCTCGGCGCCGACATCGGCGGCGCGATGGTGCGCGCCGACTTCGAGGGACGCGGCATCGACGCTTCCCGCGTGCAGACCGGCGGCGCGGACGAGACCGCGTACACCATGGTGTTCGTCGACGGCCAGGGCGACCGCATCATGATGACCGGCGGGCGCGGGGTGCGGGGATTGACCCTGGACGATGCCGACGACGCATACATCTGCGGTGCTCGCGTCTGCGCGACCTCGGGCTATCTGCCGTGGCCGCTGCTGCAACGCGTGGCGCGAGTCTGCGCTGGCCGGGATGGTCCTCTGCTGACGTTTGATTTACCGGGGGAGTTCGACGATCTCGAGGGGCGGGGATTTCAGCGGGAGCATCTCGATGCGCTGCTGCCCGGGATCGATCTTTTCCTGACGAGCCAGGAGAGTCTGCGCTCGTACACGGGCGAAGCGGCGTTGGACGATGGGTTGAACCATCTGCGCGCCAAGGGATTGCGGCGCGCGGCCATCAGCAACGGCGATCGCGGGTTCTCTCTCCACGAGGTTGATGGCGATGGCTGGCGCACCGACCACATTCCATGCTTTCCCGTGCAGGTGGTCGATACCACCGGGGCGGGCGACGTGCTGCACGCGGCGCTGGTCGTCGCCTGGCTCCTGGGCGGGCAACCGGCGGCCAGCGCGGGCCGCTTCGCCGCCGCCGCCGCCGCGCTCTCCTGCCAGGGCTGGGGAACGCGCGAGGCGCTCCCGACACGATATGAGGCAGAAGGACTGGCGGGGTGATAGGGTGTTGGGGTGTTGGGGTGATAGGGTGAAGTTGAGGGGAGATTTCATGCCCGATGTAGGGAACCGCGAGCGGCTTCACGATCATATTCTTGGCAGTCTGGCGGCGGCGGCGCTGGGCGACGCGATGGGCGCGGCGACCGAGCAACACGCCATTCCCGAGATTCTGGAGGAGTACGGCGGGTTGCTGCGGGAGTTGCTGGCGCCCTCTAGCGACACCTTTTCCGGGGGAAATCTGCCGGGGCAAATCACCGACGACACCAGTCAGATGTTCGCCCTGGCGGAATCGCTGATCGAGGCGAACGGCGACTTGACCGAGGACGCCTGGGTGCAAAAACTCCTGCACTGGTCGCAGACGTCACCCATGGCGCGGATGATGGGTCCGACGACGAAACCCTTGCTCGAGGCCATCGCCGCCGGCGAGGACACCGCTTCGATTGGCCGCGTCGGCACCTCGACGCGCAAGCTCACCAGCTTCGGCACCACGAACGGGGCGGCGATGCGCATCGCGCCGGCAGGGTTGGTCTATCCCGGCGATCTGGAGGGGGCGGTGCGGCTGGCCTGGCTAACGGCGCGCCCCACCCATGACACGCAGATCGCGTCATCTGGCGCGGGGGCGATCGCGGCCGGGGTGGCGCAGGCGTTGACGACCGGCGCCGATGTCTACGCGGTGGCCCAGGCCTGCCTGTGGGGGGCGCGCCGCGGAGAAGAGATCGGAGCGGCTGAAGGACGGTTGGTGGCGGGGCCGAGTGTGACCCGCCGCATCGAGATCGCGATTGACGAGGCGTTGCGCAGCCGCGATCTGGAAGACGCATTGCGCCGGATCGAAGCGAGTGTCGGCAACTCGGTGATGACCGTGGAGTCGGTGCCGGCCGCGGTCGGCATCTTCGTTGCGGCCGCGGGCGATCCGCTGGAGACCGTCGTCGGCGGCACCAACATCGGCAACGATTCGGACACCATCGCGGCCATGGCCGGATCGCTGGCCGGGGCGCTGCGCGGCATCACCGCCGTACCACCAGACCTGTTCGATACCGTGAAAGCGGTAAACAGCGAGGATATCGAGGGTTTAGCCGATGGGTTGACGGAGATCGCTTGGAGGCGGAGTCGGTGAGTCGGTGAGTTAGAACCATGACGGGCGAGGCACGCCTCGCCTTGGGCACGGCATGCCGTGCCCCTACAGGCCGACTGACCAAACCCCGTGTCCTGCTCGACTCTCGACTTACCGACTTACCGACTTACCGACTTACCGACTTACCGACTTACCGAATACGGAGGAGCTATGCGCCGCTTTCTGATCGATATCGATACCGCTTCCGACGACGCCGTGGCGCTGGTCATGGCCTTGAAGCATCCCGACGTGCAGATCGAGGCGATTACGGTGGTGGCGGGGAATGTGCCGCTCGAGCAGGGGGTGCAGAACGCGCTGCATACCGTGGAGCTGACCGGGGTCGACGTGCCCGTGTACCGCGGGCTGGCCGCCCCGTTGTTTCGTCCTCTGGAGACGGCGCAAACCGTCCATGGCCAGGACGGGATGGGAGACATCAATCTTCCCTTGTACGGGCGAACTCCGGCGCCGGAGCACGCCACCGACGTGATTCTGGAAACCGTCAACCGCTACCCCGGCGAGATTACGCTGGTGACATTGGGGCCATTGACCAACGTGGCGATGGCGCTGCTGCGCGAGCCCGCCATCGCGGGGATGGTCCGTGATTGCGTGATCATGGGCGGGACCGGGCAGGGATACGGCAACGTGACCCCCGTGGCCGAGTTCAACATCTGGGTCGATCCCGAAGCGGCGCGGATCGTTTTCGAATCGGGGATGCCGATCACGATGGTTGGCTGGGACGTCTCCTACACCTACGCCACGTTCGGGCCGGATGAGACAGACCGGCTGCGCGCGATCGGCACGCCCCTGGCCGAGTTCTGCGTCGATATTCAGGCGACGTTGACCACGTTCGCGATGGAATCGAGTGGATTGGAGGGATTCGATCTGCCCGATCCGATCACGATGGCTATCGCCCTGGAACCAGGGATCGCCACGGCGACCAAGCGACGTTTCGTCGCGGTCGAGACCGGCGGCGACTGGTGCCGGGGACAGACCGTCGTCGACCACCTGGGGGTCACCGGCCGCGAGCCGAATGTGACGGTCGTCGTCGAGGCCGATCGAGAGCGGTTTCTGGGGTTGTTGCATGAGGCGGTGGCGGATTAGGGCGCGGTAAGGATGTCTGGGCCGACGCGCTGATCTCCGCCAGCGCGTTTTGGCGTCGTGAGCAAATCGACCCGGTCGCTGTCGATGGATTCGGACCCTCGATCGCGTTTCCAGCCGGACCACGATTAGCAGACAGCCAAAACGGTCACCACGGCGTTGCCGTTGAACGCTGCTCCTGCCCGCGTAAACTTGACCCGATGGTTCGCGGGGATGGGGTCGCGTGCCGCGACCGGGATCGCACCTGACGGTTCAGGCCCTCGTCACTGTTCCGGTCGAACCGCGCTGACGACGGAAGGTCGATCGATGCGGCCACGACGGGGCGGGGCTCGCACACCGCCAACCAGACGCCGGCCACGACGAACGCCCCACCGACGAGATGCCAAACCAGGAGAGCCTCCCGCAGCACCACGATCGCGCCCGCCAGGCCCACGACCGGGATGAGCGTGTCGAAGGTGGCCGCCCGTCCAGCCTCGATGTGCCGCAGCGCGTACCCCCAGAGGGCGTAAGTCAGGGCCGAACAGGCCGCCCCGAGGTAGAGCACGAGCGCAATCTGGTCTGGCCCGATCGCGGCGGGCCGCGTCAGCCACCACTCGACTATCGCAATTGGCAGTAGCGCGGTCGTACCCCAGGCCGCCATGCCGGCGAGCACGGGGAGCGTCCCGTAGATAGGGAAGGCGCGACGACCGAGCACGACGAAGGCGGCGAAGCAGCCGGCGCTGGCCAGCACCAGGGCATCGCCCAACCCCGGCGCGTGTAGCCCATCGCCGCCGGGCAACGTCACCACCGCCACCCCCGCCATCGCCGCGCCGACGGCCGCGATGCGGCGGGGACCGAGTCGTTCGCCAAGGACCACCGCGGCCAGCAACAGCGTCAAGACCGGCGCCGCCCCCTGCAGCAGACTGGCATGGGTGGCCGAGGTGCGGGCCAGCCCCAGGTTCTGGAAAAGAAAGGTCAGGGCCACACCCAACAGACCGAGCGGCGCGGTGATCCGGATTGGTGCCAGCGGGACGCCGCGCCAACGGCACAGCGGCCAGAAGATGGCGAGGGCCACGCCGAAGCGCAGCGTCGCCAGCGTCGCCGGTGGAATGGCGACCAGGGCGAGCTTGCCGGCGACATCGGCGGTGCCCCAGAGGAGGCTAGCCAGCACCAGCGCCGCGATGGGGCCAGCGCCAGCGGGAATGGCGGGGAACGCGGGACGCTGGAAAGGATAAAGGACTATCGAACGGCTGGACACGGGGCAACACCGCCTTTCGGCCAGAAGGCCGTCCACTGACAACACCAGGTTGCTTCGGGTGACCGTGCGCCTCATCGGCCGACTTGCTCTGCTACGGCGCAGAAGTCATTGCGCCAGCATGGGAGAGCGGCGTGCCGGAGTCATGGGGAAAATTCCGTAGTTGGCGGCAGGAATGTACGTAGATTTCGGAGAAATAGGCGGGAGCTCGGGTTAGTTGTCCTGACCAGTAGGGGGCACGGGCGCCAACCCCTGGCGGCGCGCTTCGGCGACCGCGGCCCCGCGCGACCGCACACCGAGCTTGGCGAGAATAGCCTCGACGTGCTTGGAGGCGGTGCGCCGGGTGATGAAGAGCCGCGCGGCGATTTCGCGGTCGGTGCGCCCGTCGATCAACTGATGCAGCACGTCGCGCTCACGGGGCGTCAGCCCGGCCGGCATGGCTCCAGCGGAGGAACGGCCGGATGGTCCAGAGCGAATTCCGGCGGAGACGACGGCTTCCACCCCAGACAGACGGGCGGTGACCGCGGCAGCATCTCGCCGGTTTGCCACGCCGAGCTTGCCGAGCATATTGGCGACGTGGAGCTCGACCGTGCGCGGGCTG
Source organism: Chloroflexia bacterium (assembly GCA_013697005.1). Classification (GTDB taxonomy): domain Bacteria; phylum Chloroflexota; class Chloroflexia; order Thermomicrobiales; family UBA6265; genus JACCXM01. The sequence goes on along the minus strand of JACCXM010000432.1, from coordinate 3,213 downwards.
ATGAAGAGCCGCGCGGCGATCTCCGCGTCGGTCAGGCGTTGGCTCATCAGGTCGAGGATCTCTTGCTCGCGGCGGGTGAGATCGTCATGTTCCGCGGCAGAATCACCGCCGGCCGCGGATCCCGGGATCGCGAGCGCCAGCTCTCCCTGGGCAACACCTGGATCGGGAGCGCCTGTTGCCTGCCAGATGCTCGTGGCGCGTTCTTCATCCAGTACCAGCGAAGCCACCATGCGGGCGGTGGCGACAGCCTGAGCGACCGAGAGCGATGCCCGGGCGCGGCGCAGATCGGAAAACGCGGCAGGAAGGAGTGCGCCGTCGAGCCGCGCGAGGCACCACTCGGCGAGGGCGCGATCGCTCGGCCACATGGCGCTCCCGGTGCGCGCGTCCAATGCGTCCGCCGCGCCGATCAGGCGGGCGGCGACGTCCGGTTGCTCGCGGGTTGCCGCCACGGCGGCCATCGCCCAGAGCAAGCGGGCGAGGAAGGCGTCGTCGTGGATTGTCCAGGCCACCGCTACGGCCTCGAGAAAGCACGTCGCCGCCTCCGGCACGGCGCCTTCCTGAAAGCGGGCATATCCCAACCCGCACAGCGCATAGCCGAGATCCGCGGTAGCACCAAGCGCCCGCGCGATCCCGACTGCCTCCTCGCCCTGCAGGATTGCCAGCGGGATATTGCCGGCGATAAGCGCGATATTTCCCAACAGGTTCACCGCGGCTCCGACCTTCACGGGCGCCGCGGTGACTGTCGTCCCGATGGTCTGGAACGCCAACTGCCCTTCCCCGGTCAACGCCGCGGCCCGCTCGAGATCGCCTTGCCAGAACGCCAGCGTGCCGTTGCCCAGCAGCACCTCCGCCAGCAGGTACGGATCGCCCGCCTCCCTGGCAAGTGCCAGCCCCTGGTCGCGCAACGGTTTCGCCAGGGCAAGCTCGCCCTGGCACATCGCCAACCACCCGGCTTCGTTCCACGCCCGGGCCCGGGTCAGCACGGGGACACCGGCATCGTCCGCAATCGCCAGATGCAGCCACGTCCGCGCCTCGGCGAACTGGCCGATCGCGGGCCAAAAGAGCGACAGCGCCGCGCTCATGAAATTGAGCGACAGAATGTCGTTGCGCGCGGCGAACCAGGCGAGCGCCTGCCGCAGGTTGTCTTGTTCCGGAACCAGGCGGCTCATCCGGGCCACGTCTCCCTGCATGGAGTGGTGAAGATCGAGCGTCTCGACCAGCGCCATGAACCAGGCCGCATGCCGGTCCCGAACCTCCGCTTCTTCTCCGGCGGCGATCAACTCCGCCAGGCCGAACTCGCGAATCGTCTCCAGCATCGTGAAGCGCGGCTCGCCGGCGCCGTCCGCACGCCGCACCAGGCTTTGATCGAGCAGGACCCCGATCTCGTCCAGCACGTCATACCCCGCGGATTGACCGTCGCCCGCGACGGCGGCGGCCGCGTCCCCCGGCCAGCCGCCGGCGAAAACCGAAAGACGCCGAAAGAGGGCTTGCTGGCCCGGTGCGAGGAGTCCATAGCTCCAGGCGATTGTGTCGTGCATCGTCCGTTGGCGAGCCGGGAGATCCCGCGGGCCTCCGCGGAGGAGCCGCAACCGGCTCCCCATCTGCGCGAGCAATGTCTCCGGCGAGAGGAGCTTCGTCCGGGCGGCCGCCAACTCGATGGCCAACGGCAACCCGTCGAGCTGGCGGCAGATCTCCGCGACCATTGGTGCATTGGCGTCATTCAGGTCGAACCCGGGGTCGACGGCATGCGCCCGCTCAACAAAGAGGCGGACCGCTTCGTTCGCGGAAAGGACGGCGGGCGGTGCATCGGTCAAGGGAAGCGGGAAGGGTTCGACCGGAAGTTCCTGCTCCGCGCGCAGGTGGAGTGCGGCGCGGCTGGTAGCCAGAATCTGGATCGCGGGACAGGCGAGAAGCACAGACGCGGCGAGATCCGAGGCCGCATTCAGGAGGTGCTCGCAATTGTCCAGCAGCAGCAGGAGCTGACGCGGACGCAAATCCCGGACGAGTTGCTCCTCGACTGGCAGGCCGGCAACGGGAACGATGCCGAGCGCGCGCGCCACGGTGGCCGGCACGAGCGACGGATCCGCCAAAGGCGCAAGATCGACCCAGACAACGCCATCGGCGAAGTGCTCCGCCACCTCGCGCGCGACCGCCAGCGACAGGCGCGTCTTTCCCGCGCCGCCGGGGCCGGTCAGCGTCAGCAGGGCAACGGCCTCGTCGAGGAGCAGCGCGCGAGCGGTGGCGCACTCCGTCTGCCTGCCGATCAGGCGGGTGCGTGGCGCCGGGAGCACGACACCATGGTGCATCGTCGCGCGATCTGTCATCGTGCGTCGCTCGCCGGTGAACGTCCCCCGGCCGGAGCGCGCAGTGGCGCGCCAAGGGTCGCGATCTCGGACGTACGCGCATCGCAGATGGTCACGGGAATCGGCAGTCTCAACGACACGGCTCACATCGCTTCGCAGCATATCCCGCGATCATCTTGGCAACTCGCACGGTTCCCGTCAACCGACAGTGTCCAGCTCGCTTTCCGCTTCGCTCCAATTCATTCCGGCCCGATCGTGGCTCAATCACATCGATTCTTCGATTCTTCCAGCCTCCCATTCCGCCCAATTTGACAGCGATTTAGCACACTGGTAGGATGCCGCGAAATCCAGCACGTAAACGATTACCGCAATGCTCGCGGGCGAGCAAAGGACGGACGGGTGGCGACGATTCGAACGGTCGCGGACCTCGCGGGGGTTTCTACCGCTACCGTCAGTCATGTCATCAATGAGACGCGGGCCGTCAGTGCGCCGCTCACCGCCCGCGTGCTGGAAGCCATGGAGCGGTTGCATTACCATCCGGACGTCGTGGCGCGCAGCCTGCGCCGCCGTGAGACCCTCACCCTCGGTCTGCTCGTGCCCAGCATCGAAATCCCCTTCTTCGCCGTGGTCGCGCGCGATGTCGAAGCGGCCGCCAACGAGGCCGGATACAGCGTCATCCTCTGTAACTCGGGCTGGTCGCTGCGGCGCGAGGTTCACTATCTGAATGATCTGCTGGCCCGCCGCGTCGACGGGTTGCTCTGTATCAGCCTGGCGATGACGGCCGAACATATCGCACCGATGCTGCGCCGCAACACACCGGTCGTACTGTTCGACGACGGGACCATGCCCGGTATCGAGCTCGATGCCGTCGAGATCGACAATTTCCAGGGCGCGTATGACGCGACCGCGC
>JACCXM010000408.1 GCA_013697005.1 Chloroflexia bacterium | reverse complement strand
ATCGGGACGGTGATGAGCCGCCTGCACCACGCCAAACGGGCGCTGCGCGCCGAACTGGCGAAAGGCGGGCGGTCATGAGCGAACGCCGAAAGCCGGAACACGTTGCTCATCTCCTCCCCGCTCATGCCGTGGGCACGCTCGATGGCGCCGAGCGCGCCGACGTCCTCGCCCATCTGCCCGGGTGCCCCGCCTGCCGCGCTGAGCTAGCGGCCTGGCAAGCGATCGGACAAACGGCAAAGGAAATTTATCTGGACTCAGCTCCCGACGATGGCCCCGCGCTCCAACAGGCGCTGCGGCGGATCGATGCGCTGACCGAGCGTAAGCAGACGCCGCCGGTCTCGCTCGATGGGCGTACCACGCGGGGGCTCGAGCCTGGGTCGAGGACAATGGGTTCACGCCTGCTTCGCCCCCCGATTCCTGCCTCCCGGGGAAGATGGGCGGTAGCCCAGTTCGCCACTGTGCTGCTCATGCTGGTCACCGTTGGTCTCGGCTACTTCACAGTCGGCCCGGGCCGGCCCAGCGCCGATCGCGCGGTCTATTTCCCCGCGATCCAGGCGCCGGCGATTTCCACACCGGGCGTTCTGAGTGAGACAACCTTGCTTCAGGTTGCGCTCCCCGCCGACCTGGTTCCACATGGCGATGAGCTCAGGAACGAAATTGGCCATGCCACCATTCTTCCCGGCGACCGGACCGAATGGACACCAGGTGAAGACGCCGGATCGTCCGGTATCCGTGCCTACTACATGCTGAAAGGAACCCTTTCGCTGCGTGCCGCCGCGGACGTACACCTCGTGCGCTCTGGCGCCACGGAGCTGGACACCGTCCCCGCGGGTTGGGATGTGGCGCTTGCCGCGGGAGATACCTGGATCGCACCTAGCTCGGCCGCGTTCGCAGCGGTGAGCGGCGCCACTGGTCCGACAGAAGTGTTGTATTGGGTGCTTACGACCGACGTATTCGATTATCCCCTGCCGGGATCATGGACCGACACTGACTTTGAATCGGTAGAAGGACTGACGGGGCCATCTGGCGCGGCGACCTTGCGCCTGCGCCAGGTCGAGCTGGCGGTGAAAGGCCGGCTCCCGGCGCCACCGGGCGAACTGCAATTCGGCACAACGCTGCCCTACAACGCGGCGGGAACTCCGGTGTCGATGGTGTCAGCCGCGGTCGGGAGGCTGCCGGCAGACGGCACGCTGGTCAATGCCGGCAAAAAAGCAGTCACCGCCTATGTCCTCACACTTGAACCAGCCGCGAGCTCCACGCCAGATGTCTTGAGCGAAGAGACATTGCTGCAACTATCGCTCCCCGCGGAGGCTGTTCCGCAAGGTGATGACCTCATGAGCGAGATCGGTCTCGCCTCCGTTCGTCCAGGTGCGAGGACCGAGTGGACCCCGGGCGAGGACGTCGCATCGTCCGGCATCCGTGTTGGCTATGTCTTGAAGGGAACCCTTTCACTGCGCGCCGGCACAGACGTCCAGCTCGTCCGTGCCGGCTCCATGGTGCGGGAATCCGTCGCGGCCGATACGGACGTGTTGCTCGCCGCGGGTGACAGTTGGATCGCTCCCAGCGCGACCGCGTTCGCCGCAACGAGCGACAGTGTGCGATCGACGGAGGTGGTGTACTTCGTCCTCACCAGTGCACCCAAATACGACCTTCCGGGATCGTGGACCTTCCTTGACTATGAGTGGGTCCCTGAACTCACCGTGCCACCTGGCGCGAAGATGCTCCGCCTGCGTCGCGTTGAGCTTGCCGTGAACGGCCGGCGGCCGGCGCCGCCGGACGGGCTCCAGTTCGGCACGACAGCGCCCGTCAACGTGGCGGGGACCCCAGTATCGGTGGTATCAGCCGCGGTGGGGAGGCTGCCGGCCGATGGCACGCTGGTGAATGTTGGAAAGCAGGTCATCACCGTTTACGCCATCACATTGGACCCCAGTGAACCAGGGGAGGGCACACCAAGACCGTAACCCTCGACCCGTGTGAGCCAGGAATTCATCGCGTCGATCGCAGCCAACCCTGCGTTTGGAGGCGTCGCTGTGTCCAGAATTCGAAAATCGGGCGACGGTTTTCCCGATCTTCTCTTCGTCATCGGTCTCGCGCTTTTGACGCTCGGTCTGACTACCGTTGCGGCCGGCGTGATACCATTGGAAAGAATCGGCTCTCCGGTCGCCTTGACGGTAACGAGTCTCCCGCCCCAAAACCCGGCGCCGTCTCCGGCACCGCTGCCGTGTGCGGGTTGCACCTGCATTGGGCAGATCGCGAATGGGCGCTCCTCTTCTGCTAATGAGAGCTGCCTCCCGCAATTGGACAGCGCGATGTCCACCGTCGAACCGCCCCGCGCGAAGAAGGCCGAGGCGTCGCGTTCGGCGGCGGACCGGGCTCGGCGCCTCACGGGCAGGGATGATCCGCGCCGGTACCTGCACCGCATGGCGAACAGCCTGCGCAATGGCAGCGCGACCCCGCAACAGGGCTGTGGCGCCCCATGCGCGGCAATGCCGTTGCTATCCCCAGGCAATCATGGTTGACAAGATTTGACCGATCCCCCAGGGTTACGCTGATACGGTTTTCATAAATGGAGCGCCATGAAACGGTACGGTATCGATCGCACTGTAGCGGTCCGCATGGCTCAGAGGAACATAGCGCAGCAGTGAAGAGAGATCGCCTTCTGACAACCGGTAAGGGCCGCGGTCTTCTCCTGCGAGAC
>JACCXM010000395.1 GCA_013697005.1 Chloroflexia bacterium | reverse complement strand
CTTCGCCTCCGCCATCCTGGTCTACGGGATGGCCTGGGTTTACGGGTTGACGGGAACCACCAACCTCGATGGGATCGCCCTGTCGCTGCAAAGCAGTGTCACCGGGGAAGCGTTCCTCGATCCGGCGCTGGTCCTCGCCCTCCTCCTGATCATCGTCGGACTCGGGTTCAAGATGGCCGCCGTGCCGTTCCACTTCTGGACCCCCGACGCCTACGACGGCGCGGCCACCCCGGTGACCGCGTTCATGTCGGTGGTGCCGAAGGTCGCCGCGTTCGCCGCGACCATCCGCATTCTGGTGCAGGCGCTGGGACCGCTGCGCGACGACTGGGTGAATGTCATCGCGGTGCTGGCGCTGGTGACGATGACCTTCGGCAATGTGGTCGCCATCGCCCAGCGCAATGTGAAACGGATGCTCGCCTACTCCTCCATCGCCCACACCGGCTACATGATGGTCGGTTTGGCCGCGTATCGCTCCACCGGCGGTTTCCTTGCCCCTGGCGCGACGCCGACGACCGGGGACGACGGAATATCCAGTCTGCTCATCTATTTGCTCGCCTATGCGGTAATGAACATCGGCGCCTTCGCGGTGGTGACCTGGGTGCAGCATCGCGGGCGGGGTATCGAGCTCGATGACTACAACGGGTTGGCCGCCAAGGAGCCGTTGGCGGCGGCGGCACTGACGGTCTTTCTCATCTCCCTGATGGGCATCCCGCCAACGATCGGGTTCTACGCCAAGTATCAGGTGATCGTGGCGGCGATCGAGATCGGCACCATCGGGCTGATTCTTTCCCTGGCCATCGTCGTGCTCTCGGCGGTGAGCGCTTTCTATTATCTGCGCGTGGTGGCGGCGATGTACTTCAACACCACCGAGCGCGAGTTGCGCCCGGCCCAGACCGGACTGCTCAATGTCGGGATCGGCGCGATGGCGGTGGTGACGCTGCTGGGCGGGATCGTCTTCTCCGGCAACATCGCCGCCTTGGCCGACCGCTGGTACCGCGCGCTGACGGTGATGGTGGCCTACGCCGGGGTGGGTGGCTAAGCCAGCGCTGAATGGGGGCTACGCCGTTCGGGCGCTGCAACAATGGGACTCCAACACATCGGGCCCGGTATGAATGCACCTGCGGCTGCCAGTTCTCTTACGCGCATTCCTCACCCTCCAAGCGAGCCATGAGCTCACCGGGACTGAGGATGACCACGGACTGGTAAGCGCGAAGCTTCAGGAGCTGCCTGTCTCTCGTGCAGAGGATGGTGGCTTGGCCGCTCAGTGCGGTGGACAATCCCAAATCGTCCTTGGGTTGCGTTGCCACACCTACCACAGGGATGGTCAGCTCGGTCACGATGGACTTTTCACGCAGCAATTTCAGTGTTCGCTCAGCTTGCCCCGGGCTGACACGGGTTCGGTAGTAGGGATCCAGGAAGGCCCCCCCCAGCTCGGCAAGGATGTGTTCGGCGGCGACGAGCTCGTATGCCCCCATTTGCCAGCGGTCGACCAAGCGGCTAGAAGCACTCCCGACACTCGTGAAGCCGGGTGCCAGCACGTTGGTATCCAGGACGACGCGCGTCACTAGCTACCAGTGGCCTCGAGTACGTGCTCCTGCTCCTCGGCCCGGATGCGGGCGATGATACGATCGGTCTCCCGCTCGATCTCCTCGGCCGGGACATCCTTGAACGCCTCCCGCAATTCATCTATCACCTTGAAACTCTCCGCTCGCTCCCGATCGAGCCCATCAAGGCGCGCGAGATCATCGGCCGAGTCAATTGCGGCCACCGGGACCCCACGTTTCACCACGAGCACGCGCGTCTCATTGCGGGAGACCTCGTTGACGAGGCTGGAGAGTGAGTTCTTGACGTCGGAAATCTTTTTCGACCGGGTTTCTGGTTGGTGCTTGCCCATGTTATCACTCCACGATTCAACGCAAAGCGTACACCCTTGGTTGGGATAGTCCTATGAAATCAGCGCGTCCTTCGGATCACACCACAGTGCGAGCGATCGGCGCGATGGCGGGCCCATCAGCGCGGGAATGAGAGATCACGCGGGGCCAGCAGGCTCCCGATGTCGGCGAAGATCTGCTGGCTCACGTTCGTCACGGTTTGGGACAGGCGCGGAGCATGGTACTGGGGGTTAGGAAACTCCTGACCCCGGACTAGCATCAAGCGTGATACTACCGTTTGTTCTTGCCATGACGGTCGCGGCCGCGCCGACGGCGCGAGGGTCTGTCGTCAGATTTGCTCACAGGTGCGTTGCGTGTCCCAGCGTTGCTGAGTCCTGAGCGCGCCATGGCCCGGTCTTCCGACGGCAACGAGGTTCCGCATGGCGCGATACAGGTGCGGCCGCAACATCCGCTGCCCTCCGGCTGACAGAAATATCCCGGTCCGAAGGCGGCTTCGCACTCATCGCTGCTGGAGCAGTCAATAAACGGTTCGGGACACACGTTATCGCCGCACTGGGCGCCACCTTCAGTGACGGTGGTGCACCAACACTCGGTTCCTGCTGGTCCGCACGGAACGGAGTCGTCATTTGGGTCATCACAGACGAATCCTGCCTGACATGCGCCCAATAATTTGCAACCACACCCTGCTACGTGAGCTTGCCCCGGCGGACAGGAGGGGACACAAACGGCGTCGCACACCTGCTCACCGCCAGGACATCCGCAGGAGCCGTCGGCGCAGCGCTTGCCGCAGGGAACGAGCCGGCCCAGGTACTGGTTGACAAAGGGTTGGTCGCCAGAACTGCTGGGGTCGCCTGCAGGGTAGAAGCACGCGGCGCCGATCGCAAATTGGCCATCGAACGGGACAGCATCACGATTGGCATCGCTGCCACTGATCTGACGATAGAGCGACATATGGATGTGGGGAGCATTGCCCGACCCGCTGACTCTCCCGATCTCCTGACCTTTGATCACGCACATTCCCTGGGCCAGTAGTCCACTGACGTGGGCGATAACGAGCACATGGGTTGATGCGCCGGCGATGCGAATACCCAAAGACTCAGGATCGCGCCAAAGCACCTGACCACTGACCGGAGCCAATACCCTTCGGTCTATGGTGTTGGGCTTGTCCCACCCATCCTGAGTTGCCCCACCGCATGTGCCAAACGTAGTGTCGATGGACCCGGGATCGCATACAGCGAAGTCGAAGCCGAAAAGTTGCGCTTGGTTAGTAGGATTGCCATGGTCAACAAATCCGCGATAGCCGTTGACAATGAACCACTGCCCATCGCCGGGGTTGAAGGGCCATGACAGGCCGCCAAATGGCCCGCCCATTCCGCATGCCGGCGGCGGCGGCGGTGGCGGTGGCTTCTTCCCCTTTTTCTTCCCCTTCTTCTTCGCCTCAGCTTCGTCCAAGCCGAGCCCGCCAATCGCGGCGATGAGCGCGGCTCCGGCCGCCGATTTGAGAAGCTGGCGGCGTGGTGCGAGCCCGTCCGCGATGCTTTTCGTCCAGCAATCGAACCGCTCTGCATCCATGTTCAGTTGCTCCGGTTGAGGAATCAGTAGGCCACGAGACCCAATACTGCTTACGGCGATACGCTATCAAGCGGCCCCGCAGCGCGAGGAGTTCGGCGTGCAGGCGGCGACGCGACCACCGCAGCATGTGACACCTGGATTGCAGTTAGCCGCGGTTCCGTAGTAGGTGCACACCCCGCCCGGGCACTGAGCACTCGACGTGCAGTCATCGCCGCATCCTGTTGCCCCCAACTTGAGGCAGAATCCCCCACCCTCGACGGTAGTCTGGCAAATGCAATCGTCGCCACACATGAGCGTCGAACAGCATGAGGGTCTTCCCGCGCAAATGGGATCAGGATTGGCGGACGCTGGGATTCCTGGTGCCGGTGGCGGCGTCCTTTTCTTCTTCGCCTCAACATTCGCGAGGTCAACCGTGCCGAGCACAGCCCCTATTGCCCCACCTGTCACGGCGTGGATGGCGCTGCGACGGGTGCGCGTGCGCGCGTTCATAACCTTTGCCAAGGTGTCGAACCGTTCGCTTTCCACGTTGTCCGCCTTCGCTTCACGCTCCCTCCCTGCCGCCATAGTACGCACGAGTAAGCACGCACCGAGACTGCTGCCGAAGCGCGGTCATCTCTGAGTCAGGCTTTCATCGTAGTGCTACCTAGAGTAAGGTCAAATAAGTGGCTTATGTTTGCGGCTATCACGATTGGCCCAGAGCGTGTGTCAATCCGCGCGAGAATCGCCGCGGCGCGTGCGCCGCGTCACCTCGACTCGCTTGCTTCCCGCTGCCGGACGATCGTCTCGGCGACCTCCACATC
>JACCXM010000384.1 GCA_013697005.1 Chloroflexia bacterium | reverse complement strand
CCCCAACCCCTCTCCCGTCGAGCCGGGAGAGGGGCTTGTCGGACGCCGTCGTCCGCGGCGGTTTCGGCGGCGAGGTCACGCGGACCCCTCCGCGATCGGGCGGCGCTCAGCGGTCAGCCAGTGAATATCGGGGGCCGGAAGAATCACTCCTCCCGACTTCCGGCTTCCGACTTCCGGCTCACCATATTGACATGCCCCCTGGGGCATGCTTAGAATCACGGAGTCGCCTGGGTACAAGCAACCCTCCCTTGGCGGGGCATTGGCGGCGCATCTGGCGCTCGGTGGGGTCGAACAGGCGGTTTGGCGACGGTCCGTTCGAATCCCGGGAAGCGCGTCAGGTCATGAACCCTCAGCCGGGTTCGCTACAGTCACAACCGATGAGTGGGGAGAAAGGCTGGCGTTGGCGCGCTGGCCTTTGTCGTGCGCGACTGTCGACTCTCGACTCTCGACTCACCACTGCCCATCAGTCTGTCTGGCGATAGATTCTCTCCTTGAGCGTGGCCGGTTTCCCCCGCCGCGCCGGTGAACGCCATTCCCCTCAGTGCGCCGCTGGACGCCCGAGGCGGCCGCGAATCTCGCGAATCGCGATCCCCTCCTCGCGCCAGCGCAAAACGGCACGCAGGGTCTCCAGCTCGGCGGCGTCGAAGAGCAGATAGCCGCTCTCCGTCCGCAGCGTCGGCTGCACGATCCCCTCGCGCAGGTAGAAGTCCATATGAGTGCGTGTCAACCCGGTCAGCGCGCGCAGATCGCCGGTCATGTACAGCCGTTCCGGGGGCATGCTCCCCGGCGGCGTGAGGACGTGCATCGGCTCGGTATCGAGCCGTTCAGTCGCCATGGATCGGTCTCCCGGACCGCACCGGCGCGGTGCGATGGCGAAATCGGTCGTCTTCATCGATGTGAGGCGGAATCACCCGCCCCGCTGCTCTGCAACTGCATAGTAGGGGTCCGGGCGAAGGAAGTAAACGGTGTGCCACGCTGACACGCGACGAAGGGGACCTTCGGGCCGGTGTGACCTCTCTGACACGGGGTGAACGTACACTTTGCCTGCTTTGGCAAGGTCGCGTCCGGCCAGGACGATCCCGAGTTGGCTGGGAGGCAATCGGGCATCGCAGTGCATCGCGGATTCTGGGGTGCCCGCTGGCGGTGTATTGACCCGCTGTCGCGGGAACGGTCATGGGGCACGCGGAGTGTGAACCATTCATAAACTCATAAAACGCAGGGTTGGGGGTGTCGTCAAACATAAACTCATTGAGCGGCATGGGTAGTCCTCCACGGCGGGTTAGCTCTTGGCCGGACGATCCGCCGGTGCGGACCCCAGCAAGTGCGATAGGATGCGTTCGGGACTCTGGCCAGATGCCTATCGTGGCAAAGTGGGGGCAACAATCGGCTCGGGTCATGGCGATTGTCGAACAGGAGGAGGATGTCGTGGCCGATCCGGGTGATGATCGTGGCTTCGGTACACCATTGACGCGCCGGAACGCGGTGACGACGGCCCTCGCCCTCGCCGCCGGCGGAACGCTGGCCGCCAGGTCAGCCCGCCCTTCCTCCGCCGCGCCGAGGAGCCAGGCGACACCACTGGCGGGTGCGCCGGGTGATGACGCCGCGGCCATCATTGCCCTGGCGCGCGAGGCGATGGCGAAGCAAGACCTGAAGGCTGTCATCGTGCGCGTGACCATCGATGGCCAGGAGGTCGTGACCGCAGCGATGGGCGAGTCGATGACGGGCGTGCCGGCCACCACCGACATGCACTTTCGCAACGGGGCCGTCGCCATCTCCTACATATCCACGCTTCTGCTGCGGCTGGTCGACCAGAACCTGGTCACGCTCGACGATCCCCTGGCCACCTGGCTGCCCGACCTGCCCGACGCCGGTCAGGTGACGCTGCGGATGCTGGCCAACATGACGGCGGGGTATCCGGACTTCGAGAAGAACACGGAATTCGTCCAGGCGTTCTATGCCGACCCGTTTCGCCAGTGGACTGCCCAGGAGCGGATCGCGATCGGCCTGTCCACGCCGCGGGTGTTCGCGCCGGGGACGAACTGGGATTACTCGCACACCAATTACGTGATCCTGGGTCAGGCGCTGGAGAAGATCGGCGGCCAGCCGCTCGATCTCCTCCTGCAAGAGCAGGTCCTTGGTCCCCTGGGCTTGCGCAACACCGTCGCCTGGTCAACGCCCCAGATCTCCGAGCCGGTCCTGCACGCGTTCAGCTCGGAGCGCCGCCAGGTGCTCGGCATCCCCGCCGGCACGCGCTTCTACGAGGAGTCGACCTATTGGAACCCCTCCTGGAGTTTGGCGCCGGGCTCCATCGAGACAACCGACATCGCCGACATGGCCACGACCGCGGTGGCGGTGGGCGAGGGAACGTTGCTGTCGCCGGAGTCCCACCAGGCGCAAATCGATCCCGCCCTACTCGGGTTCGGCGCTCCCTTAGCTGGCTGCCCCACCTGCCGCACGCTCAACGAGAAGTTGAATTACGGGCTCGGCGTCGTGCTCAGCGGCTCGTGGATCCTGCAGAACCCGCTCTTCGCCGGCTACGGCGGGGTGGAGGCCTACCTCCCCGCCAAGAAGCTCGCCATCGCGGTGGCCACGACCTTTGGCGAGGGGAGCTTCGACGACGAGGGGAACTACAAATATTCCAGCCATGTGGAGCTCTTCGCCGCCATCGGCGCCTACCTCGCGCCGGACGACCCGCCTCCGTCTCCCAGAGCGTAATGCCGGCTCCGCGACGGGAGGCGCGGACTCCCTTCACTCGAGATCGGTGATCGTGCGGTCGCCGTAATAGCGCATACCGTAGGCTCCGAACGGTCTGAGCAGGTCGCGCGCGCGGTTGCGCTCCTCCGTGGTGGTGGCATGCACGGTCACGAACGAGGCGCCGTTCTCGGCCTCGGCCAGATATTCCTCGACCGCGCTGCGCTCCTCGGCCGGAAACAGATTGGCGATGCGCGCCAGCTTGCCCCGGTGCGCGGCGAAATCGTTCCAGTTCCTGATGAAGTCGGGTCCAGGGCAGATTTCCGCCTCGGCCTCGGCAAAACCCTCGCCTTGTAACGCGGTCAGCGCCTTCGTCGCCGCGGCGGGATCGCGCAGCACCGCCACCACGTAGTGCCGCGGGTAGTAGGTGCCGAGGGCGGTCGCCAGCGGGTTGCGTTCTTCAGCCACGGTTTCTCCTCGTCGTTTCTCCCCACGCGGGGACGGGTGATGGCGGGAGGGTATCACTCATGCCCATGGCTGGAGCGATGAAAACAGAACGAGAGACAAAGACAGAAACAGACACAGAAACGCCGACAGCAGCTTGCGCGGCCATCGGCGTCTGTCCTGAAGTGCCAGCGGCGTCCGGCGGATGAATCCGTCGGATCCCGGTGAACGGTTCGCCGCACCGATTGCTCGGCCGCTCCCCGATCGAGCACACCCTATCCGGTGTTCGTGTGCCGGTTAGCGCCTGCTCGGTCCGCGCCATTGCTGGCGCCGACCACTGACCGTCACCAAAGGTGTTGCCACCCTATACGGGATCGGTCTCCGGGAGTTGTCAGTTAGCCGTTTCCAGCGTCTCTGACGTCTGCCTGGCGTCCGGATTGCTCCGGTTGCCAGCCCGCTCTCGCGGACCCCGTCGCTACAGTACGTACACTCTATTCGTTTGTGTCCGATTGTCAATAGGGTGCTCTGCTGTCCGTCACGCGTGACCGCTCGCCATCGCACGTGCCCTGTTATGCTGCACCACGACCGACGTTGTCACGCTGGCAGCGCGTGCTTGGCCGCACGCTTCGCCGAAGCGTTCAGCGCACGGTAACCGGCCATTTCAGTCGGAGGTCAGGCGTCCGACATCCGACATCCGACGTCCGACGTCGCAAGGACGTACGGCCGCGCAGATCGAGCCGTACCGTGTGGCAGCAACCAGCGAAACCGAGGAGGATGCAATGAGACGGTCCCGTACCCGTTCTTCGTCGCGGCATTCGTGGTGGCGCGCCGGCGCGTTGCTTGCCCTGTTGGCACCGCTCGTGGTCGCTTCCGGCGCGGTCATGGCGCAGGATGCGGACAGCACCCCGGAGGCCGGTCCCGCCTATTACGCCGATACCGAAGGCCCGGCCCAGCCGGGCGGCACCGCCAACTTCCTGCTCTATGAAGACCCCGACGGTCTCAATCCCCTCGTCGGCAACACCTCGATAGCATTGCAGGTCTCGACCGCGATTCTGGAGGGTCTGACCTACAACGACCCCGACGGCAACTTCCAACCCGCCCTGGCGGCGGAGCTGCCGAACCTCGACAATGGCGGCGTTTCTGAAGACCTGAAGACCGTGACCTGGAAGTTGAAACCGGACCTCCTCTGGTCCGATGGCGAGCCGGTCACCTCCGCGGATGTCAAACACACCTGGGAGGCGGTGCGCGACGCCGCCAATGGCTCGGCCTTTGCCAGCGAGTACGAGCTGATCACGGACCTGCAGACCCCTGATCCGGCAACCGTGGTTGTCACCTACTCCGCGTTCAACGCCGGCTATCTCGACCAGTTCCCCTGGATCGTGCCCCAGCACGCCACCGGTCCCGCCGAGGAGATGGCGACCTGGGACTTCAACCGTAACCCGATCGGCACCGGGCCGTTCAAACTCCAGGAGTGGGCGGCGGGTGAGTACCTGGCGACGGTCAAGAACGAGAACTACCGCGAAGAAGGCAAACCCTATCTCGACGGCATCAACTTCCTCGTCGTGCCCGCCGAAGAGGCGCGCACCGCGCGCATGATCGAGGGCGACGGCGACGTCATGCTCTGGGCCGGCGACGAAGCCGAAGAGCAGATCGAGGCCGCCAGCGCCGGGATGGGCCGCACCGCCCCCGGTATCTGGGTCGTGGAGATGCGCTTCAACCTCTCCCAGCCGTTTGACGACGATCCGGGCGCGACGCCACCCCACCCGATCCTGGGCGATCTGCGCGTGCGGGAGGCGCTCGCCACGGCGGTCAACCGGGAGCGGATCATCACCGAGCTGTTCGAGAACCGTGTCTTCCACATTGACTCGCCCTTTGACGTGGGGTGGATGGCTTGCCAGGTCGAACCCTTCACCTACGATCCGGAGCGGGCCAAGACGCTGCTCGACGAGGCCGGTTGGACCGACGACGACGGTGACGGCGTCCGCGAGGCGCACGGTGTCGCGGACGTCGCGGACGGCACGCCGCTCAGTCTGATGATGAACGGCTACACCGGCTATTCCCCGCTGGAGTTGATCGAGCTCGCCATCCAGGAAGATCTCAAGGCGGTCGGGGTCGACGTCAAGCTGGAGAATCAGGAGTTCGCCGTCATCTTCGGCACCTGGGACGATGCCTCGCCACGCCTGCTCGGCGACTACGACATCCTCGTTTACGATGCCGGTTGGTTCGCCGAACCGGGCAAGGAGATCGTCCAGGATCTCCACCCCGAGCAGGTTCCCAGCGCCCAGAATCCCGGCGGCCGCAATATCTACCGCTGGGTGCGCGAGGATGTCGGCGAGTGGTTCGACACCGCCAACGGCACCCCGGACGTCGCCGTGCGGCGGGAGAATTTCTGCAACGCCGCGAGCGCCTATCGCGAGGACATCGTCAGCTTGCCCGTGCTCCAGTTCAGCGAAGGCAGCGTCTACGCCAACCGCATCCACGGCTACACGGTGAGCACCTGGGAATACGCCCCCTGGGACGCCGAGAATTGGTGGGTCGAGGGTTAGGGTGATAGGGTCATAGGGTGATGTGGTGATAGGGAGAACGACGACGGACGACTGACTCCCTATCACCCTAACACCCGATCATCCCATCACCCACGGGAGAAGCATGGCCGCCTTCGCACTCCGTCGCGTGATCGGGGCGATTCCGCTGCTGCTGTTCGTCAGCGTGGCGGTCTTCGCCCTGCTCCACGCCGCGCCCGGAGGGCCGACCGGAGCCTATATGCGGCGCGGCAATATCAGCGCCGCCGATCTGGCGGCGCTGGAGGAAAAGCTCGGACTCAACGATCCGCTGCCGATCCAGTACGGCAAATGGCTGGGACGAGTCGTGCAGGGCGATCTCGGCATGGCGGTCACCACCAAGCGCCCGGTGGCGGTGGAGATTCTCGACCGGCTGCCGAATACCCTCACCCTGATGGCGGTCGCCTGGATCGTCACGCTCATCATCGCCATTCCGGTGGGGATTCTCTCCGCCATCCGCCAGTACTCGAAATTCGATCATGCCGTGACCACCCTGACCTTTATCGGGCAATCGATCCCCATCTTCTGGTTCGGACTGATCCTGCTCCTCGTCTTCTATATGAGACTGGAGAACCCGTTCAGCGGTGATCCCTTGCTCCCCGCGGGCGGCGTCTCCACCATGGGCGCGCCCTTTTCGCTGGGTGACCGGCTGGCGCACCTCATTTTACCGGTGACGATGCTGGCCGCCGGTTGGGTGGCCTGGTACTCGCGCTTTTTGCGGGCTTCGATGCTGGAGACGATCCATCAGGACTACGTGCGCACGGCGCGGGCGAAGGGGCTTTCCGA
>JACCXM010000378.1 GCA_013697005.1 Chloroflexia bacterium | reverse complement strand
GGCGCGCTGGATCGAGGGCGAACCGGCGGCGCTGGTGGAGATTTGGGGCGCAAACTGGCGTGGCATGCGGCCGCGCCTGCTGAGCGCGCTCGCCGATTCGAAGATGGGTTTGCTCCCCGGCAATTGGGTCACGCTCGAGAGTCTGGCAGTGCGTCTCGCGGCCCGACTGCCAACGCTGCTCGGTTCATCGTTTTCGGCAGCAACCGCGCGTATGGGTGGTGAGGCGGGCGCCGGCGTGAATGAGGATGAGTCGCGTGCCGCCGCCCTGAGCGATGTGATCGCCATCGAGCTGAGTGGACCGTTTGTCTGGTTCGGCATCACCGGCATCCTGGATGCGCCGGGACGGCCACGCGCGGTGCGTCTAATCGAAGACGGCGCCATGGTCGCCGCCGGCGACATTCCGCCGGAAGGTGATTCCAAGGCAGCGGATCCCGCGCTCCGCATCACATCCTCCGGTGAGATTGCATTGCGGACACCCTCGCCCGACCGCGTGTGGGCGCTCTCCGCGTTCGCCGAACCCGTCGATCTTGGTCAGGAGAGCCACTACCGGCTGACCGCCGGATCGATCGCTGGTGCGCTCGCGACCGGAATCGAGCGGGATCAGATCGCGGGATTTCTGGAGCGTGGCAGCGAGCTGCCGCTACCATCCGAGGTGGCCGCCAACCTCACGTTGTGGGCGCGCGCCCATCGGCGGGTGCGCATGCAACGCGCCGTCCTCCTCAATGTTGACAATTCCGCCGAGCGTCTGCCGCTTCTCCAGGTTTTGCATGACCGTGGTTGGACCGCCGAGCCGTTCGGTGAACTCGCGGTGCTGGTCTCCTTGCCGGAATCAGCAATGTCCACTGCATCCACCCCGGAGCGTGGTGAAGAGGCCTTGATGAGCGAGCTGCGGGCCGCCGGCCACACGCCGCAATGGGTCGCGGCCGCCAAAGATGAAGCGAGTCTCACCCCCGGGTCGGAGGCGGTCGACGCCAAGACCACAAACTAGGTTACGAATTGCCGGGAATGTGGTCCGGGCGTACCATCTCTCCATGCGAGAGAAAAGGCGACGCACGTAGTGGACCGCAACGAGAGTGAGCGGCCAGCGCGGCCCCGGCGCAGCAATCTGGTCAGCAATCTGTTTGCCGTGGCCGCGGTCGCATTTGGCATTCTGGCCATTGTGCTCTATCTGAGAAACCCTGGCGGGGGCACCGCGCCAGTTCCCATCGCCGCGCCCGGTGGCAACGAGCTGGTTAACGTCACCGACGCGCTTAGAGCGCAAGACCTCGATGTTCAGCAACCACCTAGATTGTTCATCTCTCGTGGCGCCCTGGATGTTCCCGGTCAAGGGGTTGAGATCGATGGCTCCCCAGGTTTCATTTTTCTCTACGCGGACGCCGAAGCAGCGCGTGCCGATGCCGCGGGAGTCGACCCCAACTCCGTCGTTCCGGACCGGTTGGCGGGAACACCTACGCCGGAAGGAGACCGCCGCATGGCGCAAGGCAGCAATGTCATCGTGCTGCTAGTCGGCGGCAGTGAAGACACTTGGCGGAAGGTCGAGGTCGCGGTTGCCAGTCTTCCTTGAGTTTTCGACGTGACAGACGATCTCGCCGCGCCATCGCTTCCTGGTGCGTCCGCGCTGGCGGACGATCCAGAAGAGAAATTCACTGACCAGGGCCGCGTCGGCTATGGCCGTCTCGGCCGCTTTTCTCCGCTTGCACTCGGTCTCCTGCTCGTACTCGTCGTCGGAGGAATCTGGTGGATCCAGCGTGATGAGAGGCTCGTCGGTCCCGTGCCGGGACGCGCGATCGGCGAAATCGCGCCAGACGTCTCGCTGACCCTGCTCGACGGCAGCCCGTTGCGGTTGGCCGAATTGCGGGGCAGTGTGGTCGTGCTCAATTTCTGGGCATCATGGTGCGCTCCATGTCGGGAGGAGATGCCGGAACTTCAATCCTATTGGAACGACGTGCAACGCAATGGCGAAAAGACGGTCATCGTCGGCGTCGGTGTGCGCACTGACGTCGATGCAGATGCCCGGGCCCTGGTTGCGGAGGGTGGATTCACCTACCCGATCGGCCGCGACAACGACACCCAGCAGCCGGGGATCGGTCCGGTCGAGGCCGCATTTGGTGTACCGAGCGCCTATCCGTCGACGGTCGTAATTCGGCCCGACGGAGTCATGCACGGGTTCCATCTCGGTCCGTTGACCGCGGAGCGGGTGCGCTGGTTAGTAGACGAGGCGCGACAATCGTCTGCCTGAACTCGGTTAAACAGTTAGACCCATCCCGCGCAGATTCTCGACGCTGCGCTTGGCCGCCGCCCGGCAGGTGTCGTAATCGGGCCAGCCGCGCTCGTCGAATTCCACTTCGGCGCTCATCGGTCCGGTGTAGCCCGCGTCGTCGAGGATCGCCAGTAGCGCCGTCAGATCGAGGTCGCCGTCGCCGGGAGGGGGAAAGTTGAACTCGCCCTGACCGCCGATCTTGTCCTTGAGATGAACGTGGACCAACCTCGGGAGGGCAAAGCGAATGTCGGTGAGCGGATCGGCCCCGGTGTAATAGACGACGTTTCCCGGGTCGTAATTGAACCCGAGCACCCCTGGCCGGTCGATGCGGTCGAGAATCGCCACCCCGATCTCCGCCGTGGGGAGCATGTTGCTGTCGGTTTCCATTCCGATCTTCAAACCGTGCCGCGCGGCCTGGTCGCAAAGAGCCGCGACATTGGCGAAATACGCCTCGCGCTCCTCGTCGGTGGTGGCGTCTCCGGTGTAGGTATTGACGACTTCCATGCCGAGCGCCGCGGCAATGTCGATTGCCCGCGCGAACCGGTCCGCGCCATCGGCAGACTGCAATTGGGCGTGTCCGCTCAGGCTTACGGGTTGCAGACCGAGCTCAGAAAGCTTGCGCCCGATGCGATCGACCTCCGCGTCGGTGACGGTATCGGAATCGATATGCTCGAACCAGCCCTTCACCGCGCCGATCTCGCAGGCGTGATACCCGGCCTCGGCGAGACCCTCCAGCGCCTGATCGATCGTGAACGGCGCAAAAACAATCGTCGACCCGAGGACGGTGCGATACATCGTCAGGCCATGTACTCCTCGCAGGCAATTCCGTCGTAATTGGGATCGACTTCCTGCACCAACGCCGGGTCCGCCGCCGTCCCGCCAAGATTCTCATAGGCGATCTGGGCATCGTACCAACTGCCGTACTCCGTGCAGAAACCGCCGGTTGTCGAGCCAGAATCGGCGGCCACCGGCGCGGTCTCGTTCGGCACCAGGGCGTCGACCGGGATGTTCTCCGTCGCGCTCCCCTCAGTGTTCGCCAGCGTCGTTGTCGTCGTCGTCGTCGTGTCGGGCGCCGCCGGGGCAATCGGCATGCCACCGATCAGCCCGTCGCCGGATCCTGGAATGACGACTGGCCCACCGCCGGGACCGGGATTTTCGGGAACGTTCGGCGAATACACCGCGCTCGGATCGCCCAGCACATAACCGCCGCCGCCGCCGGTGTCGATGTTGCCATAATTGATGTCGCTACCCGCGCCCGATACAATGGGAACCCCGTCATCGCTGGCGACGACGTACGAGCCGTCGGAATTGATCGGGACGCCATTTTGGGCAGAGACTGCGCCGATCGTTGTGGAAACGGCCAATCCTCCCGCCGCGAGAGCTGTCAGAAATCGCATCATATCACCCCTCCGAAAATGCACCCGGTCTCGCCTCGCGCCGCAGCGCAAAAGAACCCGACCGTGGTGGTTGGACTGAGCTTCACCATAGGCATGCCTTGCATCACAGCGCAAGGCTCAAGCCCGGTACCGCGGTACCGGGCGTACGTATCACACCCGTGACTGCAACGCGTCACAAACTGACGCCGTTTCACCGCCATCACGGCATCCGCGCGCAATTCGCATCCAGAAACCGCATCAGCGCGGCGTTGAACGCGCCCGGTGTTTCCCAGAACATGCCGTGGCCGGCCTCGGGCACGATCGTCAGGGTTGATCCCGGAATCGCGGCAGCGATCGCTTCCGAATAGCGGGGAGGCGTCAGCAGATCTTCCGCACCGGCAATGACATGGGTCGGCGTGGTTATCCCTCCCAGGCGGTCCTGCGCGTCGAAAGCAATAGCCGCCCGGCACTGACGGCCAAACATGGTGGGAGTCTGGGAATAGGGATACGACGCGGCGCCGGCCTCGAGACCGGCCATCAACCCGGCGTCGCGGAACCAGCGATGGGTGAAAACCCAGAGCCATGAATTGCGCGCCCATGCCTGGGCTCCCATGGCGGCAAACATGTCGTTCCAATCGGCGATGAGTGCGCCGAGCCAGGGATCGGTCCGCGGCCACGAACAGACGATCTGCACACTGCGTATCAACTCCGGCCACGCCAGCACGAGCTCCTGCGCGATGGCGCCGCCCATCGACGCGCCGATGACGTGAACGGGACCAATTGGCAGGGTTTCGATCAACATGGCTGCATCATGTGCGAACCGGTCGATGCCATAGTCGCCAGCCATTGCTCCTGACCCGGTCTCTCCCACATCGCGATTGTCGTAGGTGTAGACCCGGTACCGTTCGGCAAGCGCGGGAACCTGGAGATACCAACTGCCCCTCACCGCGCCGAGGCCATTGATCAGCAGCACCGGCTCGCCGGCGACCGGTCCCGCGACGTCCCAGACAACTTCGAGATCCTCGACACGGGTACGCGGCACAGTGTGGACCCTCCCCGCTGCTCCACAATAACAATGCTGTCAGGCAGCATCGCACGAAGCAGCGCCCCAGAGAAATCCCTGGGACGCTGCTTCGTGCATTCAGCATGCCGCGGAGATTATCCGGCGGAGGTCGCCTCCACACCGAAGTTCGCGGGCACGATCGAGAAATCGATCCAGTCGTCGACGAGCCACTGACCATCCTGGTCCGCGAAGACGAACAGCAGCGTCTCCGGGCCGCTCGGTGGCAGGAGTGGCTCATTGAGCACGACAAAGGCCGCGACGCGCCCGTCGGGGAGCGTTGAGGCATCGGTTACGGTGATCAGCCGCACCAACGCATCCACGGCCCGCGCCTCCGGCGCCGCGGGAATGCGTTCTCTGGCGAGCGCGCGATTCTCTTCGTCGATCGTCAGCCCCCAATACGCGCGCCTGACACCGTTCTCGGTCATCAGTCCCGCCGCGCGTGGGATATCGCCGGCGTTGAAACATGCCAACACCGTGCGCGCCGCTTCCTCGATGGCGAGCTCGACTTCGGAGCTGGCGATTTCGCCGAGCGGAGGAGTGATCTGGGTCATCGCCGGCGCGGGAACACCTTCGCCATCCAGCATCAGGATCGTGGCGATATCGTCGTACGCGCGCGGTTCGCCGGAGCATTCCTCCGGAGCCACCAGCCGCGGATTCTCGGCATCACCCGGAACCGGGGTGCCGTCCTGCGCAAGCGCCCCTCCGGTGACCAGAATCGCCGCCACCGGCACAATCGCCAGCGCCCGCCATCGTCGCAACATGAAACGACCTCCCAACCCGCCGCGCGGGGTGTTTCGTGTACGTACAGCCAATATAACACCCGGATTGCGCCTGCGCGCCAGTCACACTGGAGTCTACGGAGCACAACTCGTGCCGGTTTTGACGGGGCTAGTACAACCGGTGCGGGTCCAACCGCGGCGCCATCTGGGAAATGTCGCCGTTCAAGTAAAGCCCCAGATTGCGGAGAAAGAGATCGACGATCTTGGCATTCTCCGTGTCGACGGTGCTTGCCGAGTGGGGGTTGATCAGGACGTTCGGCAAATCCCAGAACGGCGAGTCCGGCGGTAACGGTTCTTCGCGGAAGACATCGAGCGCGGCATAGGCGATGGAGCCATTCCTCAGCGCGGCGAGGAGGGCATCCTCGTCGACGATCGTGCCGCGGCCGATGTTGATGAAGACCGCCCCCGGTTTGAGTGAAGCGAGCTCGGCCGCGCCGAGCAGATCGTCCGTTTCAGGTGTTTGCGGTGCGCAGACGACCAGGCAGTCGGCCTCGCCCAGCATGGTGCGGAGCTCGTCCCGGCCGTAGAGCCGGTCGACCCCCAGGGAAGCCGCCCGCGCGGCATCATTGATGCGGCCCATGGCGACGACTCGCATGCGAAAAGCGCGGGCGATTCCGGCGATCTCCTGACCGATGCGGCCGGGACCGATGATGGCCATCGTGCGCCCTGCCAGCTCGCTGCCGCTGAACCGGTTCCATTGCCGTGCTCGCTGGTCGTTCTGCAGCCGGCCAAGCTCCTTGCCGTGGAAGAGCAACGCGGCGAAGACGAATTCGGCCAGCGGTTGGGCATGGATCCCGCTGGCAGTCGTCACAATCAGATCGGCGTCCTGCAAGCCCAGACGCTTGACGAGGGGACCAACACCAGCCGACGTCGTCTGCACCCAGCGCAAACGGGGAGCGAGCTCCAGCACCGGCAGACGCTCGTTCTGCGGAAAATCGATCAGAATCTCGGCCCGGCGCAAGAGCTCGTGCCACGCCCGTTCCTGCTCGGGTGTCCGCCGCCATGAGGGATCACCGTGATCGCCGCGATAACGCAGGGCTGGCATGAGGTCCGGCCGGAAGATG
>JACCXM010000337.1 GCA_013697005.1 Chloroflexia bacterium | reverse complement strand
GAGGGCATCGAGAGCACCAATGTGGGGTATGCCACCGCGATGGCGATGGTCTTTCTCATCGTGGTTGTCGTGTCGGTGACCCTCTTGCTGGCGTTCTCGGCGCGGAGGGTCCGCGACGTCGTCTACTAAAGATTCAGGGCAGAGAGGTTTCCCATGAGCGCGGTGGCGATCGATCAGGTTGTTCCCCGAGCGCGGTTCAATTGGACACGATCACTGGGGAGGCTCGCGATCTACACCGGCCTCCTGCTATGGACGATCGTTTTCCTCTTCCCGCTCTACTGGACCGTAACGACCTCTATCAAACCAAAAGAGGCCGTGATCCAGGGTCCGAAGTACATCCCCTGGGTCGATTTCCAGCCGAACAACGCCGGCTGGTTCCCCTTGCTCTTCGAGCGTGGGACGCAAAGCGCCTTTATTCGCCATTTCCAGAACACGCTGGCCGTCTCGGTATTGGCGGCCGCCTTCGCGGTCGCGCTCGGCTCGATCGCCGCCTACGGACTTTCCCGATTTCAGTACCGGTACGGTCCGTACAACAACACCCAGATCCGGAACTTCTTCCTCTCGCAGTTGATTCTGCCACCGGCGGCGGTCGCGCTGCCGATCCTGCTGATGTTCATCAACCTGGGGCTGAAGGACACCCGCGAAGGACTGATTCTGATGTACACGGTGATGAACCTGCCGATCGTTATCTGGATCATGTTCGATCAGTTCAACGCCATCCCCGCAGAGCTCGATCAGGCCGCAAAGGTGGACGGAGCGACGGAGTGGGGAGCATTCCTCCGTATCGTGCTACCGATCGCCGCACCCGGTCTGGTGGCCGCCTATATCCTGACCGTCGTGTTCTGCTGGAACGAATACTTCATCGCCCTGGTTCTTTCCTCCACGGACGCGGTGACGCTGCCGTTCATGATCGCTGGGCAGGTCACCTCCCAGGGCGTCAGGTGGTGGAACATGGCCGCGCTCACCTGCGCGGCGATTGCCCCGCTGCTCATCATCGGAATCCTGCTCGAGCGCTACATCGTCAAGGGCCTGACGGCCGGGTCCGTGAAGTAGAGGATGAAGAACCGCGAGCCGCAAGTCGCGCCCTTCGGGAACACCCAGGTGTTCGCCACGAACGAGGAGCCTGGGTCTCGGTCCGCGGCAAACAGCGGCCGCCGACCCGAGGTCGCGATCGTTGGCGAACGACAAGTGTTGCCTTGAAGTTGACGGAGGATGGAGCATGCGCGCAGCGGTATTTGTTGGCCCACGAACATTCGAAGTCAAGGACATACCGGATCTCGAGATCGGTCCGGGTGAAGTGCTGGTCAAGAATCAGGTCTCGGGTATTTGTGGCAGCGACATTCACCTCTACTCCGACACTATCCCCGAATTCACCCCGCGCATCCTCGGAAAAGTGCTGGGGCACGAGCTGTGCGGTGAGGTCGTCACCGTTGCCCCTGATGTGGCCAATGTCTCTGTTGGCCAGCGGGTGGCGATCGAGCCGCTCCTGAAATGCGGTCACTGCTCGTTCTGTTCAGCCGGTGACTACCATCTTTGTCCGGAGCTGCAGCACGTCGGCATCGGCTGGAGTGGTGGATTCGGCGAGTACGCGAAGGCGCCAGCCAAGAATGTCTATTCATTGCCGGCGCATATCTCCTACGAGGACGCCTCCCTCCTCGACGTCCTGGCGGTCGGCATCCACGCCATCAATAAGCTGGGTGTCCATACCGGGAGCACCGTGCTCATTTTCGGCGGTGGCGCCATTGGACTGGCCACGGCGCAGGCCGCCAAGTGGGCCGGAGCCTCGTTGGTGGCCATCGCCACACGGAGCAAGCTCGCGCGTGAATTCGCGCTGTCGGCAGGCATCGACCTGGCCATCGACACGACGCGGGACGACGTCGGCGAGCGCTTGCGCGAGGTAACGGATGGACTGGGACCGGACATCGTGTTCGATGCTGTTGGAGGTAAGCAGCGGTACGTACAACAAGGGATCGACATTGTCCGCCGCGGCGGCAAGGTGGGGGTGCTCGGCGGCTTCCCGGCGCAGCCCGTGGAGCTAGGAGGCGATTTCCTTATCAAGGAAGTTGATGTGGTCGCGTGCTTCAGCTATGCGCGCTGGGGAGCACTCTCCGAGTTCCAAATCGCCCTCGATGGCCTTGCCACCGGCAAGTTTCACGGCCGCCAATATATCTCGCAGCGATTCCCACTGGACGAGATCGCTCACGCCTTCGAGGTCGCCCAACACAAGGACGGCCAGGACGCCATCAAGGTGTCAATCGTGTTCTGATACGGTATCTATTTCTAGCCGCTAGGCGGAAGCGGTCGCCCGGCGAGACTGCCCCCGTCGACGTAAAGCGTCGTCCCGGTAATGTAGGTTGCCTCTGGGGAGGCCAGATAGAGGACCGCTCGTGCCACATCTTCTGGCTGTCCCATGCGTCCTAGCGGATTCGATGAGACGAGAGCGGAGACGTACTCATCACTCAAGGACCAATCGGGAACCTCGATCAGACCAGGCCCGACCGCATTGACGACGATATCGTGTGAAGCGAGCTCGAGGGCCAGCACGCGCGTGAACATGTTGACGGCAGCCTTCGAGGCGCAGTAGTGGGCCGCGCCGACTCGCCCCGACTCCGCGGCTCCAGAGGAGATGTTGACGATGCGCCCACCCGCGCCGCGTTCGATCATCCGCTGCGCAACTGCCCGTGAGACTAGGAACATCCCCTTGACGTTAGTGTCGAAGACGGCGTCCCATTCGTCTTCAGTCATGTCGACGACGAGGGTGTTGGGATAGATACCGGCGTTGTTCACCAGGACGTCGATCTGTCTGAGCTCGGCCGCGGCCCGGGCGACCATCGCCTCAACGGAAGCGGCATCCCTCACGTCGACACCGATTGGAAGAATCTCGGCACCGGTATCGGCTTCGATTTCCTCAGCCGTGCGTTCCGCCTCTCGCTCCCGGCGATCCGCGATCACGACGCTGGCGCCGGAGCGGGCAAAGGCTTGCGCGATGCCCCGACCGATCCCGTGTGCGCCGCCCGTCACCATGACGACACGGCCACTGCGATCACGCTGAGTCATGGCGTCTCCCTGTTCTACCACACGCGCATTGACCTATCCCGCGCTCAGCTCCTGCTCCGCGTGCCCGTCGGCAGCCAGCGCCTCATCGGCCCGAACTGGGACGTAGGCGTGGATGGCCGGTTGGCGAATCTTCGAACTTTCCATCTGATGCCTGACGATGACCCAGATTGAAAAAGGCGGTACAGCCTCCGTCGACCGGCACCACCGCGCCAGTGATGAACGAGGCCTCGTCCGAGGCGAGAAAAGCGATCACTGCCGCGATCTCACCGACATCACCTAGCCTGCCCAGCGGCTGCAATGATGCGGTCGCTTCCCGGGAGGCCAGGTTGGCCGCCGCTGCCTCAGGGGTCATCCGGTCGCGGCGCTGATCCATATCGTTGTCGACGTACCCTGGGGAGACCGCGTTGACCCTGATCCCACGCGATCCGAGATCAACTGCGAGCTGCCTGGTGAGCGCGATGACGCCGCCTTTCGCGGCGGCATAGGCGGGGGTGTTGGGCGCGCCGACCATCCCGAAGGTGGAGGCGATATTCACCATTGCGCCGGCGCCAGAGGCGAGAAGTCCAGGCAGCGCGTACCTGGTGCAATGAAAGACCCCGCCCAGGTTGATGCTTAGGACGCGCTCCCAGTCTGCCTCGGCAAGCTGATCGATTGGAACGAGCGGACCGGGTATGCCCGCGTTGTTGACGAGGACATCGATCCGGCCGTGCCTGGCCATAACGGTATCGACCATCGTCTGGACATCAGACGACCGAGAGACATCACACCGGATGAACTGGGATTGCCCCCCCGCGTTCCGCACGCCCTGCTCGGTCGTGGTTCCAAATTCACTGTTGACGTCCGCGATGACGACGCTCGCGCCCTCGGTCGCGAGCCGCATTGCCACGGCGCGACCAATCCCCGTCGCGCCTCCGGTCACGATCACGATTTTCTCATCGAACCGCCTGGAACACAGGGTCATGCGCGTTTCCCCTTTTTGTTCGCGTCACTCCTCTCTCCGAAAGGGTATCGGGAGATGCGGTGACAGGAAAGGTGTCCGGTCGCAGGATGCACTCCGCTCCATACGGTCCTTGCCGACCAGGCTCTCCATGAGGCACAAGCGGCAGAGAGGGAAATTGGGACGGGGCACTACCGCGGCCCACTTC
This sequence comes from Chloroflexia bacterium, assembly GCA_013697005.1. GTDB lineage: Bacteria > Chloroflexota > Chloroflexia > Thermomicrobiales > UBA6265 > JACCXM01. The sequence goes on along the minus strand of JACCXM010000337.1, from coordinate 8,960 downwards.
ACGGCATTCCCTACACACCCAAGTCAGGGCAATGGCGTACGCTGATTGCGATCAGGCTTGCCCAGTCGTACTGCGCGGTGAGGAGGTTTGATCAGATCATGACGCCCCTAATCGTGCACGTAAACCGGTGTCCCCAGCTCCGCCCAGTCCCAGAAAAAGCGGGCATCGTCCAGCAGGAGATTGACGCAGCCGTGGCTGCCGGGCCGCCCAATCGTCTCCTTGGTCCGCCACCAGGCGAAATGGAGGGCGTGTCCGCGGTCGGTGAAATACTGGGTGAACAGCACGTCGTCGAGGCGGTAATGATTTTCCGCGCCGATCGCACCGGAGGTCATCGTCTCGTTCGCCACCCGGTGCAAAATCGCATAAAACCCTGGCGGCGTCTCCCACCCGGCCATACCGGTCGTGATCTCGATCGTGCGCACCGGCGAACTCCCGTCGTAGGCGGTCAACAGTTGCTGGATCAGGTTGATGTCGATCCATTTCCCCCAGGTCGGGGCGTCCACCGGTGGCACGGTCGGCAGCACCGGCGCGTTGCGTCCGACATTGCGGGAATAGACGAAGCGGTCATTGCCGATCTGCGCCCACATATCGGCGCCCTCATGCACTTCCTCGCCCTTGAGCCACGCGCTCACCGTGACGGGCGCGGCATAGTCGAGCGTTTCGACGATGCGGGCTTTGGTCGTCGGCTCGCGGCGGACATTCGTCTCTTCCAGGGTCGCGCCCTGCCAGACCAACGGATCCCAATCGGCCACCTGCAGTTGCGGTAGCGGCGCCCGCTCGCTGAGATAGGTGGCGGAGACCCAGCCGGAAAGTCCGTCGGCATATCCAGGCGCCCACTCGCCGCTCGATCCCGCGGCGGCAATGAACTCGGTGTTGTCCGGCAGCACGGCGACCATGGACGCCTCGAGGTCCGGCGCGGCGCGCAACCGCAATCCGTCGGACGCTTTCACGAGAAATGTGCTACCGCCGGTCGGCGGCGCCGGCAGAAACGCGGGATCGCCCAGCAGTCCGTCTCGCTCGGCAAGGTCGCGTCCCACGGGACGCAACGAGACGGTCCCGGAGCGGCTCTCCATCACCGCGCTTTCGAACACCTGCACCTTCGTCCCTGGCGCGTCCGGATCGTCGAACGGTTCGGAAACGGGTGGCCCAAAGAGGGCCATGCCACCCCGCTCGTTCCAGAACGCGGCGAACGGCTCGCCCAGCGTGTGCCCTGTTTCGGGAAAAAACTGACAGCTCGCGCCCATACACCCGGTGACCGTTTGGGCGGCGTCAGCGGCAATCATCTCCGCCCAGACCGCCTTGCCCAGCGGCTGCCCGCGGACGTCGAACGGCGCCGTTTGGACGGGATCGTACAGGAGCACGAGCTTGGCGAACGATTGCAGCACGCCGCCCGCCCCGGACGCGTATCGCTCTTCGGAGAGTGGCGCCCCAAACACAGCCTCTCCCCCGGCTTGCTGCCAACGGGAGCCGAATGGCTCGGCGAGGTTGTGCCCGGTCTCGGCGAAGTAGAGCGTGCCCGCGCCCGGACTGGCGGGCACGGTTCCCACCGCAATAGGCACGATCTGCTGTTCTTGGAACTGTTCCTGATTCTGTCCCTGGCTGGATGGCACGATCTGGGGCACGGTGACGGTCGGCGCGATTTCCTGCGCGGCCACCCCGAACGGTTCGCCCGGCCGCCGCCACGATGCCCCGATCGCGCCAGCCGCCAGTGCCAGGAAGCGTCGTCGCGCGATCCGGAACCGGCTCGCTCCTCGATCGGGACTGGTTTTTTCGCTCATGCATGTCTCTCCAGGAACCGTGTTCCTCGGCGTGAGGACACGGGCGCGGTCGATGGGTGCCGCGGGATAGGGTTTCGAAATCGATCGGGGCGCGGCAACTATACGACCCAACAGCCACACCGGTCGAGAAACCTCGGTCCAGCGCCGATCCCATTCGTAGCTACGTCGCGCCCATCCGCCCGGTTCGCCCATTGCGCACACTAACAGGGGGAGGTAAGCCGCAGAGAAGCCACTCGCCACGGCGCAGAGCCCCTCTCCCGGCTCGACGGGAGAGGGGTTGGGGTGAGGGCGTGCGTCCCCAAATCAGTCGTACAACGCGTGAAACTCGTCGGCGTCGACGGTGTGTGCCCGGCGGCTGAGCGCGAGGAAGATCGCCAGCCCGACGGCGGCCTCGGCCGCGGCCACGGCGATAGTGAACAGCGCGAACCCTTCGCCGAACATCGTGTCCGTCTCGCGCGCGAAGGCGACCAGGCTGAGATTGACCGCGTTCATCATCAGCTCCACGCACATGAACATGATCAGCAGATTGCGCCGCACCAGAACGCCCATCAGCCCGATCACGAACAGCGCCGCGCTCAGGAACAGAAAGTGGTTTGTGCTCAACTCGGTCATATCTGCGCCGTCACCGACTCTTGACTTCCGTATACGCGTCCGGATCGCGAACCAGAATCACTTCGCGAGTCGCCTCCAGTGCGGCGGTAGCCTGGCGATCGGCACGCGTCACGGGAACCGCGGCCCCGGTACCCTCCGGCAGGGCGGCATCGGTGCCGCGCGGATGACCGAGCGAGATCGTGCTCAGTCGCTCACCCAGCCGCTCCGGCAAGGCGAGCACGATGGCCCCCACCACGCCGATGAGCAGCACCAGCGAAACGACCTCAAAGGTAAAGAGGTACTGGGTGAAGATGAGATTGCCGAAAGCCTGGGTGCTGCCACCGACAAAGGCGATATTCTCCGGTGTCGCGTTGCCGGTCGTGCCGGAAACCGCCCGGTTCGCGATCGCGGCCGCCACCTCGAGGAGCAAAATGACCCCCAGCAGGGGACCGATGATACGCTGCACCGGATGGCCACCCCCGCGCTCCGGGAGGTTCTGGGGATCGATCAGCATCAGGAAGAAGAGCATCAGCACGAGCACGGCCCCGGCATAAACGATGACCTGCGCCGCGGCGAGGAACTCGGCTCCCAGCATGACGAAAATACCCGCCGTGTTGAACAGCGTCAGCACCAGAAAAATCGCGGAGTGAACCGGATTTTTGGCGACGACCATCCCGATCGCGGCTAACAGCGAAATACCGCCGAGCAAGTAAAAGAACAGCAGATTCCAGGCCATCTGGCGGTTTCTCCCTTTGCCCGGTCCTAAAAGCGCAACTGGCCGTTGCCAATGAGCCGGATCAGCGCGGTGATCAGGACGTTGACGAGCACCAACGGCAACAGAACCTTCCAGGCGATCCCCATCAGTTGATCGTAGCGGAAGCGCGGCAAGGTGCCGCGTAGCCAGATATAGAAGAAGAGAAAGACGATCACCTTGAACAACAACCAGAGGATGCCGATCCCCCAGAAGCGATCCGCGCCGGGTCCATCCGTTCCCCCCAGAAACAAGACCGCGGCGAAAAGCGAGACGATGATCATGTTGATGTACTCGCCGAGAAAGTAGAAGGAGAAACGGAACGCCGAATACTCGGTGTGGAACCCGGAAACGAGCTCCGTTTCCGCTTCCGGCAGGTCGAACGGCGCCCGGTTGGTCTCGGCCACGGCGGCGAGAAAGAAAATGACGAAGGCGAGCGGTTGCGAAAGGATGAACCAGTTCGGCAACGTCAGCGTCAGCGGGCCCAGGGCAAAAATGAGGTCGCGCGTCTGCTGTTCCATAATGGTGCGGATGCTGAGCGACGACGAAAGGAGAAAAATCCCCACCAGCGACAAACCGAGGATGATCTCGTAAGACACGACCTGCGCCGCGGAGCGCAACCCGCCCAGCAGCGAATACCGATTGGCCGAGGCGTAGCCGCCGAGGATGATGCCGTACACCCCGAGCGACCCGAACGCGAGCAGGAACAGTGCCCCGACGTTCAGATCGGTGATCCAGAGATTGATCGTCTGCCCAAAAATCGAGATCGTGATATTGCCGAAAGGAATGACCGCCACCCGCGTGATCGCCACGACGAAAACCACCAGTGGCGCGAAGTAGAAGACTACCTTGTCGGCATTGGCCGGGATGAGATCTTCCTTGCCAAGCAGTTTGATCCCGTCGGCGATCGGTTGCAGCAATCCTTTGGGACCGGTGCGATTGGGACCGACCCGGTCCTGCATGGCGGCGAGCACCTTGCGTTCGTACCAGGTCATGTAGGCCATGCCGATGAGCAGGACGTTCATGAAGATGAACGCCACCAGGAACGTCAGCCAAATCGGCTGATCCATATCCGCGCCTTACTCCCGACTGACCCCAACCCCACATCAACGCCGGCCGCAGAAGCGCCGCCGGCACGATTGGCAATTCTACCCGTTCGCGCCCGATACGTGGTGGACGAGGGCGCGTGCCGGGTCCGACCGGCGAGCCCTGCAACCTGACTGATAATCAGCTATCATAGTAGCTAAAAATCTGGCTGAAAAGGAGCACGATAGTGAAATCGGTTTCTGCTACGGAAGCGAAAAATCGGCTCGGGGCGCTGCTTGGTGACGTATCCAATGGGGAAGATGCGGTGATGATCGAGCATCACGGGCAACCCAGAGCGGTGATTGTGTCCGCGGCGGAGTGGGCCGCGCTTGTCGAGGCACGAGAGGAACTGGGTCGCCGAGAAGCATGGGCGCAACTCTGGCAACTTGCCGCGGAAGTGAGCGCGCGGAATACCGATCTGACGCAGGAAGGGATTGACGCTCTGGCGGATGAAATTGGCGACGAGGCGAAGCGCCGCGTAGCAAACCGTCTCATCGAGAAGTGACGGAACGCCCGGCACGGAAACGTCGCGCGGTCATTGACGCAAATGTTCTCATCAGCACACTGCTGAACTCTGACCCGGCGCGCTCGGCGGCCGCCGCGGTAGTCATGGCGGCTGATGCGGGTGCGTTCTCAGCGGTCGTCCCTGCCGAAGCCATCGATGAAGCAGTGCGGGTTGCTGCTTCGAAGCCTTGGCTGGCCGCACGCATCTCACCGGACGCGGTGCAGCGCCTACTCCTTATCCTCGGAAGAGTGGCTGAAGTTGCTCCCCCTCTGTTTGGGCCGATCCCGGAAGTGTCACGAGATCCTGGTGATGACTTCTTGGTGGCGCAGGCAGTGCGTGCCGGCACGGAATTTCTCGTCACTCGCGACAAAGACCTCCTTGATCTGGAGGAGGTCGCTGGGGTGCGCATTGTCGACCCGGTGGCGTTTCTGGCGGTACTTCGTTCGACGCGGGAAAGATCGGACACCGTCAGTCCTGTCGCTCGTGCAGCCATTCCACCACATTCCCCGCGTCCGCATCCGGCGGAAAAACGGGATAGAAAACCGTTTCAATCACCCCGTCTTTGATGACCAACGTCAAGCGCCGGATGAGCGTCATGCCATCCACCGCGAACGCCGGCAGGGTGAGCGCGGTTGCCAACTCCAATCGTTCGTCACTGAGCAGAGGAAAGGGGAGATGAAGCCGCTGCACGGCCTCCCGCTGGTAGGCCGTATCCTGCGCGCTCAAACCGAAGACCCGCGCCCCGAGTGCGGTGAACTCGGCAGCCAGATCGCGGTAGGCGCACGACTGCGGTGTGCAACCGCGGGCGCCGGGGATTGCATTCCAGCCAGTGGGAAGCGGCCGGTCGGGGTGCCCGGTGCGGGGATAGACGTAGACCACACTGCGCCCGCGGAGCGCCGCGAGGTCGACAACGGACCCATCGGTCGCCGGCAGCGGGAGCGCGGGCAGGCGCATCCCCGGAAGGTGATCGCACGCGCCGTCGTCGCCGGGAATGGGGAGATCGGCGGGAAGCTCGAAGAAATCACGTGGCGCCGTCACTGGCCAATTCCTCTCCTTACGAGCTTTCCGCGTACGGGATGCCGGTGAATGCCTCGAGTATGCCGCGCACCTGCTGCTCGAGCGGCGGCCACGGAAACCCGCTGGTGGCCCAGCGCAAGGAAACGGCGCCGTGCAATGCCGACCAGACATCGGTGGCTATCCGGAACGGATCGCCTGGCTGCGCCACCCCGGCGCCAATACAGGCAGCCACGCCATCGACGAGCGTGCGGAACGCCGCTTCGCCCAGAGTCCCCGCGAAACCGGATACCGGCAAACCCGAGCGAGGGGTATTGAAGAGGATCCGATACGAACCTGGCTGCTCCACCGCATAGCGGCAATAGGCCAGGCAACCAGCGAGCAAACGAGTCGCTGGCTCAGTCCCAAGTTCCAACCCCGCCACGATCGCCCGTTCCAGCTTCGCGAAATGATCTTCGATCACCGCGTACAGCAGGGCGTCCTTGCTATCGAAATGGAGGTAGACCGACGGGGCGGCGATTCCTGCTTCGCGGGCCACCGCGCGTAGAGAGAGGGTCGCGACATCGGCCCCGCTTGCCAGCAGGCGTTCCGCCGCCATCATCAGCTCGTCGCGTAAGCGCGGCCCCTCACCCTGCCGATTGCGTGCTCGCGGTGAGGCCGTTGTTGGGGCCATAGTTGGTCTCCCATGTCGTGTCCCGCGCACCTGGTGGCCCGCTTGACACACATCCTAACAGTTGTTAGGATACTACAACCTAACGAGTGTTAGGTTTCGTGTCTTGGCGCATCCTGTGGTTCCACCCAGCGGGCCGGTCTTGGTACCCCCGTTCAGGAGATTGCGATGGCTACCGTTCCTTCGTTTCTTTCCATGCCGTTGCCGCGTGTCCTCGTCGGCCAAGCCTGGCGACGCAACCGGCCGCTGGTCGTCTTGGTGCTGGGCATGCTGGCGGTGCTCGCCATCGCGTTGATTGGACTCGTGGTCGATCCGCGGGTCATCACCGGCGCCCCGGCCTGGCTGAAGCCGGCCAAATTCGCGATCTCGATCGCGGTCTACGGCGCAACGTTGCTCTGGTTGTTGACGTTCCTTTCCGACCGTCCCCGGCTGGTCATGGCCGTCAGTTGGGGCGTCGCGATCACCCTCGGGGTCGAGATGGTGCTGATCGTTATGCAGGCAGCCCGCGGTGTCACCAGTCACTTCAACCAGACCACCGCATTCGACGGCGCCGTGTTCAGCGTGATGGGGGCCTCCATCAGCGCCCTCTGGTTGCTCACCGCGCTGGTGGCCATCGTGCTCATGCGCCGGCGATTTGCCGTGGGACCCATCGTCTGGGGGGTGCGCATCGGTCTCATCGCCGGGCTGATCGGGATGGCGGTCGCGTTTCTCATGGTCAGACCGACCCCGGAGCAAGAAACGCTGGCGACAACGATGGGCTCGTCCGCGCCAAACGGCGCACACGCCATCGGCGTGGCCGATGGCGGACCGGGTCTGCCCGTGGTTGGCTGGAGCACCGAGGGGGGCGATCTGCGCGCGCCGCACTTCATCGGGCTGCACGCCTTGCAGGTGCTGTCCCTGCTGGGCATCGCACTCGTCCGCTATGCTCCGGAGTGGCTGTCAATGCGCGACCGCTCGCAACTGGTGGGAATCGCGGGCATATCGTGGATCGCGCTGACGCTCCTGCTCACCTGGCAGGCGCTGCGTGGACAGTCGATCATCGCGCCGGACGGCGTGACCCTCATGGCCCTCGGGGCACTGCTGGGCACTGCCACGCTCGGCCTGACCTCGGTCATCCTGCGCGCTCGGACGCACGCTCATTGAACGGCAGGAGTCAGGTCGTCCCCGCCGCTCGCGCCCACTCGCGCACCTGCCGCACCCAGATCGTCCTCCTGAGCTCGCGGCTCTCGACCAGAAAGCGTGTCGCGACGTCGCTGGTCAGCGGGGGCAGCGCGGCGCTCGTCTTCCGCTCCACATAATCATCATCGACCAGTCCCAGGATTGTGACCCGCTGGCCGTCCCAACGCCAGATTTCCGGCACCCCCATCGCGGCGTAAACTGGGAGCTTGGCAATCGACGAGCGGGTGACCTCGATTTCAATCACCAGATCGGGTGGTGGATCAACCATGGCGTCGATCCGCTTCCGAGGCGTCGATCCGCTTCCGATCGCGGACTCGCTCCTCGTGCTGAATGTAGACGCTGGAGTCAGGTTCAAACCCCCGTTGCAAGTCACGCCGCTTGAACGTCATCGACCCGACGTTGCTGATGTCTATCGACTGTTCCGCCGCCACCAGTTCGACCAACAGCGCGAGCGTACGGTTCACGATTTCGTGTTCTGACGATGGACCCAGGATCTCCAGCTCCCCACGATCGTAGGTCAGACGCGGCCCACTACTGTCCCCCTGCTCGGTCAGTAATCGCTCGTACATTTCCCAGGAAACGTCATGGAGCACCACCCGCTGATCCGCCGGACTCGTTACCGTCGTTGTTGCCATTGACGTCATCCTTCGTGGGATGAGGGAGTTCTCAGCCGGCTACTGCTGATGCCGAAAGTGGACTTCATGAAGAAGCGGTGCGCCGCTCGCGCGCCCAGTCGCTGACCGCCTGGAACCAGTCTGGGCTGAGCATCGTGCGGCTGTCGGCCAGGAAGCGCGTCAGCACGTCGCCGCTCACCATCGGCAGGGCAAGGCTGGACGAGGATTCCCGGTAGTCTTCCCGATCGAGAACAAAGATGGTCACCCGTTGGCCATCGCACCGCCAGACCTCCGGAATGCCCATACTCGCGAATAACGCCAGCTTGTTGAGCGCCGAACGGCTCAGTTCCATTTCTAGGACCAAATCCGGCGGCGGATCACTAGTGAGATCGACCTCGCGTTGGTCGCGGATGCGTTCTTCGTTTTGGATGTAAAAGCTGGTATCGGGCTCGAAGCCGCGTTGCAAGTCCTCGCGACGGAACGTGGTCGACCCCGCGCTTCGTACCGGGATACCGAGCATCGCCGCGACAATATCGACAAATCGCGTAATCGTCGCGCTATCCATTTCGTGCGGCATCGATGGGGTCACGAGCTCCAGCACCCCCTGGTCGTATGTCATCCGGGGAACCCGCCGCCCCTCGTCATCCGCCAGCAGACGCTCGTAGGTGTCCCAATTGACATGCTGTAGGACGATGCGCGCATCCGCCACTATTCCAGCGGAACGCGCGATCGTTGCCGAGCTCATTGGCGAAACCCTTCGCTAGCGGTCGAC
>JACCXM010000332.1 GCA_013697005.1 Chloroflexia bacterium | reverse complement strand
ACCAGGGCGCGATCCGCGGTTCGCGACGGAGCAGCCCGGCGACGTACACCGGACTGCTCGACCCGATCCGCAAGGCGTTCGCGAAGGCCAACGGCGTGAAGCCGGCGCTGTTCAGCGCCAACTCCGAAGGCGCCTGCCCGAATTGCAACGGCGCGGGCGTCATCTACACCGATCTGGCGATGATGGCCGGCGTCGCCACAGTCTGCGAGGAGTGCGAGGGCAAGCGCTTCCAGGCCTCCGTGCTCGACTACACGTTCGGCGGCCGCAACATCGCCGACGTGCTGGCGATGCCGGTGGCCGAGGCCAGGGAATTCTTCGGGGCCGGTGAGGCGAAGACACCGGCGGCGCACGCCATCCTCAACCGGCTCGCCGACGTTGGCCTCGGCTACCTCAGTCTCGGCCAGCCGCTGACGACGCTGTCCGGCGGCGAGCGGCAGCGGCTCAAGCTGGCCACCCGCATGGCAGAGAAGGGGGGAGTCTACGTTCTCGACGAGCCGACCACCGGGCTGCACCTCGCCGACGTGGCGCAACTGCTCGGTCTGCTCGACCGGCTCGTCGACTCCGGAAAGTCGGTCATCGTCATCGAACACCACCAGGCGGTCATGGCCCACGCCGACTGGATCATCGACCTCGGCCCCGGCGCCGGCCACGACGGCGGCCGGATCGTCTTCCAGGGCACACCCGCCGACCTCGTCGCCGCCCGATCCACCCTCACTGGCGAGCACCTCGCGGCCTACGTCGGCGTTTGACCGAGGCCATCGGGCGGCTCCTGTTCAACGTTCTCGGGATGGTGGCAGAGTTCGAGACGGATTTGATCCGGATGCGAACACGCGAGCAAAAGGCGTGCCCGACACCCGAAATGTTTGCCATCTTTGCCAAGTTCGCAACCTTCGACCCGGGCTCGCCGTCACTCGCGCGTCACGATCTGCACGTCATGGCTCCCGGCATCGGCGGCCAGGCATGCCAGCATCCGGGCCCCCTCATCGCCCGCGGCCTTGCGATCCTCCTGAGACCACGAACCGCCGGATTCGACAACCAGCCTGGCGCCGCCACGCTCACGGGTGATCCGCCACATTCCGCCAAGAAACCCGTCGACGAGCACGCTGCCATATTCGCCGCCCCGGCCGGCCGGCATGGGCGGAACCTGGACGACCGGCACCAGGTAGCTGACCGCCCCGGCGAGCGAGGCCGCGTCGGCGATGTTCTTGCCCCACGCCGTACTGGAAAGCGTGCGCACCATCAGCGGCTGCATTAAAGGCCGCAGCGCCAGGCAATCACGGGCGGATACGAGATGGATCGTCGTTCGCATCAGCGTCGGGCGGACGAGTTCCCGCCGCTCGATGAGCCGCGACACCTCTTCGGGCTGAAAGTCATCCAGCCGCGCCCACAAACCGAGATACGGATTGCTCGGCACCTGCGCCTGCATGCCCACCAGATGCTCGATGGTTTCGATTGCGGTCCGTTTCTCGCGGACCAGGAGAAACTGCCGCGCCAGCAGCGCGCGGTTGAGTGCGCGGGGGCTGAGGACCGTCTCTGATGCGGAATCCGCTCGCGGTGATCCCCCTGTCGACAACGCTATCTCCCGACTGGCGCCATTACGCACCGCCGCCAGATTGAAACACCGAAAGGTCAATGGCCTCGCCCATTGCCCGAAGTCCGGCGTCGTTGGGGTGCAGATGGTCCCCCGAATCGAACATCGGCAGCAACCGCGTTGTTTGGCTCGGATCGCGCACGGCGGCGTCAAAATCGATGACCGCATCGAAAGCGCCGCCGGTACGGATCCACTCGTTGACCGTCTGCCGCGTGACCTCCCCTTCCGCGCTGAAATACATCTCAGTCCCTTCAAACGGGAGAATCGTGCCGCCGAAGACGGCGATCTCGCGCTCGTGCGCGCGCTCGACGAGTTGCCGCAATGCCCCGATCAGCTCGTCGGCGGTGACCGCCTGCTCGGACGCGGCGAAGGCGGCAGGCAAACCGATGTCGTTGATCCCTTCCAGCACGATCAGGTGGGTCACACCTGGTTGCGATAAGACGTCGCGGTCCAAGCGAGCGAGCGCGTTCTGTCCGAACGCCAGACCGAGCTCGCCGGCTTCGTCGTGCAGCAACCGATTCCCGCTGATCCCCTGGTTGAGCACGCTCATCGCCCGGCCGGGTGGATCGGCCGCGAGACGCTCCGCCAAAACATCGGGCCAGCGCCGGTTGGCATCGAGTGTCGAGAACGCGCCGTCGGTGATCGAATCGCCGAAGGCCACGACCACGCCGGTCGGCTGGGACACCAGCACGTCGACGCCGGACAGGAACATCCACGATTGCGGGGATGCCTCGACCGGCATCTCGGACGCGGCGGTGAAATCCCCGCCCGGCGAGATGAAGTTCGTTTGAAAGGCGAAGCCGTGAACGGTTGTCGAGGGACTCGGTTCTGGCAGGAAAATGCTGATCGCCAGTTCGGTAAGCGCCGGCACGACCATGTCGACCGGATCGCTCAGGGCGGTGGCCCCGGCCGGAATGGTGAACGAGGGACTGCCCGAGAACGTCAGCGTCCGATCGGTCGCCGGGTCGATGCGCGTCTCGGCTTCGCGCAAGGCGATGTGCGCGGCGCCGATGACGAGAGGCGCGTCGCCGTAGGCGTTGGTGAGTCGCACGCGCACCTGGTCGCCTCCGGCCACAATACGCACGATCTGGCGAACCGTTTGATTGTCCAGCTCGATGAGTTGGCTCGGAAAGTCCTCGAACGCCGGAAACGGCGTCTGCGGTGCGGCGGACCACGTCCCGACCCAGCGCTCGCCGCGCCAATCACGATCTACGGCGACCGGGGAGGCCTTGGGCGCGGCAACCGGGGTTGCCTGCCGCGCCAGCACGGGGACATCGCTCAGGGTGGTGGCCGCCACCGCCGCTCCCACGGCCGCCAACCAGCGCCGCCGCGACATCCTCACGCGATCGCTGAACTCATGCCCCAGGCGAAGTGTTGACTTCTGCATTGCGAGCGCTCCCTTCGCGACGTCGTCCTTGCCTTGATCGTCGATTGACGGCGTCGTGAAATCGACATTCATCACCCGGCCATCGCCGGTGGTCAACCTTCTCAGCGCAGGAGGCGAAAGAATGCCCGCATGTCGCCGACGAGCAGATCGGGTTCCTCCATGGCGGCAAAGTGCCCGCCGCGATCAAACTCCGACCAATGGACGATGTTGGTGTTCTCACGCTCGGCCAGACTTCGTACGGGCTGACCGAATTCACGGGCAAACAGGGCGATCCCGGTCGGTGTCGCGGAGACTTCCGTTTTACGCCACGTCGTGGCGTCCTCCTTGTAAATTTCGGCTGAGGTTCTCGCCGTTGCGGTCAGCCAATAGAGCATCACGTTGGTCAACATCTGGTCGCGGTCGACCGCGTCTTCAGGCGCGTCCCGCGAGTCGGTCCATTCCTTGAACTTTTCGACGATCCAGGCCAGTTGCCCAACCGGTGAATCGGTAAGCCCGTAGGCGAGCGTTTGCGGACGTGTGCTCTGGATGCTGACGTAGCCCGAGAGATCGGTGGCGAAGCGCTCGAGCGTGGCGAGCCGGGTGCGCTCCACCTCCGTCAGATTTTCCAGTTCTGCCGGGTCGCCGGAGGGGAAGACGGGCAAAAAGTTCAGATGGACGCCTACGACGTGGTCGCGATCGGCGACGCCCAGCGCGCGCGAGATGGCCGCGCCCCAATCGCCGCCCTGCGCGCCATAGCGCTCATACCCGAGGCGGCGCATCAGCTCGGCCCAGGCTCGCGCGATCCGGCGAACGTTCCATCCAATCTCGCGCGTCGGGCCAGAAAACCCGAACCCGGGGATCGAGGGAACCACGAGATGAAAGGCATCCGCGGGGTCGCCGCCGTGGGCCGCGGGGTCCGTGAGCGGACCAATGACCTGCATGAACTCGACGATCGAACCGGGCCAGCCGTGGGTGAGAACCAACGGCATCGCGTTGGATTCCGGTGACTGGACGTGCAGGAAATGCACGTTGGCGCCGTCGATCGTGGTCGTGAATTGGGGGAAAGCGTTCAGCGCCGCTTCGTGCTCACGCCAGTCGTAGCCGGTCCGCCAGTACTCCGCGAGACCTTGCAGGTAGGTCAGAGGCACGCCGCGGCTCCATCCGACGCCGGGCAACTCGTGAGGCCAGCGAGTGCGCGCCAGCCGGTCATGAAGATCGTCGATATCGGTTTGCGGAATGTCGATGCGAAAGGGGCGAATGGTGGAGTCGTCAATCAAGTCGAGAGCCTTTCATCAATGTCTTCGTGTCGGATCAGCAGCGCACGGCGCGCGAACCAGTTGCGCCACCGCTATCTGGCCCTGATTCTGGATGCCCTGCGCCGGGATTCGTCCTTGCCGCTGCCGGAACCGCCCCCAACCTGGGAAGAGGTCCGGGCTCGCTGGACGCCGTAACTCAATGATCGTGCGTGATCATCGATGATCTTCCGTCCTCTGCCCGTCTCCCCAGAAGTTCATAAAGTTCATCAAGTTCGCCCCGTCCCATTCGGGAATGAGCGCGTCGCATACCCCGCCAGCAGGGTGAGCATCAGCTTTGTGGCCAGCCGCGCCGTGATATCCCCGGCATCACGTGAGGGATCGACCTCGACCAGATCGAAACCCTGGACGCTTGGGTGTGCGCCAAGCTGGAAGAGCGCGTCATAGGCTTGCCAGGGGGTAATCCCGCCGGGGAGCGACGCGCCGGTACCGGGGGCAAATGCCTGATCGAAGCAGTCGATGTCGAACGTCACGTAGATCGCCTCGGTTCCTTCGCCCGCGATCGCGATCGCCTCTTCCAGCAGTGGACCCATCCCGCGCGTCGCCACATCGCGCGCGGTAAAGATGGTCACGCCCTGGTCGCGGCCCCAGCGGGTGTGCCATTCGGCCTGGACGAACCCGGCGATGCCGATCTGGACGAGATTGCGCGGTGCGACGATGCCCTCTTCGAGGATGGTCCGGATCGGCGTGCCATTGTGCGGTCCATGCTCCGCGGTCTGAAAATCCATGTGCGCGTCGAATTGAATGAGCCCGATCTGCTCGTAGCCCCGGCCCGCCTTGAAGGCCCGCAGCAGGGGATGAGCCAGCGAGTGCTCGCCACCGATCGTCACCGGGAAGAAATCGCGGTTCATCCGGAACAGCGCGCCGGCCGCCTCCTCGATGGCGCGGTGCGCCTCCGGCACGTCGAGCAGGGATATCGCGACGTCGCCGAGATCGCGCACCCGTAACGGGGCGATATCGATGTCGTAATCGATGCTGTACGTCGTGAAAAATGGCCAGACCATGCGCAGCGCGTTCGGTCCCAGATGCGCCGCGACGTGCTTGATCGCGCCGCGCGCGATGGGAATCATCAGCAGCCCGACGTCGAACGCTTCCTCACCGTCCCAGGGCCGGATCCAGTTGGCAACCCGCGTCTCGTGCGGATCTTCCCAACTCGAGCGCCGCACCAGCTCGGGCGGCCGCAGAAACGGGATATTCGTGGTGGTCATGACCATTCGCTCCTTGTCGACGCGGGCAGTTACCCCAACCCTGCCCGCGCACGGCCTGTCCAGGCGATCGCGACAGGGAGCATACTTCCCGCCGTGTCTGCGCCCGTCGCCATTAGCAAAACCCTCGCCGGGCACCAGCCAGTGCTCCGCGATGAGGTGATCGCCGCGTTGCGCCCGCATGCTGGTGGCCGGTATCTCGATGCCACCTTTGGTGGTGGCGGTCACACCTGTGCGCTGTTGGACGCCGCCGTCCCCGATGGAATGGTGCTCGCCCTCGACACCGATCCGGAGGCGATCGACCGCGCGCTCACCTTGCACCGTGAACCCGGCATCGCCGATCGACTCGTCCCCGTCCGCGCTAACTTCGCCACGCTTGCCGCCGTCGCCCGCGACTATGGGTTTGTTCCACTCGACGGCATCCTGCTCGATCTCGGTCTCTCCTCGTTCCAACTCGACCAGCCCGAACGCGGATTCGCATTTCGCTCCGCTGGACCGCTCGACATGCGCTTCGACCCGGAACGCGGCCGCCCCGCCCGCGATCTGGTGAACACCCTTTCCGAACCCGCGTTGGCGGACCTCATCTGGCGCTACGGTGAAGAACCGGGGAGCCGCCGTATCGCCCGCGCGATCGTCCGCGAGCGCGAGTTGGAACCGATCGCGACGACGACGCGGCTGGCGGAGATCGCGGCGCGGGCCGTTGGCGGCCGTCGCGGGCGGGACACGCATCCCGCCACGCGTACGTTTCAGGCGTTGCGCATCGCCACGAACGAGGAGTTGGCGGCACTGGAAGCCGCCCTTGCCGGCGCCGTCGATGTGCTCGCCCCCGCGGGGCGGCTGGTCGTGATCGCCTTTCATTCACTGGAGGACCGGATCGTCAAGCGCTTCATCGAACGCGAAAGCGCCGGTTGCGTTTGCCCGCCACGGACACCAATCTGTATCTGCGGGCAAATCCCCCGGTTGCGAAAAGTGACGCGGCGGGCGGTGCGTCCGGATGCTACGGAGATCGACGGCAACCCACGCGCGCGCTCGGCGGTACTGCGTGTCGCGGAGCTGCTTCCGGAGCCGCTGGCCGATGTCGCGCCGGGAACCCGGGCATGACGCCGCTCACGTTGGAAAACGTCATTGCCGGCACTGGTGCGGCGCCGCGAGGCGACCTAGCCGCGGAGACAGTCTTCACCAGAATCGAGCGTGACGCGCGCCAGGCGCAACCGGGTGATCTCTTCATTGCCTTGCGTGGCGAACGCTTCGACGGTCACGACTTCGTCGACGATGCCGTCGCCGCGGGAGCGATCGCCGCGCTGGTCGGTCGTGAATGGGCCGGCGCGCAACCCGACCCGCCGCTGCCGCTGCTCGTCGTCGACGATCCATTGCTCGCGTTACAGCGTCTGGCGGCGCGTTGGCGTGATTCGCTCGCCGATCTTCTCGTCGTCGGCATCACCGGCAGCGTCGGCAAGACGAGCACCAAAGAGACGGTCGCCTCCGTGCTGGAGCGCTGGAAGCCGACGTATCGCTCGGCCGGGAATCTCAACTCGGAAATCGGGCTCCCCCTCTCGTTGCTGGATGTCACCCCCGAGCACGGCGCGGCGGTGCTGGAGTTGGGCGGCGCTTACGCCCTGGGCGAGATTCGGCTACTGGCGGAGATCGCGCGGCCCCAGGTCGGGGTGGTGACCAACGTGCATCCCGTGCATCTGGAGCGGATGGGCACAATCGAGGCCATCGCGGAGACGAAAGCCGAGCTGGTCGAGGCGATCCCGGACGATGGCTGGGCCATTCTGAATGGCGACGATCCCCGTGTACGGGCGATGGCCGCGCGTTGTCGAGGGCGCGTTCTCCTGTACGGCCTCGGCCCGGACAACGACGTGCGCGCCACCGAGGTCGAATCGGAGGGCTTGGAAGGAACCGCCTTCTGGCTGCACATCGGCGACGATGCCAACCGGGTCAAGGTGCCCCTGATCGGCGGCCACGCGGTCGAGTTGGCGCTCGCCGCGATCGCGGTCGGGCATGCGCTCGGGATGGATCTGGCGAACATGCTGCAAGGTTTGGCCGAGCCGGGGGTGCAGGTGCGGCTGCTGATCGTGCCAGGACCGAACGGATCGCAGATGATCGACGACACCTATAACGCCTCGACCCCCTCGGTGATGTCCGCGCTCGGGTTGCTGGATGCCATGAATCCAACCCGCGCGATCGCCGTGCTGGGTGACATGCGAGAGTTGGGCGAGATCACCGAACGGGAGCATGTCACCGTCGGCCGCCGCGCCGGGGAGGTCGCCGATCTGGTGGTGACCTACGGCGAAATGGCGCGCATCATCGCGCGGGAGGCGGCGACGACCGACGGCCGTTTCGACGTTGGTCCCCCCGCCGTGACATCCTTCGCGCTCGAGCAGCGCGAGGAATTGATCGACTACCTGCTCCGCGAGTTGCGCGAGGGAGACGTCGTTCTGCTCAAGGGTTCACGCGGCCTGCGCATGGAAGAGATCGTGGAGCGGCTTCGAGTCGACAGTCGAGAGTCGACAGTCGAGAGTCAAACGGCAAGCCGCAATGATGGTGATGTGGATCGCGAATCGTGAGCGGGCGTGTCCCAACCGTTCGTGCTATCGACTGTCGACTGTCGACTCTCGACTGTCACCTCCGCCCATGATCAGCATCATGCCGGCGGACCCGAATCAGAATATGGCCGTTTCGCTCGCGCTGGCGGGACTCGCGTTTGTCGTGACGCTCATTATTGGCCGGCCGATCGTCACCTTTCTACGCACGCGCAGGGCCGCCAAACAGGTCCGCATCGATGGACCGGAGACGCATTTCGTCAAGACCGGCACCCCCACGATGGGGGGCATCATGGTGGCGGTCTCCGTGGTCCTGATCACCCTGGTCTTCAACACCGCCGGCCGCTTGTCGATGCTCCTTCCCATCGGCGTGCTGGTGGCCGCCGCCATCCTGGGCGCCATCGACGATCGCCGCAGTCTCCTCGGCGGCACCCGGCAGGGAGGGATGACGGCCCGCTTGAAGTTTTTCTGGCTCGCCCTGTTCGCGTTGATCGCGGCGGCGATCCTGCACGTCCCTTTCCCCTACGGATTGGGTTTGAGCGGCGTCTACCTCCCCTTTGTCGGCCGCTACGACATCGGACTGCTCTACATTCCCGTCGCCGGGTTGGCGATCATTGCCATGGCCAACGCGGTGAACTTTACCGATGGGCTCGATACCCTCGCCGCCGGTACCGCCGCCATCGCTTTTGTCGCCTACGCCATCATCGCCTTCCGCCAGGGACAGCTCGGGGTGGTCACCTTCTGTCTCACCATGACCGGGGCGCTGATGGGGTTTCTCTGGTTCAACGCCCACCCGGCGCAGGTCATCATGGGCGACACCGGATCGCTGGCGATCGGTTCGTCGCTCGCGGTGGCGGCGTTCATGACCGGGCAATGGTTGCTCTTACCGGTCGTTGGCGCGGTTTTCGTCGCCGAGGCGTTATCGGTGATGCTGCAAGTCGGGTACTTCAAACTGACCAGGCGCCGTTACGGAGAAGGACGCCGCCTGTTCAAGATGGCGCCGCTGCATCACCATTTCGAGATGCTCGGCTGGTCGGAGACGCAAGTGACGATGCGCTTCTGGATGCTGGCCATGATGGCCGGCATCATTGGCGTCGCCATGGCGCTCGTCGAGCTCTGAATCCGACGCGGCACCGGTA
Source organism: Chloroflexia bacterium (assembly GCA_013697005.1). Taxonomy (GTDB): domain Bacteria; phylum Chloroflexota; class Chloroflexia; order Thermomicrobiales; family UBA6265; genus JACCXM01. The sequence goes on along the minus strand of JACCXM010000332.1, from coordinate 8,723 downwards.
TGTGAGGCGCAAACGTGGCTCTTGATCTGCGCGGCAAGCGCGTCACCTTGATGGGGCTGGGCACCCGGGGCGGTGGCCTGGGCGTGGCCCGCTATCTCGTGCAACAGGGCGCCACCGTGACCGTCACCGATCGCCGGTCGGCTGCTGATCTGAGCGAGCCGCTAGCGGAGCTGGCGGACATGCCGATCCGCTATGTCCTGGGTCAGCACGATGCGCGGGATTTCACCCTGGAAGGCGCCGATATGATCGTGCGCAATCCCGGGGTGCCGCGCCGCGCGCCGCTTCTGGAAATGGCGCGCACACACGGGATCCCGGTCGAAATGGAGATGAGTCTCTTTTTTCGCGCCTGTCCCGCCCCGATCGTCGCCGTCACCGGCACCAAGGGCAAGACCACCGTTTCCACGCTCATCGGCGACCTTCTGCGCGCGGCCTATCCCGACGCGATCGTCGCCGGCAACATGGGTGTTTCGGCGCTCGACCAATTGCCGCACCTCCGGCCCGACGTGCCGGTGGTCATCGAGCTATCGTCGTGGCAACTCGAATCGCTGATCGAGCACCGGTTGGCGCCGCACATCGCCGTGCTGACCACGATCGCCGAGGACCACCTCAACACCTACGACGATTTTGCCGACTACGCCGCGACGAAACGAGGGATCACGAGGAATCAGGCGGAGGGCGACTGGCTCGTGGTCAACCGCGACGACCCGGAAGCGTGGCACGCCGCCACCGAGGCCGCCGCCACGGTAGTCCCGTTTGGCGCCGGTGACCGTGGCGAGGACGGCGCGTGGTCCACCGGAGAGGAGCTTTGTTGGCGCTGGGGGGGAGTCGAGCACCGCTGGTCACTTCCGCGATCGGCGGCGCTGGCGGGAAGACATGGCGCATCCAACGCGTTGGCAGCGCTGGCTGCCGCCATCCTGGCCGGCGCGAGTGCAGAGACGATGGGGGCCGTGCTCGCGGCGTTCCGGGGTGTAAAACACCGGATGGAAACCGTCGCCGACATTGACGCCGTGACCTACATCAACGACACCACCGCGACCGCGCCAATCGCCACGGTCGCCGCGCTCGACGCCCTGGCGCACGACTCACGACGGATTCACCTCCTGGCGGGTGGCGCCGACAAACGCCTCGATCCGGCGCCACTCGCGGACGCGGCGGCGCGGATCGGGGCGGTGGTCTATCTCTTTGAAGGCACGGCCACACCGGCGCTGACGACCGCGCTTCAGGAACGCGGCATCGCGCCCCGGGGTCCATTCGCGGTGATGACCGAAGCCGTCGCCGCCGCGCGCCACGAAGCCTCGCCGGGTGATGTCATCCTCCTCTCGCCCGGTTGTGCCTCGTTCGGACTCTTCCGCGACGAGTTCGATCGCGGCGAGCAGTTCCGCGTGGCGGTGAAGGCGCTGAGTAATGAGAGGCGGGAGGCGGGAGGCGGCAGGCGGGAGGCCGTAGGGGTGAGGGTTTCTCAGGGAGACGGAGTGGGAGTTTCCGACGCATTGCTCCCACCACTCCCCGCAACCGTCCATTTTGTCGGGATCGGCGGTATCGGCATGAGCGGATTGGCGCGCATGCTCAATGCCTGGGGATACACCGTCTCGGGATCGGATTCGGCGGCATCGCCACTGCTCGATGATTTGACTGGCGAAGGAATCGCGGTCACGATCGGCCACACCGCGACGGATGCGGCGGCAACGGCCGATCTCATCGTCGCCACGGCGGCGGTGCGGCCGGACAATCCAGAAATCGCCGCCGCGGTTGCCGCGGGCAGACCCGTCGTGAAACGGGCGAGACTGCTCGGCGCGCTGGCCGGCGACCGCCGCGGCGTGGCGGTCGCCGGCAGCCATGGCAAATCGACCACCAGTGGCATGATCGTCGCCGCGCTGCGGGCTCTCGGGGCCGACCCGAGTTTTGCCATCGGCGCGACCCTGGAAGGAGCGGGGACTAACGCCGCTCCTGGTTCTGGCGACGAGATGGTCGTCGAGGCCGACGAGTACGACTGGTCCTTCCTGCAGTTGCATCCCCACATCGCGATTATCACCAATGTCGAGTATGACCATCCCGATATCTTTCCCGACCCCGATGCCTATGACGCGGCATTCGCCGCGTTCGTCGCCGGGATGGATCGAGAGGGGACGGTGGTGATCGCCGCCGACGATCCTGGCTGTATACGAGTCGCCGCCCGCGACGACTGGGCGCCCCCGCGTAACGTCGTCACCTTCGGCGAAACCATCAACGCCGATTGGCGACTTGAGCAGACCGAGGAGGGGTGGCAAGCAACCGGCCCCGACGACATTGCGACGCCGCTACTCGTCAATGTCCCAGGCCGACATAACGCCAGAAACGCGATCGCCGCGCAGGCCGCCCTCGTCGCGCTTGGCTATGACGCCGCGGCGGCGGCGGCGGCGTTGGAAACGTACGCGGGCGTGGGGCGGCGGTTTGAAGCGAAGGGCGAGGAGCGCGGTGTCCTGGTCATCGACGACTACGCCCACCATCCGACCGAGATCGCGGCCACCTTGCGCGCGGCGCGAGACCGGTTCCCCGGTCGCCGTCTGTGGGCCGTCTTCCAGCCGCACACCTTTTCCCGGCTGAAGACGCTCCTGCCCGGTTTCGCCGCGTCATTCGCCGCCGCCGACCGGGTGCTGATCCTCGATGTCTACGCGGCGCGGGAGACAGATGATCTCGGCATCTCATCCGCCGATCTGGTGCGACTGCTCCCGGCGGAGACTCTGACCGCCCGCGATCCCGCGCACGCGGCGACGATTCTTGCCGCGGTCGTGGAGCGAGGCGACGTGGTGCTAACGCTCGGCGCGGGAAGCGTTACGGATACGGGACCGGCGCTTCTCGCGCTCCTGCAGGCATCGTCAGATGTCGAACGACCCATTGGCCAGAAGCAAGCCCCTCGCCCTGCGCACACGACCGTCACCATCCCCAACCAACCCACAATAAAAATCCACCGCGATAGCCCGATGCGCTTGCACACCACCTGGCGCATCGGCGGGCCAGCCGATTTTCTGGTGCGCGCGGCGACCCCGGACGATCTGCTCGCGGCACTCGCCTGGGGACGGGATGAGGGGTTGCCGGTGACGGTGATCGGAGGCGGCAGTAATCTCCTGGTCGGGAACGCGGGGATCCGGGGGCTGGTCGTCTTGGCGCGTACACCGGGCGAGCGGGCCGCGCATCTGGTTGCGGTCGACGATCTGGGAGACGCCGTGCGGTTACGGGTGGCGGCGCAGGCGCCCTTGTCATGGACCGGGCGCTATGCCGCGGAGCGCGGCTGGTCCGGGATGGACTGGGGTGTCGGCTTGCCGGGCACCATCGGCGGTGCGACGGTCAACAACGCCGGCGCGCACGGCACGGAGCAGATCGACCACCTGGAACGTGTCGTCGTGTTCAACGACGGCGGCGAAATCGAAGAAAAACCGGCGGCGTGGCTGGAGGCCGCCTACCGGCACACGATCATCAAGGCGGCGCCCCGGCCGCGGCCCTGGACCGTGCTCGCGGCAGTGATGGTTCTGCCCAAAGGCGAACCGGTCGCGCTGGTACGGCTCGCCGATGAGCACGCCGCCTTTCGCAAGCTCACCCAGCCGACGGGTGCCTGTGCCGGTTCGACCTTCGCCAATCCGCCCGGTGATTTTGCGGGGCGTCTTCTCGAAGATAGCGGTCTCAAAGGGTTTGCCGTCGGCGGCGCCGCGTTTTCGCCGAAACATGCCAACTGGATCGTCAACGATGGGTCTGCCACGGCCGCGAATGTGCGCGATCTGATCGCAATCGCTCAGCAACGGGTGCGTGAGCGGTTCGGAGTAGAGTTGCGGCGCGAGGTTGAATATCTCCACGTCGCGGGCGAGTGAGCAACGGAGAGGACCGGTCGATGCAGGAGCGGCGCGGCGGAAGAGTGCGAGTGGCCGTCCTGTTCGGGGGGCAATCCAGCGAGCACGATGTCTCGCTGCGCTCGGCGCAAACCGTCATCGGCGCGCTCAATCCCGATCGCTACGAGGTCGTCCCCATCGGCATTACCCGCGAGGGCCGCTGGTTGGCCGGGGGCGATCCCTTCGCGGTCTTGACCGTGAATTCACCGCTCTTCGCGCTGGGCGACGGCGCCGCCCCGGAACCGGTTGTCAACACCCCCGTGGAAAGCGCCGTCCCCGCGGTATTCGCCGGAGGTTTCGACGTCGTCTTTCCGGTGCTGCATGGCCCGATGGGTGAGGATGGCACCGTGCAAGGGTTGCTGGAGCTGACTGGCGTCCCGTACGTCGGCGCGGGGGTGCTCGGTTCGGCGTTGAGCATGGACAAGGCGATGGCCAAAACGGTGCTCGCGCAGGAGGGGTTGCCCCAGGCGCCCTGGCGGCTCATCACCCGCAAGGAGTGGGAACGCGATCCTGACGCCTGCACCGAATGGGCCGGCCAGATTCTGGGTTTCCCTTGCTTCGTGAAACCGGCGAACATGGGGTCCAGCGTTGGAGTGATCAAGGCCCACGACGCGAGCGAATTTCCTACGGCCGTGCGCGAAGCGGGGCGCCATGACCGGCGCATCATCATCGAGAAAGCGATCGATGCCCGCGAGCTGGAGATTGCGGTGCTCGGCAATGACGAACCGATCGCCTCGATCGTCGGCGAGGTCGTTCCTGGCAACGAGTTTTATGACTACGACGCCAAATACGTAGATGACAACTCCGAACTCCTCGTTCCGGCCCCCATCGACGGCAATACCATGGCCGAGATCCAGGAGATGGCAGTCGCCGCGTTCCGCGCGCTCGATCTGGCGGGGATGGCGCGTATCGACTTTTTCATGGACCGCAACACCGACCAGATTTTCATCAACGAGGTCAACACCATTCCCGGGTTTACCGCGATCAGCATGTACCCCCGTTTGTGGCAAGGAACCGGCATGGCGCTTGAGGAGTTGGTCGATCGCCTGATCGGTCTGGCATTGGAGCGGTCGCTGCAACGGAGGCGCACGGTCTAAGTGAACGTTCAGTCAGATCGAGCTTGCGGGGTGCATGGCAGCCCAATGTTATACTCGCGGCGGGGCGTTGCTCCACGTCGTCTCGTGTCATCTCCCCCGCGATGACTGATAGCACGACTCTCGGGTGCGCCAGCCGGACGGGCTGATCCGGTGCCCTGCCGGCGCCAGCGGAGGCGTTCTCCTTCCGGGATGGGGAAGAAGCATGCAGTCCCACAACCAGGGGCCGGTACGCGGCCAGCGGCGACCACCGCAACCCGACGATCGGCGAAACGCGTTATACCGCGGAGCGGTCGAGACCGCTCCCGCGACGATGGAGATGAATGCGGCCGCCCGGGAACCCTCTTTAACGCTAAATGCAAAACCTGATCCATCCCCAACACCTCCACCCGCCGCTGAGCCAACTTCGGTTCCTGTCGCCACCAAACCGGTCGCTGCCATCCCGCGCACGCGAGATGCCGCGTGGGATGACATCATTCGCGAAACCTTCGCCCATATCAAAGTCGTTGGGATCGGCGGCGCCGGTGGCAATGCCGTCAATCGCATGATCGACGCCGGGGTCGATGGCATCGAGTTCGTCTCGGTCAATACCGACGCCCAGGCCCTGATGGGGAGTCAGGCTCCGGTCTACGTCCGGATCGGCGACAAATTGACCAAAGGTCTCGGCGCCGGTGGCCGCCCCGAGATCGGAGAGCGCGCCGCCGAGGAGAGCGCCGACACACTCGGTGAGATGGTGCGTGGGGCCGACATGGTCTTCATCACCGCCGGTATGGGCGGTGGAACTGGAACCGGCGCCGCCCCTGTGATTGCCAAGCATGCCCGCGCCGCCGGGGCACTCACCGTTGGCGTGGTGACGAAACCCTTCGACTTCGAAGGAACGCGCCGCCGCCGCGCCGCCGAAGAGGGTATCGCCCGCTTACGCGAGACGGTCGACGCCTTGATCGTGATTCCGAACCAGCGCTTGCTCGACATGGTCGATGCCAAGACCTCGATCGAAGAGGCGTTCGGGCTGGCCGACGACGTCCTGCGCCAGGGGATTGGCGGGATTTCCGATCTGATCACCAAACCGGGCGTCATCAACCTCGACTTCGCCGATGTCAAGACAGTGATGCGCGAAGCCGGGTCGGCCCTGATGGCGATCGGTTACGGCTCGGGCGAGACGCGTTGCATCGATGCCGCGCAGCAAGCGATCGAGAGCCCGCTCCTGGAAATGAATATCCAGGGCGCCACGGGAGTGCTCTACAACATCACCGGCGGCACCGGGCTGACTCTGGTCGAGACCAGTGAAGCGGCAGAAATCATCCGCGCCGCCGTCGACGAAGAAGCCGAGATCATCTACGGCACGTCGGTCGATGCCTCGCTGGGGGATGCGGTCCGCATCACGCTGATCGCCACCGGGTTCGAGCAAGCCGGTGATTTCTTCGATTCGACGGTGCGCAGCCCGGCGCGGGAGCCGCGCCCGATGCGCGAACCCGACCGCGCCTACCGGCCGGCCGCATCGCCCGCGATTTCGTCTCCACCCCGGAATGCAACGCAGGGGACATCACCCGCCACCTCATTCCAGGAAGATGACTGGGTTGCCGAATCCTCGATCATCAAGTTTCTGCGCGAGCGGTAATGCACTTCCAGTCAGGGAATCCGTGGCGAGCTGAGGACTAGCGCGTGCGCTGTCCATTCTGCCGGGCCGAGGATTCCCGCGTCATCGACAGCCGCGAGCTGAGCGGCGGCGACAGCACGCGCCGCCGCCGTGAGTGCTCCGTCTGCGGGCGCCGTTTCACCACCTACGAACGCATCGAAGGCGCCAGTCTGATGATCGTCAAAAAGGACGGGCGGCGCCAGGACTACGATCCGGTAAAACTGCGTCAGAAGCTACGCGTGGCGCTCACCAAACGCCCCGTCGGCGAGGATGCCATCGACGCGCTTCTGGCGCGAGTCGAGGCGGACCTGATGGCACTGGGCACCGCCGAGGTGCCGTCCACCGCCATCGGCGAATCGGTGCTGCGCCAGTTGAAAGCGCTGGATGAAGTCGCCTACATCCGTTTCGCCTCGGTATATCGCCAGTTTCAAGATATCGAGGATTTGCGGCGTGAGGTCGAAGAGCTGCGAACGCCACCGGGAGATGACGGCTAGTACCAGGGGGAGGCATGAGCACGCGCCCATTCGTGGTCGACGCCCATCACCATTTCTGGACACCATCGCGGCACGACTACTCCTGGTTGGCGGACCCGGCGCTCGATCCCATTCGCCGCTCCTTTACGCCTGCCGATCTGCGGCCGTTGCTCGTGGCCGCGGGTGTCGATGCCACCGTGCTGGTGCAAACCGTCCCCAGCATCGCGGAAACTCAGGAGTTCCTCGCCCTCGCCGCGCGCACGGATTTCGTCGCGGGGGTCGTCGGTTGGGTCAACCTCACCGATCCGGACGTAGGCGAAACGCTCGCCCATCTCAAATCCTGGGAGGGTGGCAAGACCCTCGTTGGCATCCGGCATCAGGTCCACGACGAAGAGGACGCGGGTTGGCTGCTGCGGCCAGATGTCCTGCGCGGTCTGGCGGCGGTCCGGGACGCCGGTCTGGCGTATGACATTCTGGTCCGCCCCCGCGAGCTCCCGGCCGCGCTGACCACCGCGCGGGCATTCTCCGGCATGCCCTTTGTCATCGACCACCTCGCTAAACCGCCGATTGCCTCGGGAGAAATCGACGCCTGGAGCACCCTGATGGAGCCGTTCCGGAATCTTACCCATGTCTCCTGCAAGCTCTCGGGCATGATCACCGAGGCGGGTTGGACGAACTGGACCCCGGACGACCTGAAACCCTTCGTCGCCCGTACCCTCGATATCTTCGGCCCCGATCGCGTGATGTACGGCTCGGACTGGCCGGTCTGCCTCCTCGCCGGCTCCTATGGGGCGGTCAAGTCGGCGCTGGAGGAAGCCCTGCCGCCACTTGCGCCGGACGAATGGGCAAGTGTTTTCGGTGGCAACGCGATTCGGGTCTACGGATTGGACGTTTCGCGTTTCCTCCCTCTCCCGGCTTAACGTTTACACCACCTCCAACCCATTCAAACCCGGTATCGGCGGGAATGGTGCGTGCGGCTCGGTCTGGTACCAGAATGCCGTGCTGGCGATGTCGTCTTGAAGTGGCAAGTAACGTCGCTGGTCTTCCAGCGATGACCGCCAGCCGAGCGCCTGGATCGTCACCCGTAAGTTCTCGGCGAAGCGAATCGGGTCCATGACGTGCCAGCGATACATCCCGAACCGCCCCTGGCTGCGGTAGAGCCCGTCCGGTTTGATGACCTGCGGTAACCCCAGAAACGGGGTGGAGTAGACGCCGTATTCCCCCGGCGGATGCTCGAAGTTCCAGGCGCCGCCAAAATAGTCCTCGGTGCCGGTGCCGCAGATCGTCGGCCACTCTCGGTCCCCATCCATGAAGAACTTGATTTCGCCTTCGCCCCACCAACCGTTGTTGTTGGATCCCCAGGCGACGTAGGTTCCCACGTAGTGGCCCTGGCCCCGCACTCCCTCGAGCAGGGTGTGCACCTCCTGATAGGGAAGCGGGTTGCTGCGCCGCCACTGGGTATGGAGATACGCGCAATCGTCCGGAACATCCGTCAGCGTGTAGTCGACCTGGTAATAGAGCGCCGGTACCGGGTCGGGACTGAGATTCTCGACCGTGATGCGCGCTCGCGTCCGAAACGGCATTTCCCAGTAGCAGTTGAACCCGCCCGCCGGATTGACCGCCACCACGAGCGATGAAACATTGCAGCGCTCGCCCCAAC
>JACCXM010000043.1 GCA_013697005.1 Chloroflexia bacterium | reverse complement strand
GGCACCTTCGACCGCGGTATCTACCGCAGTCTGGACGGTGGCGACGTCTGGGAATCGGTCGGGTCGGGGCTGGCCGACGCGCGCGTGCTCGCGATCGCCATCTCGCCGTGCGAGCGCGTCGATGGCCGCTCGGTGGTCTATGCCGGAACTGAGCCGAGCAGGCTCCTGCGCTCCGAGGACGACGGCGCCACCTGGCAGGATTCCCCGGCGCTGGGCGATCTGCCGAGCGCGCCGACGTGGTCGTTTCCACCGCGGCCGTGGACGCATCATGTCCGCTGGATCGCGTTTCATCCAACCGATCCAGCGACGATCTACGCCGGCATCGAGCTGGGCGGCGTGATGATTAGCCGCGATGGCGGCAAGACCTGGGAAGACCGCAAGCCGGGGTCTCAGTTCGATGCCCACGCGCTCGCCACCCATCCGGCCGCCCCGGAACGGGTCTACGAAGCCGCGGGCGGCGGCGTTGCTATCTCCGAGGACGCGGGGGCGACCTGGCGCGCGATGGACGACGGAATGGACCGTCACTACACCTGGGGGCTGGCCGTCGACGCCGTGGACCCCGATCTCTGGTACGTCTCGGCCAGCCACGGCGCGCGCACCGCCCATCGTCATGATGGCGATGCCCAGGCCATCCTCTTTCGCAAACGGGGCGATGGGCCATGGGAGGCGCTCGGCGGGGAGGGTTCCGGAATCGAACGCCCCTTGCCGCGTATGCCCTACGCGCTGCTGACGCCGCGCGGTCAGGCGAATGTGCTGATCGCCGGCTTGGAAAATGGCGATCTGCTCGTGACGGAGGACGCGGGCGACACCTGGCGCACGGTGTCAACCGGTCTCGACAGCATCCTCGCGCTGAGCGAGAGCGTCCGGTAGCGATCGTCGGTCGACGCGTCTCTGGCGCGATGTCGATCCCCAGGTTGTTGCGCCCTTGCGCGTCCAAGAGCAACGGTCAGGCGAAGATTTCCGCGACCGGGACGCTAAAACCGGGAAGGACGTCGCCACCGTCGAGTGTGTCGGTCGCTTCGAGTGTTTTCGGTGCGGCGTCTTGGCGAAAAACGATGACAGTTAGGGTTGCCGGGTCTACAAGCCAAACGAGCCGGACCCCAGCCTGGAGATACATCGTGATCTTGCTCATCGCATCGGCCATGCGGTCCGAGGGGGAGAGCACTTCGACGGCCAAATCTGGCGCAAGGGGAATGAAACTGTTTGGTCGTTCCACGAGGCGAGCGCGGAGCACCACGGCCGCGTCTGGAGAGCGCACCGTCTGCCGGTCGCCAAAGAGGATGAATCCAGTTTCGGGGGGAAATGCCCAACCGAGGTTGTTGGCGCGAACATAATTTCGCAGCAACGCGAACACTTCACCGGCGATTCCGCCTGAAAGACCTGCTGTCGGCGACAATTCGATCATCTCCCCGTCGACGAGTTCCCAGATCCCTTGGAGCGGCATTGCCGCAAATTCCTCGATCGTGACGTGTCGAGTTGCGACCATTGGTTCTGCCTCTGCGCTATTCAAAAATCTCCGCGACCGGGACGCTAAAACCGGGAAGGACGTCGCCGCCGTCGAGGGTGTCGCCTTCTTTCAGCACCGCGAGGGCGGCATCCGGGCGAAACACGGTGATGCTCATCGTCTCAGGGTCGATGAGCCAGACGATGCGCACGCCGGCCTGGAGATACATGGTGACTTTGCTGAGTGCGTCGACCATCTTGTCGGACGGGGAGAGCACCTCGATAGCAAGATCTGGTGCGAGCCGCGGAAAGCGGGAGAGTTCTTCGACTGGTGGGATGCGATCCTTTTGGATGAACCCCACATCTGGTGCTCGCAGCGTTTGCCGATCGGGGAAAAGCACGTAGCCGCCATCGGCGCCGGTCATCATCCCAAGATCGTGGGCGTCCACAAAGTTGCCGACGATCCGGCCAATCCGAAGCCCAAGACTGCTTGATTCGAGCCCAGCGGGGGTCATCAGCACGAGCTCTCCATCTATCAATTCCCACTCACCCTCAGGAGGGGACTGCTCAACATTCTCGATGGTGTAGAGACGAGTTGTGGCCATAATCCAAGGCCCCTCATTGACGCGGGGGGATGCGACTGTTCGGTCACGTATTCCCCGCCTGTGATGCTTTCCCCTGGCTACGGCCGGTGCGATGGTCGACCGAGGAATTTAGCCTACCACTCCTCGGTCAGTCCGCCGCCGCGACCGCCTCCGGCTCCTGGACCGCGACCGCCGCGTCCGCGCGCCAGCGCAGGTTGAGCGTGCGGTTGGCGGCGACTTCGTCGAGGCGCTTGTACTCCGTGGTGTGGGGAGCGTTCTGCACGATTTCCGGGGTTTCGGCGGCTTCCTGAGCGATCTGGCGCATCACGCCGATGAAGTGATCGAGCGATTCGATCGACTCGGTCTCAGTCGGCTCGATCATCAGCGCCTCGGGAACGACAAGCGGGAAATAGACCGTCGGCGGGTGGATGCCGAAATCGAGGATGCGCTTGGCGATATCGAGGGCGCGCACCCCCTGCGCCTTCTGGCGGGTGGCGGAAAAGACCGTCTCGTGCATACAGGTGCGGTCGCCGAAGGGGAGATCGTAGCAATCGCGCAGGCTCTCCCGGATGTAGTTGGCGGCGAGCACGGCATCTTCGCTCACCTGGCGCAACCCCGCCGCGCCGTGCATGCGGATGTAGGTGTAGGCGCGGACGAACATGCCGAAGTTGCCGTGGAAGGCGTGCAAGCGGCCGATGCGTTCCTCCGGCTGAAAGAACTCGTAGCGGTCACTCCCGCCTTCCGCCTCCCGCCCTCCGCCTTCGATGCGGCGCACGCGGGGACCGGGCAGGAACCTGGCC
>JACCXM010000300.1 GCA_013697005.1 Chloroflexia bacterium | reverse complement strand
ACCGACATGAACGCGGTCACCGGGGTCGCCGCGCCGTCGTAGGCGTCGGGCGTCCAGAAGTGGAAGGGCACGGCGGCCATCTTGAAGCCGAGCCCGACGATCACCAGCAGCAGCGCCAGCACCAGCGCGGGATCGAGGAAGGTCTCCCCGGTGACGCTGTTCTGCATGGCGAAGGCGATGCCGTCGAGATTCGTGGTGCCGGTCAGCCCGTAGATCCAGGTCATGCCGTAGACCAGGATGGCCGAGGCGAAGATGCCCAGCAGGAAATACTTCATGCCGCCTTCGAGCGCCGTCAGGCGGCGTTTGGCGAACGCGGTGAGGATGTAGGTCGATAGCGACGAGAGCTCGATGGCGACGAAAATCACCACCAGATCACCGGCGGCGCCGACCAGCATCGCGCCCAGGATGGCGAAGGCGAGCAGCACGTAGAACTCGCCGATCGGCAAGTGTCCTTCGAGCTGATCGACATACGATGCGGCGGTAACGACGCTGAGCACCGCCGAGATGAGGATCACCAACGAGAGAAAGACCGACAATCCGTCCGCCCGGAACGACCACCAGAACGTCGTATCGTTCCGGCCATCCTGCGTCCACAGCGCCGCCGCCGCCAGTCCATACCCCAGCAGCGACACCACGGTGAGCAGCGTGAATTGCTGCCGTCGCGGCACGAAGGCATCGAGCACCAGCAGCAGCAATGCCAGCCCGAAAACGATCAGTTGCGGGTACGCCAGACTCCAGTCCGGCGACGGCAGGCTGCGAGTCAGATCAACGAGCATCTGCGTTCTCCGATGAGTTGTGGGTTATGGGTTATGGGTTAGGGGAGGCCGGTCGAGCATTCCCGCAACCCGCAACCCGCAACCCACTTTACGGCACAACCACCGCCAGGATTCGCTCCAGGGCCGGCTCGACGATGGTGAGGATCACCTGCGGATAGACGCCGATGTAAATGGTCAGCACCGCCAGCGGGACGAGCGTGAGCAGCTCCTTCAGGGACAGATCGGGCCAGATTTGGCGCTCCTCGCCGGGGACCTCGCTCACCGCTCCAGTATGCCAACCGTGGTCGACCGCGTCATGAAGCTCCGGCGCCTGTGAAGGATTTGGCGCGTCTGGAGAGTGCTCCTGCGAGCCACCCGCCATGCGCGGCAGGGGCGAGGCAAACGCGTCGCCATGATCTTGACCGTGGCCGCCATGGGCGGAGGCCGCTAGCAGGGCGGTCTCGGTCGGGGTCAGCGCGCCGTCGTGGGGATCGGGCATGACCCCCTTTGGCCGCCCCCAGACGACCCGCTGCGTCATCCACATCATGTACCAGGCGGCGAAGATGACTACGCCGAAGGTCGGCAACGCGATCCACGGGCTGTAGTTCCAGGAACCGAGAGCGACCAAAAACTCCCCCGGAAACCCGGAGAGAGCGGGCAATCCGATCGAGGCGAGCATGAAGAGGACGAAGAACCCGGACCACATCGGCAGCACCGCCGCCAGACCGCTGAAATTGGCGATCAGCCGGGTGTGCGCCCGCTCGTAGATGACACCGACGAGGAGAAACAAGGCGCCGGTGTTGAATCCGTGCGCCAGCATCACGATCATCGCCCCATCCAGTCCCTGGATATTGAGGACGAAGATGCCGAGGGTGACGAACGCCATGTGGCTGACCGAGGAATAGGCGATCAGCTTTTTCATATCGGGTTGGACGAGAGCCACCAGCGCGCCGTAGAGAATGGCGATCACCGACAGCGCGATCACCCACGGCTGCCAGAAGAGCGTGCCCTCCGGAAAGAGGGGGAGATTGAAGCGGAGGAACCCGTAACCGCCCATTTTCAACATGACCGCTGCCAGGATCACCGAGGCCGCGGTCGGCGCCTCGACGTGCGCGTCCGGCAGCCAGGTGTGGAACGGGAAAAGCGGCACCTTGACCGCGAAGGCGATGAAGAAGGTCAGGAAGACCAGAATCTGAAAGGTGCGGCCGTATTCGCCCTGCGCCAGTTGCAGCACGTCGAGGGTGAGCACCCCGGTCTGCTGGTAGTAGGCCCAGTAGGTGGCGACGATGCCGACCAGCATCAGCAGCGAGCCGAAGAGGGTGTAGAGAAAGAACTTCACCGCGGCGTAGACCCGGTTGCTACTGCCCCAGATGCCGATGAGAAGCGCCATCGGAATCAGCATCAACTCCCAGAAGATGTAGAAGAGGAACATGTCGAGCGCGACAAAGACGCCGAGCATCCCGGTTTCGAGGAGCAGGATAGCGATGTAATACTCGCGGACGCGGGTGTTGACGGTGTCCCACGACCAGATGATGGAGAGCACGCAGATCAGTGTCGTCAACACCAGCAGCAACGCCGCGATTCCGTCGATGCCGAGGAAGTACGAGGCGCCGACTTCCTGCCCCCAGTTGATGCGCTCCTGGAAAGGCACCGTCACCCCCGCTGCAAATGGCGCCTGGGGATCGAAGCGAGCGAGGACCACGACGGAGATGACGAGCGAACCGAGCGCGGTGATGAGCGCGATCGAGCGCGCCGCCTGCTGCGTGATGCGCGGAATGAACAGGATCACCAACGCCCCCAGCATGGGCAGGAACGTCAATGCACTGAGGTAGGGAAAAGTTGTCACGCGGTTCCCTTCGCGGGTGATAGGGTGATAGGGTGATAGGGTGATGGGGGGACGAGCCTTCCCCACAAACCGCAACGTCCTATCACCCTATCACTCCATGACCCCATCACCCCGTCACCGGAACAACGTGCTCGATAGCCCAAGGTAAATCCCCACCAGGAGCACCATCCCTAGCGCGATCGCCAGGGCGTAGTTCGAGACTAGACCGGTCTGGACGTGCCGCAACCGCTGGCTGACGGCGCCGATACCACCGGCCACTCCGTTCACCGCGCCATCGATGATCCGGGTATCGACCACCCGCCACAGCCCGTTGGCGAGATTGCCCAGTGGCCGCACGATCGCCCCGTTGTACAGCTCGTCCCAGCGCCACTTGTCGCGCAGGAAGTGGTAGACCGGGAAGCTCCAGGCGTCGAGCGCGGGCACCGTGCGCCGGGAGAATGTCAGGTAGGCGAGACCGATACCGCCCAGGGCGGCGGCGGTCGACGCCACCGCGAAGGCGAGGACCGTTCCCTGCGAGACGTGCTCCTCTTCAGGCTCGCCTTCACCAGCCGGAACGGTCTCTTCCTGCATGACGTAGAGCGACGCAACTTCGTCCCCTTCGGCGGTACCCTCTGCGGCGTCGTGGAACACCGGTTCCAGGAAGGTGTGAATCGAGCCCCCCTCCGGTGGCCAACCGATCAGCCAACCGAGCGCCACCGAGGGAATCGCCAGCAGCACGAGGGGGGCCGCCATCGAGAGCGGCGACTCGTGGGGGTGCACCTCGGCGGGGTTGAAGCGGGGCTCGCCGGTGAAGACGAGGAAGACGAGACGGAACATGTAGTAGGCGGTGAGGAAGGCCGTTACTAATCCGACGACGGCCAGAATCTGGCCGACGGTGACGGGAATACTGTCGGTGATCCAGGCGCCGAGAATGATCTCGTCCTTCGACCAGAACCCGGCAAAGGGAATCAACCCCGCATTGGCGAGCGAGGCGGCGAGAAAGGTCCAGAAGGTGACCGGCATGTACCGGCGCAGCCCGCCCATGTTCTGGATGTTCTGTTCCTCGTGCATCCCGTGGATGACGCTACCGGCGCCGAGGAAGAGACACCCCTTGAAGAAGGCGTGCGTGACGAGGTGGAAGATGGCCGGAATGAAGGCGCCGACCCCGGCGCCCATCGCCATGTAGCCGAGTTGGGAGAGCGTCGAGTAGGCGATCACCCGCTTGATGTCGTTCTGGGCCACGGCGATCGTGGCCGCCATGAACGAGGTGAATGCCCCGATCAGGGCAACGACCAGCATCGCCGCCGGCGCGCTTTCATAGAAGATGTGCCCGCGCACGATCAGGTAGATACCGGCGGTGACCATCGTCGCGGCGTGGATCAGCGCCGACACCGGAGTTGGGCCTTCCATTGCGTCTGGTAGCCAGACGTGGAGCGGGAACTGCGCGCTCTTACCGGCCGCGCCACCGAAGAGAAGCAGCGCGATGCCGGTGACGACCGCGGTCGGTGTTTCCGGCACCTGGGCGAAAACCTCCGCGAAATCCATGGTTCCGAATTGATAGAAAATCCAGATCAATCCCAGCCCGAAGGCGAGATCGCCGATACGGTTGACGATGAACGCCTTCTGCGCCGCGCTCGACGCCGAGCGCCGGGTAAACCAGAAGCCGATCAGGAGATACGACGCCAGCCCGACTCCTTCCCAGAAGAAAAAGAGGAGCAGAAAGTTGTCGGCCAACACCAGCATGAGCATGGAAAAGACGAAGAAGGGAAGATAGGCGAAGAACCGCGCGAAACCCGGATCGCCGTGCATGTAGCCTTGCGAGTAGACGTGGACGAGAAAGCCGACACTCGTGACTACGATCAGCATGACCGCGGTCAACTGATCGACGACAAGATTGATACCGATGTGGAATGTACCGGAATCGATCCAGGTATAGAGGTCCTGCCGCAGCGGCTCACCGGTGGCACTGATCTGGCGGAACACCATCAGCGAAAGCAGGAATGAGGCGAAAACGGCCGGCGTGGCGATCCAGTGCGCGTTGGTGCGCAGCACACGGCCGCCGAGGAGATTGATGGCGAAAGCCAGGAGCGGCAGCAGCGGGATGAGGAAGAGGTACTGTTCCATTGCCATCAGCTAGCGATCGTCCACTGCGTGGCGCGAACGCATGGCGCCTCTCATCCCGCGGTTCCTCCACTCCAGAACACCGTGGCGGAATCGCCCGGCGAAAATCCCGCGCTAGTGTAACCCGAGACGGAAGTCGGAAGTCGGAAGTCGGACGTGAGACGGCGAGACGAGATGAAAGTGAGCAAGGTTGACAGCCGGCGCATCGACCATGCCGCGGTGCCGGTGGTGGCCAGTCCCAGCGGGTTGCCGACGCAACATCTGGTATCGGCGCGGGATGGCGCGGAGCACCTCTTCGTCGCTCAGCAGTGGCTGCAGCCGGGTGAGCGCGTGCTTCTGCACACGCATCCGGTGGAGGAGGCGGTGACATTTCTCGCCGGGTCTGGCGAAGCGACCCTGGGCGAGGAGACCATACCCATTGGCGCGGGAGTCAGTCTCTACATCCCCGCTGGCGAGATTCACGGGTTCCGCTGCACCGCGGGTACGATGCACGTCCTGGTCGTCTTTCCAACTCCTGATTTCGCGCCGACAGCAATCGTCGAAGGGCAAGCGTAGGCGCCCGCCCGCGTGCTGCAGCCGGTGAGCGTCGATCCTCAGCGCGGCGGATTCTGCGGCGATGTCAGGGCGCCATAGGCCGCTCGTGAACTCGCTGGCACGACCATGTCGTGTTTCTCCATGAGGGCAGTTGCGGTCTCGAGGGTATCCTCGCCACCGGCTGTCATGACCTGGGTGACGTCGTCGAAATAGTCCTCGATGCCCGCCGGTGTGAAGACGGTGAGCTGCCTGGCGGGGGCAGCACTCTTATTCCAGAATGTATGCGGGACGCCGCGCGGGATGAAGACGAAGGCTCCCGCCGGCGCGGTGCTGGTTTGGCCGTCGATGAGAAAAGCCATCTCTCCTTCCAGAACGTAGAACGCCTCATCCCAATTGCGATGAATGTGGAGCGGGGGTCCGGCCGTGGCGGGCGGGACCGTGAACTCGTAAACGGCGAGCGTGCCGCCGGTATCGGAGCTCACCGCTTTGAGGATCACCTCCCCCGCCGCGCCAAGGGAGACCGGACGCCCCTCTCCGGGAGCAAGCACCAGGGCTGGCCGGATCTGAGCATCTTCTCGATCGTTGTCACCCATCTGTCTCTCCGTTCCTGGATCGAAACATCGTCCACGCGCGAAGGACGTGTGGATGTATCGTAGAACGCACACCCTTCCGCTTATCGCCCTTGGTAGCGATTGGATTCAATCCAGGAATCATGGTGGGTGTCACCCAGGGGGATCCGGTAGGCATGGCAACACCAATCGCCGAGACAACCCGCGGCGGAATCACCGAGAGCATTCATCACGGAGTGGTCGTCGCCGTTGACGCCAGTGGCGACGTGGTCGCCGCCGCCGGCGATCCGGAGCAGGTGATTTTCTTCCGCTCTTCGGCCAAACCGTTCCAGGCGATCCCCGTCGTCGAGAGTGGCGCCGCCGACGCGTTCGGGTTCACGCCCGCCGAGCTGGCGCTCTGCTGCGCCTCGCACGAGGCTTCACCAGAGCACCAGCGGCAGGTGGCGGGCATGCTCGCGAGGGTCGGACTGTCCGCCGCCGACCTGCAATGCGGGTGCCCGCTGCCGATGGACGAGACCGAGGCGGCGCGCATCCTTCTCGGCGAAACCGAGCGCTCGCCGCTGCAATGCGACTGTTCCGGAAAGCACGCCGGGATGTTGGCGACGATCGTGCACGAGGCAATGTCCCGCCATGATTACCTCGATCCCGCTCACCCGTTGCAACGGCGCATACTCGGCATCATGGCGGAGGTGATGCGCGTGCCGGAGGAGGACATCGTGCTCGGCACCGATGGGTGCAGCCTGCCCACGTTCGGCGCGCCGGTGCGAGCGTTCGCCACCGCCTTCGCCGCCCTCGCCGCACCGGAGCAGGTTCCGCCCGGCGCGGGCCGCGAGCACGCCGTCGCGCTCGACCGGCTGCGCGAAGCCATGATCGCCCATCCCGAGAATGTCGCCGGGCACGGTCAGTTCGTCACCGATCTGATGGTCCTCAGTGAGGGCCGCATCGCCGCCAAGAGTGGCGCCGAGGGGTTGATCTGTTTGGCCGTGCCGGAGCGCGCGCTGGGCATCGCCATCCGCGTGTCGGATGGCTCATTTCGCGTTCACCCCGACGTCACGATGGCGGCACTGGAGCAACTCGATATCCTCGATGCGGCGACCCGGGCGGCAATCCTGAAGCGCCACTCCCCGCAACTGCACAACCACAATGGCCGGCTCGTCGGCGAAATCCGGCCAGTTTTTCGGCTGGAGGGGGCTGCGATCGTGGCGTGAATGCTCACCTCTTGTGCCCCTTTTGTATGTTTTCAACTCCTGTCAGCGTAAGTGTCAGGGCGGTGCACAGTCGTGGTCAGGCGCCGCGGTCTGGATCGAACTTACCGAACTTACCGAACTTCCTGGGGATCGGGAAGACCAGGAAGTTCGCCGCCATGTTCCCTCGGTCGCAGTCGTCATCCGCGGCGCAATTGCCTGGCCAGTCGAGCCGGAAAAGGAGGAAATGGTGAACGAGACGTGACATGATCTTTCCGGAGCGACCGGCGGAGCGGGGGAGGGATCGGCATTGGACCGGTTACGAACGGGAGTCATCGGTCTTGGCGCGATCGCCCAGATCATGCATCTCCCGTATCTGCGCGAGCTGGATGACCGCTTCGCACTCGCCGCGCTGTGCGACCTCGACCCGGTTGCGCTGGAGGAGGTTGGCCGCAGATACGGGGTGGCGCGTCTGTTCACCGCCGCCGCCGAGCTTCTGGCTGAACCGCTCGACGCCGTGCTCATTCTGACCAGCGGCAACCATGCGCCGGATACCATCGCCGCGCTGGAGCGCGGGTTGCACGTGCTCGTCGAGAAACCGCTGGCCTCCACCCTGCGCGAGACCGACGAGGTGCTGGCGGTGGCGGAACGGTCGGGCAAGACACTGATGGTCGGCATGATGAAGCAGTACGACCCCGGTTACCGGCGAGGGGTCAAGCTGGTGCGAGCGCTGCAGGACCTGCGGTATGTCGACGCCACGACGTTGCAACCGGACAACTGGTTGTACATGTTTCACCATCCCATCGTCCGCGGCGCGGGTTGGCCGCCCCCGGTCGAGGAGCGCCAGGGGGCGGCGATGTTTCGTGGGGTGCAGAAAGCGATTCTCGCCCAGGAGTCGAGCACTCTGCGCGAAGGGAGCGGCAGTAATGACCCGGACGCGCTGACCGCGTACGCGTTCCTCACATCCAGCTCGATCCATGATGTGAATGCCCTGCGCGGCGCGCTCGGTCAGCCAGAGGGCGTGCTCGCGGCCCATCACTGGGCGGGCGGGACGAGTTTCACGGCGACCCTCGCCTATCCGCGTGACGTTCGGGCCACCTACACCTGGACGCTGCTGCCGCAACTGAAGCACTACACCGAAGACTTCTCGTTTTACGCCTCGGACGGCCGGGTGTCGATCCGCTTCCCCTCGCCCTACCTGCGCAACGCGCCGACTTTGGTCGAGACGGAGCGGATGGAGAGCGAGGAGTTGCAGCAGACCCGGCTCACAACCTCCTACGAGGAGGCGTTCAAGCAGGAGCTGCTGGAGTTCGCGGAGTGCGTCCGCACCGGACGTGCGCCGCGGACCGATGGCGCGGGGTTCCGGCAGGATCTGGAGGTGATTACGGAGATTGCCCGGAGCTTTTCGGGGTGAGGGTTCTTCGCAGCAAGGAGCTACGCCATGACCGGCTCACCAAAGGAACGTCTCGCCATCGATCCCCTTCCCGGCTACGATCCAGAGATCGGGCTGCTGTTGGGGATGCTGGAGCAGGGTCGGCAGCGGACCCGGGAGCGCCTCGAAAACCTCCACGACCAGGATCTAGATTGGGCTCCCGCAACTGGCGAGAACAGCATCGGGACGATTCTGTATCACCTCGCCGCGATCGAGCTCGACTGGCTGTATAGCGAAGTTCTGGAACAGCCATTCCCGCCCGGAACGGAGGCGCTGTTTCCGGATGACGTACGCGACGACGAAGGACGCTTGACCATCGCGCGGGGGGCAACGCTCCAGTCGTACTTCGACCGGCTCGACACCGTGCGCGGTCAACTGCTTGCGGCGTTCACTGGCATGTCACCCGCCGAGTTCCATCGCGAGCGCGATCTCCCCGATTACACCGTCACTCCCGCATACGTGCTGCACCACCTGATGCAGCACGAGGCCGAGCACCGCGGCGAAATCGGGATGTTGCGGATGCTCATGCCAAGGCCGTGACACCCGGCTGGCACGAAATCCGCTTTCCTCTCGCGTGTCGCGGACACCCGGTCCGCGGGGCGCGCTTGGCGTGGAATACACGCCAAAAACGGAACGAGGAGTCCTGTCATGACCGACGTCCAGATCGGATACGCCATTTCCAGCGAAGAGCATCTTCCCAACGATATCGTCCAGCACGCCAGGTTGGCGGAGGAGGCAGGGTTCACCTATGCCCTCATCTCCGACCATTACCATCCCTGGATCGATGCCCAGGGGCACAGTCCGTTCGTCTGGTCCGTCATCGGTGGTATCGCCACGACGACGGAGTCGTTGCGCCTGGGAACGGGTGTCACCTGCCCCACCGTGCGTACCCATCCCGCGATCATCGCCCAGGCGGCGGCGACCTCGGCGGCGATGATGCCGGGCCGCTTTTTTCTCGGCGTCGGCAGCGGCGAGGCCCTCAACGAGCACATCACTGGCGAGCGCTGGCCGGAAACCGAGGTGCGGCAGGCGATGCTGGAGGAGGCGGTCGCGGTGATGCGGCTCCTCTGGCAGGGCGGCAATCAGAGCCACCACGGCGCCTATTACACCGTCGAGAACGCTCGCCTCTACACGCTCCCCGAAGAGCCGGTCCCAGTGATGGTGGCCGCCGGCGGCGCGAAAGCCGCCGAGCTGGCCGGCCGCATCGGCGACGGTCTCATTGCCACTTCGGCAGATGCGGAACTGATTGAGACATTCGAGACGGCTGGCGGCAACGGCCCACGCTACGGGCAGATGACGGTCTGCTGGGGCGCGGACGAGGCCAAGGCGCTGGAGATGGCCCACAAAATCTGGCCGAACTCCGGACTTCCCGGCGAGCTGGGTCAGGAGCTTCCCACCCCGGCCCACTTCGAGCAGGCGGCGCAGCTCGTGACTCCGGAGACGATCGCGAAGAGTGTTGTCGTCGGGCCTGACGCCGGCAAATACCTGGCCAAGATCGAAGAGTATGCCGAGGCCGGAATCGACCACGTCTATATCCATCAGATCGGGCCCGATCAGGCAGGGTTCATTCGCTTCGCGGAGCGGGAAATCCTGCCGCGGTTTGCCGCCCGCTCCCGCGCCGCGTAGGGTGATGAGGTGCTAAGGTGATAGGGTGACAGGAGACGACGTCGCTTACGCGCCCCGGCAAGCAATCGCACCTTCGTCCTGTCACCCCATCACCCCATGACCCTGTCACCCTTGTCGAACAGGGCGCGCGAGCGCGCGAGTGGAGTCAACGGGCGCACCCGCCGCGGCGATAGCGCGGAGCTCTGGGCCTTCCCCCTTCGCGTCTGGGTCATTCACTGGCTGCTGGTTCAGATTCCCGCCACCTATGCCCTTCGCTTCGGCACGCCGAATACGCCCTCCCCCCCGTACGGCGATCTGCCCGCCTCGCTGACCGGACTGGCGCACTGGATCGTCGAGCCGCTGCGCAATTGGGACGGACTCTGGTACCGGTTGATCGCGTTGGAGGGCTATGCCGGGGGAACCCAAAGCGCGAAAGCCGCCTTCTGGCCGCTGCTGCCGGGGATGATGCGCGGCGGCAGTATCGTCACCGGTTGGACGCCCGAAACCGTTGGCTACCTCCTTGCCAACCTCGCGTTTCTCGGGGCGCTGCTGGTGCTCTACCGGCTGATCCTGCTCGACTTTGGCGACGACCCGCTCGCGCGGCGCGCGCTCTGGGCACTGGCGCTGTTCCCGACCGCGCTCTTCTTTTCCGCCGTTTACACCGAGTCGCTCTTTCTCCTGCTATCGGTGAGCGCCCTCTATTTCTGGCGCCGCGACATGCTCTGGCTGGCGGGGCTGGTGAGCATCGGCGCGGCATTGACCCGTTCCGGCGGGGTCTTCCTGATCCTCCCCTTTCTGGCGCTGCTCTGGGACCGCTATCGAGGCGACTGGCGCGCCTGGTGGCCGGGGATCATCCCGGCGTTCTTTCCCACGCTGGGTCCGGCGTTGTTCGCCGCGCTGCTGGATCGCGAGCAGGGGAACTGGAACGCCTTCATCGACGTGCAGGAGCAGTGGAATCGCTACTCCGCCACGCCGTGGGAGACGCTGCGCTGCGCTGTGGCGACCTGTCACATATTGGGCGGGGAACCGGATGGAGTCTCCTGGGTCTGGCTGACCGATCTGCGGAACGATCCTTCCTGGGGGACATTCACCAGTACGGAATGGCGCGTCAGCGTCGCCAACAGCGACACCCTGGAACTGGTGGTGACGGTGCTCTTTCTCGTCCTGGCCGTGCTCGGGCTGAAGCTGCTGCCGGTCTACCAGACGGTCTGGGTGCTCCCGGCGCTCGTCATCCCCTTACTGCAACCGTCCGAGGTACACGCGCTGATGAGCATGCCGCGCTTCGTGCTCGTGCTCTTCCCGCTCTTCATCGTGCTGGCAAAACTGCTCCAGCCGCGCTGGCTGCGCATCCCGTGGACGATTGTCTCGGTGACGCTCCTGGTGGCGCTGACGGCGCAGTTCGCGCTCTGGTACTGGGTATCGTAACGAGGGTGATGGGGTGATGGGGTCATAGGAATCAGACCTGTTTCCCGAGATACCCGGCCAAGCGGTCGGCGGCGCAGGCCTCGGCGGGAACGGAGACTTCGTCTTTGAACGGCGATTGGGCGCGGTCCCGCCCCTCCAGGCGCTGGCGGGAGGCGGCCAAGGCGATTTCGCACAGCTCCGGCGCGAGGTCGGTATTCTGTCCGGTCGCCTTGGCGAGGTCCCAGGCGTGAGCGAGCAGATCATTGAAGCGGAACGCGGCCAGCCCCGCTCCGGGCATCTCGCCGAATGGCATCTGCACGGTTCTCCCTAACGCGCCCGGTTCCTGGAAGGCGGCGATCATCGCCTCCGCCGATTCGGCGTAGGCATCGAGCGGCGCGCGGTCGCCGATGAGATCCGCGGTGGGACGCGGCGCGCCGCCGGTGCGCAGGTTTTCGACGGTCCAACGGTTGCCGCGCACGAGATGGTTGAGCAGCTCGCGCACATCCCAGCCATCGTTGACCGTGGGGAGGGTCATCTGCTCCGGCCGCACCTCACGCAGCACGGTGAGGAATACCTCGTTCGCTTGCCGCAACCGAGAGACAGGATCCCCTGGTGCTTGCTGTTGCTGTTGGTCAGACATAGATACTCCCTGTGGATAAACCCTCACCCCAATCCCTGAGAAACCCTCACCCCAACCCCTCTCCCTGTGCGCAGGGAGAGGGGCTTTGCGTCATTTGCTCCTTCATTCCATCACCCCATCACCCTATCACCCCATCATCCCATCACCCTCGGAAAATCCCCAGCGGCATACACGCTGAGACGATCCAGTTCGGTGCGTCGACGGTTTCGCTGATTTTGAGGTCCATCGCCACCGAGCAGAGGATGAGCGCCTCGTGGTCGTCCAACCCGTGCTCGTGCTTGAGCCAGTCGATCATGTAGCGTACCGCGTTCTGGGTGTCGATCCAGAGATCGGGTCCG
>JACCXM010000281.1 GCA_013697005.1 Chloroflexia bacterium | reverse complement strand
GCGCGGTCGCTCTGGTTAGCCCGATTCTGTAGTCTGGCGACCGGGCCGTCGCCGGGATCGCGTCCTTCTGGCACCGGTTCATCAGTCGCGCCCGGCGCGGCTTGCTCCTCTCGAACCGGCTCTTGACGTAGCTCCACCGGCGCTTCGTGGCCACGTGCGCGAACGCTACCGCCACTGGAATCTGGTTGATCCTGTGGGGAACGCTCGTCGCTCGGCTGATCGTCACCCCCCGGTTGGGGCACCGATGCGAACTGGAGATCCGATTCCGGGGGAGCGGCGGCGACTGGATTCTGTCCGCGCGCCGGCAACGACAGACCGAGCATCGCCACAAGTGTGATCGCCGTCCACCACTTGGCCGCTGGCCGGACCGTCTGAACTGTATGGGCGGAAACTGATCGTCGCAAACCCGCTCCCCGTGGTACTGCGCTGACACGATCGCGGGTCCCGGCAACCGGGTGGCGGACGCGCGGGTGCGCCTCCCTGAATGCATCCAAGCGAGACTACGGTACCATGGATCCGCGCTACGGAGTACGGAAAACCCGGCCTTCTTCAAAGCCGGGCGTGCTACGATTTGCCGGAGAAGCAGCCAGGCGTGCCCGCACCGGGCTGCGCCGCGGCGCTGACACGGCAGCACGACGGAGTCGTCGCCGCGCCGGGGCGCGATCAACCAGCGGGAGCATCAAGGATGACTGGGTCCAACGGCAATACGGCCGTGTCCGACCAACCCATCCTGCCGAAGCCAGAGGGGCTGGAGGGTGTCGTCGCCGCGTCGACCGCGCTCAGCCACGTTTTCGGCGAGGAGGGTAAACTCGTCTACCGCGGCTACGACATCCACGAGCTCGCCGGACACGCCACATTCGAAGAGGTCGCCTACCTGCTCTGGAATGGCCGCCTTCCGAACCGGCAGGAGCTCGATGCGTTGCTGCAAACCCTGGGCGCGCAACGGCCGCTGCCCTCGCATGTCATCGACGTCATCCAGGCGCTACCGGACACGGCGCAGCCAATGGACGCGCTGCGCACCGGCGTCTCCGCGCTGGGAGCCATTGACAGCGAGCATTTTGACGACGTGCCGGATCTCAATGAGGCGATCGCCCTGACGGCGAAGTTTCCTGGCATCCTCGCGGCCTTTTTTCGTCACCGGCAAGGACTGGACCCAGTGAACCCGAAGCCCGGGCACACGACCGCGCAGAGTTATCTGCATCAGCTTTTCGGGAAGGAACCGGACGAGAAGCATTGGCGGCCGCTGGAGGTCTATCTCACCCTGCTCGCCGACCATGGGATGAACGCCTCGACGTTCACCTCCCGCGTCATCGCCTCCACCGGGTCGGATCTCTGCTCGGCAATCACCGGCGCCATCGGCGCGCTGAAGGGCCCGCTGCATGGCGGTGCGCCGTCGAAGGTGCTCGACATGCTGGAAGCGATCGGCGCCGCGGACAATGTCGATCCCTGGCTCACCAATGCGCTCGACCGTGGTGAGCGCCTGATGGGCTTCGGGCATCGGGTCTACAAAGCCGAGGATCCGCGGGCGGAGATTTTGCGCGGGATGGCTGCCGAAGCGAGCACACCCGAATTCTTTGCGTTGTCCCGCCGCACCGAAGAACGTGCCCTGGCCATGCTGCATGAGCGCAAACCAGATCGCCGGCTGTACACGAATGTCGAGTTCTACTCCGCGGCGGTGCTCTCTGCGGTGGGTCTCCCTGGAGATATGTTTACGCCCACGTTTGCCGTCTCGCGGGTCACGGGCTGGACGTCCCATGTCCTCGAACAAGTGGCCAACAACCGCTTGATCCGGCCGCAATCGGAGTTCGTTGGCGCCACGGACAAGACGTTTGTCGCAATCGAACGGCGCTAATTTTCGAAGGTATGTCTCGGAGCTCATGACCCCATTCGCATCACTGCAGAACTCCTATTCACTATATCTCTTTGCCGCCCTCAGACATCTCGGCAAAGGGCTAGGACGTTCATTCCGCCAAGGGGAGACGGCCACGCGGCCGGGGCGGGAGGTCCGTTTGCGGCAATCGATCGTCACAGCGCTGTTCGTTATCTGGTCATGCCTGGTGGCATGCGTTGCTCCGTTCGCAACGTCCGCCATGCCAGTGGGGGACCAGCAGCGGACTAGTCATGCTCTTGCCGCGCAGGAGGACGACCCACTCCTCGCCGCCGCCGCCGCCGCGCGGGAGTTTTCGCGTCTCGAGGCCGAACGCGCGTTCGATGCGCTCTACGATCGCATGCATCCCGATGCACTCGCCGTGGCCCCCAGGTCAGCAGTTGTCGGCTGGTACGAAGATTTTCTCGCCAACCGTGAAACGGACGAGCTCACCGTCACCGACGTCAAGTCCGAGCCGTGGACCTGGGGCGTCACCGGCGCCATCTATGCCGATGCGGTGACGGTGACATTTCTCCAGCCGTATGTCGTTGCCGGTGAGCCGGACGAGGTTGCGGGAGAGGTTCATCTGGTCCCGTTTGGTGAAGAGTGGGGGTGGTTCTTTGGTGCGTCCCGCTCGTTCGTCGACGAGCAGATCGCGCTTCATGGGGACGATGGCTCGGCCACGCTCTTTTCGCTCTCGCAAGAGAGTGCCGCAGCAACGCCAGTCGCGCGTGATGTGCTCTTCCCCGATCCGTTGCACGCCCATGTCGATCAGTTCTGGGCGGCGCGATTTCAGGAAGCCGAACAGGTCTACGCGTCGCCCAATGGGGTCATCGCGTTCGACGAGCCGATCGTTACCGCGTGTGGCCGCGCCGATCCGGCGATGGAGGCGGCCTTCTACTGCGTCATCGACGAGAATATCTACTATTCCGCCGAATTCCGGACACTCATCGAGAACCAGATCGGCGATTTTGCCTGGGTCATCGTCGTCGCGCACGAGTGGGCGCACCACATCCAGGCGCAACTCGGCTTCGATCTCGGGGTCATGCCTGACCGCGCCGGCGAAGTGCCCTCCATCGAGCTCGAGCAACAAGCGGACTGCTTGGCCGGCGCTTATGCGAGCGATGCTGAGCTCACGGGTTGGCTCGATCCGGGGGACGTCGATGAGGCGCTCTATATGACCGAGATTTCTGGGGACCCCCCCGGCACCTCATGGAACGACCCGCGCGCCCACGGCAGCGGTGACGAGCGCATCGACGCCTTCATGATCGGCTACACCAGCGGGCTTCCCGGCTGCGAATTCGACTTGAAGCTGGCTGACGCGGCGGCGGGGTGAATCGGTGTTAGGATAGCGCCAAAGGTCTGGCGTACGTTTCCGACTCACGACTCACGACTCGTCAGGAGACTGCTATGGGACTCGAGATTTTCGAGCGCGGATCATTGCCGCGCTGGGCGCCTGTGCGCCAGTTTCTCGACGCCACCGAGATCGGGGATGTGCGCGCCGCGATCGCGGAGCAGATGCGGCGGCCGGGAACCGGTGACCGCCTGCGCCCCGGTCAGCGCGTCGCGATCACGGCCGGCAGCCGTGGTATCGACCGCATCGATGAAGTTGTGCGCGCGGTGGTCGATGAGGTGCGGCTTTTGGGTGCCGACCCATTTGTCGTCCCGGCCATGGGCAGTCACGGTGGCGCCACCGCCGAGGGTCAGCTCGAGCTCCTCTCTCACTATGGCATTACCGAGGCGATCATGGGGTGCCCCATCCTCTCGAGTATGGACACCGTCCATCTTGGCCAGGTCGAAAGCGACGTGCCGGTATGGATCGACCGCAACGCGTTCGAGGCAGACGCGGTCATCCCGGTCGCGCGCGTCAAACCGCACACCGATTTCCGTGGTCCCGTCGAATCGGGCATTATGAAAATGATCGCCATCGGACTTGGCAAGCAAAAGGGCGCGGAGTTTTTTCATTCGCAGGGAATGAATGAATTTCATCATCTGCTCCCCGCCGTCGCGACACATACCCTCTCTCAGGTCAATATCCCCTTCGGCATCGCCGTGATCGAAAACGGCTACGGCAATCTGGCGCAGGCCGAGGCCGTACCCGCGGCGCGCGTCTGGGACCGCGAGCAAGAGCTGTTGAAGATCGCGCGCGAGCGCATGGGCCGTCTGCCGGGCCAGCAAATCGACGTCCTGATCGTCGATCGCATCGGCAAAGACATCTCCGGCGATGGCGCCGATCCAAACGTCATCAATCGCGACGTCGCCGGTGTGATTCCTCCTACCGAGGAACCGGTCACACCGCGCGTCCAGCGCCTGATCGTGCGTGGTCTCACCGACGACACGGATGGGAACGCGTCAGGGATCGGCATGGCGGACATTGCTTTGCGCCGCGCGGTCGACTGTATGGACCCAATCGCGACCTATATGAACATGATCACCGCCAAAGCGCCGCAAGGAGCGCGCATCCCCCTGACCGTCGATACCGATCGCCAGGCGCTGTACGTAGCGTTAGCGTGCTGTCTCAAGACGGACCAGGAGACGGCCCGCATCGCGCGCATTCAGGACACGAAGCATCTCGAGACCTTCTGGGCCTCGGAGCATCTTCTGCCCGAACTCCTTGAGTCGGGCCGCGTGGAAGTCACTGGGGATCTGATTCCAATTAGCTTCGATCAGAACGGGATGCTGAACGACTAATCCGCATCCGTGCGTGTCGTGCCCGCCAGCGCCGCATCGCGGATGGCGCCGAGGAGCGGATCCTCGATCGTCTCCACTACCTCCACCTGGAATGAACCCATCGGCAAGTCGAGGTCGTCCCGCAGATAGTGGCGCGACTGGAGAAACGTTTCCAGGCGGTCGACCTGCTTCACAAATCGGGCCTCGGGGCTGACTCCACGCTGAAGCTCCTCCCAGAGCTCCCCGACTGTGGATCGCGTCGCGGCGGGAAGGTCTGCCAGCAGTCGCTGGATTGCCGCATATTCACTCTCGCGTTTGTTTGCGGAACTCGCGTCATCGCGGACATGCCGCGCTTCCAGGAACGTGCGGCGCCCCTCAGGATCACCCAGTCCGGGCAGCGCCGTCGGCTCATATGGAGGCATGTCACCCGTCTCCGCTTCCGCGAGGTCATGAAGCAATGCGAGCATCACCACGTGCGTCGGATCGAGCGTGGCGCCCTCCGCTTGGCGTTCGAGCGCGCTAAACCAGGCGAGTAGCGCGACGCCGAGTGAGTGATCGGCAACTGACTCGACCCGGTTGGGATTGACGCCGCGATCCAGCCAGCCGGTGCGCGGCACGAACTTCAGCGCGGCGACGTGGCGCGCAAGCCTGAGTAAGCCATGTGCTTGCTCATCACGCCGTTCTTGCTGCACAGCAGTCCTGATTCCCCAATGCCGTTGTGACTGACCGGCATAGACAACACCGTTGCACCGCCGGTATCCTACCGGAACCCGCGCCCGCATGGACCGAATGGTGTGGCGCACCGTTCGTCTGCCAGAGCCGGACACATCGTGAATCGGCTTGGCTTTGCGATTGCGACGGCTGGAAGGGAGTGGTCAGTGCGTCTCGGAGCCGGGCCGCGAGCGCTCCTGGGAGTCTTCGCCCTCATCGTCGCCATCACACTTGCCGCAGCGCCGCTGGTCGATGCGCGGCCGAAGGACAAGAACGGTGGCAACCGGAACGACGTCGCCGCCGAGACGGTGCCGGCGGATCAGCCTGCGCCTGCCAGCGAGCAGCCACTCACTGCCGATGAAGGGAATGTTGCCAACGATCGCTCAATGATCGAGAGCGATGCGGACGGTGATTACATCCCCGACGCGCTCGATAACTGCGCCAATGTCCAGAATCCAGACCAGTCCGATGCCGACGGCGATGGAAATGGCGATGCCTGTCCGGTCTACCAGGACACGGACGGTGACACCGTTCCCGACAAGAACGACAACTGCCCGAGCGTCGCGACATCGGACTACTCCGACCGCGACGGAGACGGAGTGGGCGACCCCTGTGACAAGTCACCAGATGGCGTCGAGCCGGAACCGGAGCCCGTGCCCGAGCTCGATGGGGGACGCGGGCAAAGCAATAGCGAGCCGCCTCCACCCGAAAATGGTGAGGGGGAAAACGGCAAAGAAGTCATCCGGGACGGGCGATCGCGGACCAAACAGCGAGAGCGGACCGATATCTCACGCCCGACTATCACTACCGGGTCCGATTCGGGAACGGAGACGTTGGCGGAAGATCCTGCTGAAGATGCCGTTGGTGGCCCGCCAGCACAATCCGAGACGGCGCTCGAGGAGCCCGTTCGCGACAACCCGCGGCGAAATGAGGAGTTGATCGCGGAAGCGGCCGCCTCGGGAGAGCTCTACGCGGACCCGGAACCGCCGCCAACGCCACGCCGGACCTGGGACGACGAAGCTGCCGGAGCCATGGACTGGGAGCCGCTGGTGCGCATCGATGCCGGCGCCGCGAATGATGCGGTTTCGCCAGTTGCGGCCGCGCCAGAGCAAGCTGTCAGTATCGACGAACCGAACGATGCCGGGCGACCGGCCGCCAGGGATCGCCCGGCGCGCCAGCCACGCAATCAGACCGACGAAGAGGTGGGCGATAGCGGATCTGCCCGGGGATGGGTTCGTGCCAAGCTTCAGCTTCAGGACGAGTTGCAATCCGACGAGGAAGCCGGAGATGAAAACGCCGGTGGCGGGCGACGCGGAAACTCGGCGCCGGTTCCGGTGGAGAACGGTCTGGTTATCACCGCGGAACCGGCTGATACGGCCGCTGATGCCTCGGCAGACGCTCCCCAAGGTCGGCAGGAGACTGGAAGTGCCCGCGCCGACCGTGCCGCGCCCAGGGATGGCAGCCGGCGCAATGGTTCATCCCGGAGCGCCGCGGCAGAGACGCGGCAGCGACCGAGGGAGGATGCAACCGCTGACGCGCAAGTCACGACTGAACCTCCCCGGCAACGGCGCACCCGCCGCGCGCGCGCCAATGGCGGTGTTCCCGGCGGCTGGAGCGACGACCGCTACTTCACCGGCGGATCGGCGCTCAACTGGACCGGGGAAATCGAGGTGGCCGGTACCGATGATGACGGACTCTATCTGACCCAGCGGTCCGGAACTGGTCCCGGCAAACGCCGCGGTTTCGAGTACGCGATCCCTGTCGCGGAGAACGGCGTCTACCTGGTGCGGCTCTACTTCGCCGAGCCGTACTGGGGGGCGTCCGGCGGCCCGGAGGGCGGAGAAGGTCGCCGTGTTTTCTCCGTCATCGGCGAAGGCGAGCTGCTTCTTGAAGATCTCGACGTCTTTGCTGAATCAGGCGCCGTGACCGCGCTCGTCAAGCAAGTCGAGATCGTCATCGAGGATGGTGAGCTGAACCTGCGCTTTACCGCCAGCGAAGGTGAACCGATGGTCGCCGCGATCGAGCTGCTTCAGCCAGCGGGGTAACGCGGTGGATGGCGGTGTTGATCCCCGGCGGCCCGCCCTCAGCGGATCCCGCACCGGGACCGAATCGATAACGCGGACACGGCGCGATTTGCTAGGCGCCCTCGTCGTCTCGATCGTCGCCGCGCTCACAATCGCGGTGTTCTGGTTGATTTCCCGCAACGCCCCGAGCGCGGGACGTGATCCGAACCTCACCCCACCCGCCTACGTTCCCACGAGAACCGCGCCCACGGCAACTCCGAACGAAAAGTGACAATCATCCTGTCACCCTGACACCCCGTCTCATGTCGGCCGTCGCAACCGAGGATCCACAATTGGTTCCAACGCCAGGGCCATCAGCATAAAGGCCAATGCGGTGATGACGATCAGAATGCCGGGAGGCAGCACCCACCACCAGTACCCGACGTAGAGGGCTCCCGTGCGTTGACCAGCCTCCAGCATCTGCCCCCAGGTCGGGATCGATGGGTCTCCCAGTCCCAGAAACGACAGCGACGCCTCGGCCAGAATGGCGCCGGGGGCAAAGAAGATCATCTGGGCCACAATGAATGGCGCCACCTGCGGAAAGACGTGGCGGCGCATGATCCGTGAGCGAGACGCGCCCATGGCGCGCGCCGCTTCCACGAGTTGCCCCTCCCGCAGTTGGAGCACCATGGAGCGTACGAGAATGGTCAGACCCGGCCAGGAAAACACCACGAGCACGAGCATGATCAGCCACAGATGACGGCCGAGCACCGAGACGATGAAGATCAACAGCGGAAGCGTCGGGACATTCGAGATGATATCAGAAGCCCGCTGGATGACGGAGTCGGTCAGTCCCCCCGCGAACCCACTGAGAATCCCCAGCGAGGCGCCGATCAGCGTCGACAGGAGCGCCGTGAGCGTCGCAATGAGAAGCGCCACCGGGAAACCGTAGAGTAACCCCTGCCACAGGTCCCGGCCCAGACCGTCCGTACCCATGATGCCGAACACGGTGCCCCCCAGGGTGACGTTCAGCGGCGCGATCTCGTCCGTGCCATTGGCAACGATGACCTGGACATCCACCGTGTATTCGCCATCGAGCGGCTCGATCCGGCCCGATCCGTCCGCCGCGGGGACGCCGAACAGGGCACGGGGAAGTGCGGCCTGGCTCACGATCGGCGTCTCGTTTTCGGGGTAGCGTTCGCCGTAGAAACGCGTAACCGCGTCGACGGCCGCGGTCTGATCGCCCAGCGATATCCGTTCCGAGACATCGTAGCCGCGACGATACGGCGGGCTTTCCCCAGGTCTCGGCCCGCGCACGGGAACGCTGGTGAGCCGGATTTGACCACCGTCGGGCCTGTTCAAACTCACCAGAATGGATGGAGCGCGGCCGGTGAACGACACCCCGTTGAGGGTGAGAATCAGCGCGGTCGGCGCTTCGCTTGAGTTGAAGGCGATCGGCGCCTGGTAGCGGCGCACTTCGCCGGCCGGAATCGTCGTCGTTTCAACGGGCTGAGCGAGCTCGATGGATGTTTGGGGGAAGCCGGCCTGACCGCTGAGCGTTGCCGCCCAGATCGGAGGCGCGTTGCGCGGGTTGTTCGCCCAGTAGGCGGGACTGCTCCAGCGGGCTGAACCAAAATCGAGCGGGTAGGTGACGAGCACCCACAGCGAGATCAGCAGCATGATCGCGAACAGCGTCAGACCGGCACGGCCGCTGCCACTCGTGACGAACAGCCGCAGCGCGCTGACCTGAGCGGACTCCTCGCCCGCATCCAGGTCGGCCGCTCCCGCTTTCATCTCCTCACCGGGGCGATCGACCACGATGACCGGAGGCGGCTGCATCGGCACAGCGGGAGCAATGTGAGGTGGTTCCGGGTTGGTCTCGTCGGTCACCGTGCGTCAGCCGTAGCGCACGCGAGGATCGAGCAAGGTGTACAGCACGTCGAGCAAAAATCGCAGCACGACGTAGAGCAGGGTGAAGATAAAAGTCAGCGCCACGACGACCGCCTCATCGACTGCGCCAATCGCCTGGAAGTAGAGCAGACCCATCCCCTGCCAGTTGAAAATCGTTTCGACCAGAATCGAACCGGAAAGTGACCCTGCCAACCCCAGGACCAAACCGGTCACGATCGGCGGCGCGGCGACGCGCAGAATGTGGCGGCGCGATACCTGACTCTCCGGCAGACCTTTAGCGCGGGCGAGCGTGACGTGATCCTCTTGGGCCACGGTCATCGTCATGGTCCGCACGCTGTAGATGGACGGCCCGATACTCACCGTGACAAGTGTTATGACCGGCAGCACGGCATGCTTGATCTGATCGAGCAAGCGCGGCAAGGCGCCTTGCGGCGGAGGAGCCGAAAACATCCCACCCGACGGCAGCCAGTCGAGTTGGAACGCAAACAGAATGATGAACAGGATGCCCAGCCACCACGCGGGCACGGCGAACGAAATCGCCGCGAAATAGGCGACCACCCGGTCGATCGGCGAACCTACCCGCGTCGCCATCCTAGCGCCAATCACGAGACCCAGGGCAGCATTGATCAGGAATGCTGTCGTCAACAACAACACGGTATTCGGCAACCGTTCGCGCACGATGTCGCCAATGTCGCTCGACCCAGCGGCCGTACGCAGCGAACGCGACTCTCCGAGATCGAGCAACAGCACACGACCCACCGCGGCGGGGAGTCTGGCGTACCACGGCTGGTCAAGCCCATAAAATGACTCGAGTTCGGTCTGTCGGGCGGTGACTGTGCGCTCCAGCTCGGCCGGGTCGCGAATGGTTTGCGAAAGCGCCTGCCGCATCCCGCGTACGTCTTCGCCCACAAGCGCGCGCAGCAAGTTATCCGAGAACCCGGTCGCTCCCAGAAGCACGACGAGCAGCAGAAGCACCGCAATCAGCACCGCAAACAGCGATACCGCGCGGAAGGCGAGTTGGCGGACGGTCGCGGCCACGAGCAAACGCCGCCTTCGCTAAACCCCGATCGGTAGGTCGACGACACGCTCCGCGACCCGGGCGAGCTGATCGCTTGAGGCAAGCAAAAAGAGCTGATAGATGCTCGGAAAGAGAGCTCCCGTAACATCCGCCCCGATCTCGATGGTGAATGCACCATCTTCGCCGGTGGCCTCGCCGGTGGCGACGATGGCCATCTCGGCATCGGCCGCGCTGGGGTCGATCAGCGCGTAACGGACGGAACGCGCTCCCGGTCCCTCCACGGTGACAGGAACGGAAATCGCCTCGCCCAACTGCGCCGGCGGCGGAGGCTCGACGCTGAGCGACAGCACCGGCGGTTCGCCGAACTCCCAGTCGCCCGGTCTGAATGGGTAGCCTTCGGCGCGGAAGGCGTCAACCTGGGCGAACTGCGCCGGTGGGTCGTAGCGAGAGAGGAAAAAGGGACCATTCGAAATCACGAGCAGGTTTGTTTGATCGAACCAGTCCATAGAGGCTTGGTATCGCGCGTTGGCCTCGTCGACCGTCACCAGATTGCGCCCATTCAGATTGAATATCGCTTCCGGGAACGTCCCGTCGCCTTGCAGGCGGCGCAACGTGCGGATCACGAGCCGGGCGTCGGTTTCGGTGACGAGACTGAGCCAGGGCACACTGAAGCGGGCTGCGGCGGTATCCGAGTACGCGCCGCGCCGTTCAGAAAAGACGACGTCGTCCATGGCATAGAGCAGCTCCCACGGCGTGCCGAGACCGCCCGCGGTCGCATACGACGCGATGTACCCCGGCTCGAAGTGCCAGAAATCGACGTAGGTCTCGAGGCGATTGTCTTCCAGCAAGCGGAAACCGCGAAAGGTCTCGAGGAAGGGGCGGGAGGTCACGCCCAGCGCCGTTTCGATCTGAATGCGGTTTTCGTCGTACGCCAGCTCCCAGGACTGTGCGATCGAATAGATCAGATCGGCCGGGGTGATTTGCGCGCCATGGTGAAACGGCGCTTGAAAGTACAGGCTGTAGTCGTAGGTCACTTTGCTGATCGCGCTCACCCCGGCGCCGACGGGGGACCACGTCTTGGCGACGGCATCCCAGAGCAGTGCATCTTCAGGAACCTCGAGAGTGCCATCGGGACCAGCGGTTTCCGTCTCGAACGTCGCTCGGAAGGGGATGGGGAGACCGCTGAAGGGATGATTGACGATCGGGGCATCGACGAGATTCTTGTAGATATCGCTCGAGTAGGCATCGCCAAACCCGCCGACCGGATTCCAGATCGTACGATCGGTCCAGACCCAGAGATTCCCAACCCGGATTTCGTCCGAACCGGCAACGCTGGCCTCGCGCAAACTGAGCGCCGATTTCGGACCGCCGACGATATCGATATTCAGATTCTCCAGTTCTTCGCGGGCCGGAAAGCTTTGCAGCGCGGTCGCTAGCCAGAGGCGGACGCTTTCCCCGAGCCCAAGGGAGGTCATCTCCCGGTAGATGTCGTCACGTTCGTCCTTGCTGGCGAACTCACCGCGATACAACTGCTGCCCGATGCGATCGATCTCTTCGTTCTCGTACTGCCAGAACCCGGTTTCCAGCCATCCGGGCATGTTTCCGAGCCACGGCGCGATCATCTGATTGATCGTGCCGAAGTCGTACCGGTCGGGTGATGAGCGACTCCATCCCTCGGTGTAGGCGTGCCACTGGAAGGTGATTGGATCGCTGGCATAAACCGCCTGCGTCGCCGGGCCGAACGGCTGGTAGACCGGTTGCACCTGAAATCCGGCGCCTTCGAGCGCCGCCCGGAAGAGATCGCCGATTTCGCGTCGCTCGTCCTCGACCCGGACGATGATCTTGAGCATCACCGGCCGGCCCCCGAACGCCCAGGAGCCATTGTCGAGCGTTGCCCCGGCGGACTGCATCTGCTCTGCAATGAGGGAATTGGCGAATTCGGGATCAAAGCGAATACCCGAGCGGCGCACCGTCTCGAAGACGGTCAACTCGTCATAATCCAGGGGGCTGACGTGGCTGATCATCGGCACCGCGCGGCCGCCGTAGATGTCGCCGGCGATGAACTCGCGGTCGACGAGATATTGCACCGCTTGGCGGATTTCACGAATCGCGAACGGATTGAGCTCGCCCTCACGCGCGGGCGCCGGATTGAGGATCATCGAGAGGGTCGAGGCCGGCGCGCGAATGGTGCGCACCCCCTCGGCATCAACCAGCTCTTCGGCGCCGGCGGCCTTGAGCCCGAAGAGGTAGAGGTCCATGTTGTCTTGTTGGATCTCGAGCGGCGCTTGATCGACATTGAACGACGAGAAGATCAGCCGCTCCGCAGCGGGACCGATGACCGTTTCCTGGGCAGCGGCGCGCGCCAATGCGGCGCGCACGCCGACGCCGCCGGCAGTCGCGGCGAAACCGAGCGCGGCGGCGCCCTGGACCAGGTGTCTCCGCGAAACCGTGCTCGACAGCGGGGCGGCAGCACGCCAGGAATTCGATTTCGCCATGGATTGTCCTCCGGCGGCGCGGCAAGCTTCCCGCGCGCTCTTAGGGGAGATCGTTCGTCTCCGCCACGGGCGTAGCCGCACCGGGTCCGAGATCTTCGCGAAGGTCCCCGAGCTCGCGTGCGATTGAATCAAACCCGAACTCGGTGAAAAATGACGCGGACGCCACATTGCCGGTTTCGTCGTACGCGGTCACATTGCGCGCGCCTTCGCCGGTCACTGGCATGTAGACATTGGTCTGGAATTCACCACGGTCATTGGAGAGCAGGTTGGTAATGGTGATGCCGCCCACATCGATCGTGATGTCGGAATCCGGTTGGAAGCCGAATCCCTGGATCGCGACGTCGCGCCCGGCATCGCCGTTGGGTGGGTTGAGGAACAGCGAGGGTGGCTCGACCGAACGCTTGCGAGCAAACCCGACCTGTTGGTTCGGCCCACCATATTCGCCCAACCGGGTGTCGGCCCAGACGAGGTAGACATCGTCTTCGGCGGCGGCGATCGCGAAATAATCGCCCAGGAAGCGTCCGCCGGGAAACCCGCGCAGCGAGTTGGACGGAAAATCCGTCACCCGCGTGTCCGGGGTATTGAGTCCGATTTGCTCATCGACGAAGCCCCACGTCGCCCCCTGATCCTCGGACTCGGTGTAGTAGATGTGGAAGCGGGCCTCTTGCGGATCGTCACGCATGTCGCCCCACATCGCGTGTACGGTTCCATCAGGGGCCACATCGATGGCGGGGAAGAACTGGATGCGGTCGGTATCATCGGCATTGAGGCGCAGCGGCTCGTCCCAGTTTTCACCCTTGTCCAGCGAGCGCAGAAGATAGATATCGCCGTCGTCGGTCGGCTTGTCGCCTGGCTTTGCCGTCACCGCCACGTAGATTTCGTTGTTTGCCCCAACTGAAAGCTGGGGGAAGGCGGCGCCCCACCAGCGGAAAAATGAGTTGCGGGGTCGGAAGTGGATCTCGCGAAAGACGCCCGCCTGCACCGGCTCGGCAAAGGTTCGCCCCGCATCAGCGGAGAGCGTCACCATGATTCTTGCCAGACCCTCCTGCACGCCATCGAGGGTGGTATCGAGATAGGCGACGACCACGGTACCGTCTGGCATCACCGCGGGTTGGGGACCTTGCACCGTCTGGTCGGCTTCGTTGCCGGCAGCCACACCCTCCTCCTGGGCGCGCGGGCTGATCTCGCCGTCGTCGGTCATTGCGCCGGAGGCGGACGCTCCCGCTTCCCCTTCTTCGCTGGCGCCTTCTGCCTGAAACACCGTCGGACTGACCCCGATCGGGTCGCTCCAGGTCGCGCCGCCGTCGGTGGAGCGCACGAGACGGATCGTCGTCTCCGTCACCGGCGAGGTGAGGAACGGTAACTCGTCAGCATAGAGCGTGGTGTATCTCGTCTTGAATTCGGTGTACACGACGTAGATGATGTCCCGCTCCGGGTCAGCGGGGTCCGGTCCGATCGCGATCCACGGTTTGTCGAGAAAGTCAGCCGCCAGCTCGCCGCGTTCCCGGCCCGTTTCGTCAACCGATGAGGTCGTCTCGATAGTCGAGCGCGCGGTGGACACCGCGTCGCCCCAGCTCAACCCATCATCGTCGGATTTGGAGATCACGATGCTGGAAATCTCGGTCGAGGAAACCAGGGTGCCCAGGCGGAACTCCTCGAACCCGAGCGAGATGGAAACCATGAAAACATTGCCGTCGCGGTCGAAAGCCAGCACCGGATCACCGGCGGCGCCGAAATCCTCCTGGAAATAGCGGAGCTGGTTGGGACCCTCCCAGGTTTCGCCCCCGTCGAAACTGACGTAGGTCGACATCGCCGGGAAGTTGTAATCGATGACCCCCAACACAATATGCTCGGGATCGAGCGGGTTGACGGCAAGGTGTGGCTCGGTGTTGAGGGGAAAGAGCCCGAGTTGACGCGACACGATCTGGTTGCGGCTGAAGGCTGGGGCCGCCGACCGGAACGGCACCTGCGGCTGATAGTTCCCTGAGCGGGCGCCATTGCCGCCTGGCACTACACCGTAACCAGTCCAGTCAACATCGCGCGCGCTGCCGCCGGTGGGAATGTCCATCAGACGTGGATCTTGGCCGGTCGCCATCACCCAGGAGCCGGCGCTCAGCATGTTTTCGACCGGTTCCAGAAGCCGGAAATCGCCGATTGGAATGGCTTCGCCGCCCTCTTCCGCCTGGGTTGCCAGCGGCGGGATCATACTGAACAGGAGCGCGGCGAGCGCCCGAAGCGCAAACGAGCGCGCGGCGCCGTTCGTGCCAGAAACACGGTGGCGTCGCCTGCGCAACGAGCCAGATCGGCCAACGGTCATGAAGTCCCCCGGGTGACACAAAGGTGGCGAGCCGTCCCTTGACTTTCCCCTGAGCGTACCACGGTCGGCGCATACGCTTCCGGCCAAATGTACTGGTGATGCTTGCCGAACAGGGAGTCGCTGCCGTCTAATCACCCTGTTCGCATCGTTTGTCCGCGCCGTGCGTCGTCACGCACCGGCGGCGCAGGGCCAGCGCTACCACCAGGAGCAGTCGATCATGCCGTTTCCCAACCGTCTCGCGCCACGCTGGCCGGGCGCGACGATTGCCGCCGCAATCCTCGCGCTGCTTTCACTGGTGGCGCTGGCACTCCCGGCTCTGGCGCTGTTTCAGGACGAGCCCACCACGCAGCCGCTGCGTGGTGTCTTCACGGTGACAATCACCCGTGGCGATATCCCGCCGAATCTGGCGGGGGGGCCCGCTTTGGCCGGTCTCTGGAACATCACCTTCAGCGGTGACGGCACCTACAGCCTGTCCCGTCAGGACGTGGGTGAGGTTGTCAGCGGCACTTTCGAGGCCGGCGAGGCAACCCTGTCCTTCAACGAGTGGAGCGGCATCGTCGGCTGCGAGATCGCCGGAGATGGCGGCGAGCCGGCGACGTATGCCTGGCGGCAAACCGACGACACCCTCACGCTCACCCCCATCATCGACGCCTGCACCGAGCGGCTGACATTGCTCACGACGCGCTCGCTAGGCGGTTTCGAAGCCTGTGCGACCGCGCCGAGACCATTGAGTGAAGGCTTCGGAAGCGATCTGGTCTTGGCGACTCCCGTGGCCGAGGTCACTCCCGTCACCGGTGTCGCCGCCCAGGAGGGACTGAGCGAGGGGGCCGACGCGGAGGAGGCAATCGACAGCTTGCTGCGCCAGGCCAACGGATGCTGGGCGACCGGCGACCCGACGCGCTTCCTCGCGTTGCACAGTCTTCGCGTTATCGATGAAATCTCGTTCGTCGGACCGTTCGAGGAGTTTGCCCGGCAGCTCCGCCTCTTCATGGCGACCCCGCTTGCTTTTGAGCGGATCGGTCCGGTGAACTTGATTGACCCGGATCATGCCTGGGCGTATGTGGAGGTCCGCCTGGGTGAGGATGCCCTGCCACAACGGGTCGATTTCGCCTTCGAGGACGGCGCCTGGCTCTTCGATACCTTCTTCCTGTTCGGACCGACCGTCCCAACTGGTCCATTGGCCGTCGAACCGTGATAACCCGGTGCCATCATGCAAGCAGTGGCTGAGCGAGAAACCCCAGACACGGACAATCATGATCCGACGCCGAGTGCGGCACGGTCGTCACCCGGCACCGAGCCGCCCGCGACGGTGGGTACCGGCACTGTGCTGGGTATTGGCTGCATTGCATTGGCCGTGCTGGTCATGGTGGCCGCGCTCGCGCTGCGCTGGCTCACCGGCGTCTGGTAACTGGCCGCTGGACGCGTCAGGTGGGCAGAACATGACTGGCAACGCGGTGAGCGCGCACCGAACGTGACGTGTTGCAGGACTACACTTATGGGGTGATGCCGACGACTTCCGAAACGCCAATGGTTTCCAAACCCGCGGCGAGAACGAGAACCTTGGGTGACGCGGCCGAGTTACGCCGCGAGCCGTCGGGGCGCAGTGGCGAAATCCGTCGCATTCTGTCGCTGGTACTCGTCCTCAACCTCATCGTCGCGGCGGCGAAACTCGGTTACGGGACCTTCAGTGGCTCCGTGGCGATGACCGCCGATGGCTTTCACTCCCTGCTCGACGCCCTCGCCAATGTGGTAGGACTGACGGGTATCGCGGTGGCGGCGCGTCCCCCGGACCGCGAGCATCACTTCGGTCACGGCCGCTACGAAACACTGGCGTCGATGGCGATTGGCGCCCTGATGGCGGTCGGCGTGCTCGAGATCGTGCAATCGGCCATCGCGCGCTGGCAGACCGGAGCAACTCCGCACGTAACGAGTCTTTCATTCGGAGTCATGCTGGGTACGATGGCGGTCAATGGTGGTGTGACGATCTGGGAGCGCCGCAGCGCGCGTCGCCTGCGCAGCGATCTGCTTGAAGCTGACGCACGCCATACTGGATCGGATGTACTG
The DNA here is from genome assembly GCA_013697005.1 of Chloroflexia bacterium. Lineage (GTDB taxonomy): Bacteria > Chloroflexota > Chloroflexia > Thermomicrobiales > UBA6265 > JACCXM01. Next base: position 4,625 of record JACCXM010000281.1, on the reverse strand, counting down.
GTCTCGGGAGCGGTTATCCTCGGGCTGGTTAGCGAGCGAATGGGAGTGCGGGGCGCCGACGCCGTCGTTTCATTGGTCGTCGCCGCGATGATCGCCTGGGCCGCCTGGGGCATCTTGCGTGATGCGTCACTGGTGCTCACCGACGCCGCCACGGACGTGGAGCCCAGGGCGCTGCTAGGGACGATTTTGGCGGCGCCAGGGGTCATCACCGCGCACAATCTGCGCGTGCGCTCTTCAGGTGGCCGCAACTGGGTTGAGGTGCACATCACCGTCAACCCGGAGTTTACCGTCAGGGATGCGCACGAACTGGCGACCGGGGTCGAAGTTGCGATTCGCGACGAGGCCGGCCCGGAGACGAAAACGATCGTTCATGTCGAGCCGGCCATACCGCCGCACACCCGGCCCGACCCCATTTTTGGCCACGAGCAGACAGTTGGACAGGCGCGCGAGGGAGACAAAACCACTCAGCGCCAACGGAAAGGTCGTATGTGACGAATTCACGAAAAACGCTCGAACCTCGCGACCGGCGCTCGCCGAGAGCCCTCGCGAGAGATTCCTCGGGTCGCGACAAGAATGCGGACCCTGATAACCAGTCCGGCTCTGCGCGCACACCCGGCCAACGTCCGCCGCGGCCGAAACCGGGCCGGCGCCCGCAGCGGGATTCCCAGGGGTCATCCCGCTCCCGCACCGGGCGCTCGGTTCATACCCCCTCGGCGCCGCAGCATCCGCGCAGCGAACGCGACGGATCGCGTCTGACCGGGGGCGACGTCGCCGAGGGCCGCTTGCGGGTGATCCCGCTGGGAGGGACCGGCGAGATCGGAAAGAGCATGCTGGTCGTCGAGTACGGCAACGATCTGATCGTCATCGACGCCGGCGGCAAGTTTCCCGAGGAGTGGGAGCGCGGAATCGATCTGATCATTCCCGACATCCGCTATGTTAAGAACCGCCTATCGAAACTTCGTGGCATCGCCATTACCCACGGTCACGAAGATCATATTGGCGCACTCCCCTACGTTATTCCCCAACTCGAGGGAATCGGCAAGATACCCGTCTACGGCTCGCCGCTTGCGCTCGGTTTTGCGGAGAACAAGTTGCGCGAGGCACGGCTCGAAGACAAAGTCGATCTCCATCCCGTCGAACCAGGCGACCACGTTCGGCTGGGGGAGCTCGATCTCGAATTCATCAATGTCACCCACACCATCCCCGCCTCATACGCGATCGCCGTTCATTCACCCGCCGGGACGATCATCGATACCGGTGACTTCAAGCTCGATCCGACGCCCGTGATGGGGGCGCCGACCGACGTTGAGCGCTTACGGCGTCTGGGTGACGACGGCGTCCTCGCCCTTTTCTCCGACACGACGCGGATCGAGACTCCCGGCCGCACCCCGTCCGAGCAAGTGGTGATGGAAACACTCGACCGGGTCATTCGCGATTCCAAAGGGCAAACCCTGGTCGCGACGTTCGCGTCCAACATCAGCCGCGTCTACATGGTGCTGGAAGCCGCGGCCAAGTATGGCAAAAAGGTGGCCGTCGCAGGACGGTCGATGGAGCAAAATGTCCGTACCGCGATCCAGCTCGGGTACCTCGACCCACCGGACGACGTGCTGCTGCCACTGAACGAGGTGTTGAAACTGTCTCCCGAGCGGCGGGTGCTGGTCGTCACCGGCAGTCAGGGCGAAGCGGCCGCCGCCCTCGCCCGCATCGCCGCCGATGAGCATCAAAAGATTCACATCGGGGCAAAGGACGTCGTGCTCATCTCCGCGACTCCGGTGCCTGGCAACGAAGAAACCGTCTCCGAGACGATCGACAATCTGTTCCGCCGCGGCGCCAACGTCGTGTTCAGCTCCACCGAAGGTCGTGTTCATGTCTCCGGGCACGCGGCGCGGGAAGAATTGCGCGACATGCTCGAAATGGTGCGTCCGCAGTACGCGGTGCCGATTCACGGTGAGTACCGCCACATGGCGCTCTACCGCGATCTCGCCAAGTCCGTGGGGATTCCGGAAGACCGGGTGCTCATGACCGAGATCGGCAGCATCGTCGATTTTGAAGGGGGCAGGGGAGCCGTCCGCGGCCGTGCCCAGGCCGGTTCCGTCTTTGTCGATCGTCTCGGCGATTTCGAGCCGGGGAAGGTTCGCTTGCGCACGCGGGACGATCTCGCCGACGACGGTTTGGTGACCATCACCATCATCGTCGACGCCGAGAATGGCAAGCTTATCGCCGGTCCCGAGTTTGTGACCAAAGGACTCAGCATGGAGAGTCTCACCGGGCCGATCCGCCAGGCGGAACAGGAGCTGAAGCGGTGGCTGGAACGCCGGCCTGAGGGAGAACCGGAGGTTGGGTATCTCGTCTCGCAGGCCAAGGGGATCACCGCGCGCTCGTTGTTTCGCAAGACGAAGCAACGCCCGCTGATTCTGCCGATGGTGTTGGAGCTGTAATCCGCCTGCGGACGTATACTCTGGTGACGCCCCGCGGCCGATTCAGCATTGTGGTGACTCTCCCTTTCCAGGGGAGCGCCCTTGCCGCGAGAGGTAGGCTGCATGACTTCCAACGTTATCGACGCCGCACTGCGCGCACTGGCGACGGCGAAATCGCGACGCGCCATTCCCGGTTTGGTTTCCGGGATGGCGATCGCCGCTTTTCCCAGTGCAAACAGCGCGGCCAAAAAGAAGAAAAAACGCAAGAAGAAAGGGAAGTCCAACGGATCGGGTTGCACCGCGCAACACAGCGAGCAACAGATTCTCGGATTCATTGCCAAGGCGGCGAAGCGGTATGGACAGTCGACGAACGACATGGAACGCGTGGCGCGTTGCGAATCGGCGCTCGACCCGTGCGCGGTGAACCGGAGTGGACCCTACTATGGCCTATTTCAATTTCTCAAGTCGACCTGGAACACGACCCCCTACGGGAACCAGAACATCTTCGATCCAGAGGCGCAGGCGTTGGCTACCGCCTGGATGTGGAGCGAAGGCCGCAAGAACGAGTGGGCTTGTAAATAAACTTGCGAGTTTCCGGTCAACCTTCCCGCTGTTCCAGATCGAGTGCGCATCCATTCATGCAGTAGCGTAATCCTCCGGCTTCATGCGGTCCGTCCGGGAAGACATGGCCTAGATGACCGCCGCAACGCGCGCACTGCACCTCGGTGCGCACCATACCGTAGGAGCGGTCCTCGATTTGGGTCACCGCACCGGGCAAGGCGTCGGTGAAACTCGGCCAACCCGTGCCCGATTCGAATTTCGTGCCACTCGCGAAAAGGGGATTGCCGCAACCGGCGCAGCGATAGGTGCCGTCTTCCTTGACGTCGAGGTAGGGTCCGCTGAACGCTCGTTCCGTTCCATGTTTGCGCAGCACCGAGAACTGCTCTGGTGTCAATCGCTGCCGCCACTCGTCGTCGGTTGTTGGGAGATCTTTCAGTTCGGCCATCGTCGTCTCCTTCCCCGCCAATTGCGTTCCGCCCCGATCGCGGCCAGCGCGCGATCGGGGCGGAACATCCTCTATCGGGCCGCACTCGCGGCCTGAAATCATACGCGTTCGGGTTTAGCGACGCTCGCTGTCCTCGATCGTCGTCGCATCGACAACTTCGCTCTCGTCGACGAACACTTCTTCCCTGCGTACGGTGTCGGTAACACGCTCGGTCCGCTCGACGGCTTCCTTGCTGAGCACGACCTCACCGGTGACTCGCGCCTGCTTCTGGATGTCGACGACCTCGGTCCGCAGCGGAACCTCGATCACGGTGTCGGTGAAGGCCTCGGCGTCGTCGACGTTGACCGCACGGTCAACCACGCGCCGTTCGACGCGGATGCGCTCTTCGGTGACCGGAACGTCGAGCGTTCGCTGCTCGGTGATGACGTCCTTCTCGATGCGCACGGCGCCGGCTTCCTGGGAGCGGACGCTTGCCGTCAGCTCCTCTTCCATAACAGGGATGCGGATCTCTTCATCAGCCATCCGCGTGGCACTGACCGCGGCCGTGTCCATCGGCATCTCGACGGTGCCGGTCCTCATCGTGGAATCGAATGTCGCGGTCTCGAGATCGCCCGGCTGTGCGTCCCAACCGCTTTGCAATGCCGCCTCCTTAGCCACGTTGAGATACACCTGTCCTCCATCGGCGCTCGCGATAGCGCTCATGGGGATGTAGTAGTCGGTCGGGAAGAACATCCCCTTCTCGACGACGATGTACCCGGGGTAAACCGCGGCGACGCTGCCCACTTTTTCGCCATCGGCGCCAAACACCTCGGCGCCATTTTCAATGGCTGCAGCTTGATATGCCATACCCACGATGAATCTCCTCGGAGTCCTGTCGACGTTTTTCCGGCACGAACCGTGTCGTGTCGCGGCCAACCTGGCCAACGTCGACAGTGATGGGTATCGCAAGCGCCATGCCACGGCTCGCGGCGATGCCTGTCAGGATGTCGCGTGTTCTCCTTGACGGTCGTAACTGACCAAATCCGCCAGCGGCCGGCGTCCCGCCGTCGCCGGATTCGGACGGTGATCTTTGGTCGTCGTCGGATAACCGAGCACGACAACAGAGCGGGCGGTTCGGACTTGAGGAATACCCAGAATCCGCTTTCCTTCCGCCTGTTGCGCATCGTCACCAAACCATGCGGTGCCACCGCCGAGTCCGAGAA
>JACCXM010000249.1 GCA_013697005.1 Chloroflexia bacterium | reverse complement strand
ATGGTCAAGAGCGAGACCCTCGATCCGGACTCGCTGCTCACCGCGCTGAAAGCAGGCGACTACTACTCCAGTACCGGCCCGGTCATCCACGATCTGGTCATCGAACCGGGCCAGCGGCTCGCCATTCGCTGCTCTCCGGCCAACCGCATCTTTCTCCTGGGCGGTCCGGCCAAGTACACCGTTGCCGGCGAACAGGGAATCACCGAGATGGAGTTCGACCTGAGCGAGTGGACCAGCCCCTGGGCGCGGGTGCTAGTGCGCGATGACGCCGGGCGCAAGGCCTGGACCAACCCGGTCTGGATCGACGCTTCGCCATAGCACCGGGCGCGACGAGTGTTCCGTATCCATTGATCTCTTAAGACGGGCCAAATGGAGCGCGCCGCGGGCACTATCGAGTGCTATCTATTGCGTTTTTCGTCCCGTATAGTGCGCGGGGTGAATCGGACCTCGTGTATAGGTTTGGGACGGTTTTCCGTGTATGAGGAGGGACCCATGATGCGTCGTCTGCTCGTGCTGCTCGGTGGAATTGTCGCGCTCGGCGCGCTCATTCCACTCGGTTCGATGGCGCCACTGGCGGCCATCGCCCAGGATTCGACCCCGGAAGCGGAAATTGCGTCAACCTCGGCGACATTGGCCAGAACCGACGTCCGGCTCGTCCTCCCCTTCGGGCGCGATGGCCTGGATGCCGATCTGGCCACGACCGGTGACGTGTCCGGGGTGTGCGGTTTTTCTTCGATCATGGCCACTGGCCGGGCGGACGCCTGGGATTGCCAGGGCGATGACGGCCAACTGTATGATCCGTGCTTCGAGAGTCCCTATGCACCGGCCGATGAGCCTGGCCAACTCGCCTGCTTCGCTTCACCCTTCGCCACCGACGTCGTCATGCTGACGTTGGATGAACCGTTGACGCGCGAAAAGGAGATGGCCATCGATCCCGACGCGATCGATCCCTGGGCTCTCCCGTGGGGGATCGAGCTTGCCAATGGCGAGCGCTGCACCCTCTTGTCCGAAATCGACGTCGTCCTGGCCGGTGAGGCCGTTCACTACTCCTGTGCCGATGGTGGCTCGATCCTGGGTGAGGTCGACCGCCGGCTGCCCGTCTGGGCCGCGAGCTACCTGGCTGACGGGGCGACCGAGTCGACACTCGTCGACGTGGCCATTGCCTGGTCGTAGCTCGTCGCTCGTTGCCAATGGCGACATTCTGGACAAGACACGACACGCGGAGTGCCAGTTCGAAGAGGGGGTACCTCGTGGACGACCATCAATTTGACACCTGGGTCCGGGCGTGGGGCGGACAGCGGTCACGGCGGCGAGTTCTGCGCGGATTGCTCGGCGGTGGGGCATTGTTGCTGGGTTTGCAGCGCGGCCGGTCGGAAGTGGCCGCACGCCGCGGCACCGCCGGCCCCGGAGATCCCTGCCGGCACGATGACCAGTGCCTGGCGGCCGATACGGCGCTGGTCTGCGCCTGGAACGGCTTCGACTACGACGGCGACTTGAACTGCTGCGCGTACCAGGGCGGCCGCTGCGGCAACGACAATGGCTGCTGCGGCTACAGCAGCTGCCTTGGTGGTTTCTGCGGTCCGTCGGACGATTTCTCGGCGAGCGCCGGAAACGGCGGCTTCGCGACCGCGAGCGCGGACGGCGGCACGGTCTTCATTGGCGATGTCAACAGCGGCGGTAACACGGGCAACGTGATCAGCGTTGGCAATACCCAAGGGGGCGTGCAGGTTTCGGGTGGCTCCGTGTCGAATTCGACGAACATCTCCGCCTCCGCCGATGGCGGCATGGCGATCGCCGATGCTGGCGGTGGCTCCGGCAATATCGCCGGCGGCGGTGGTGACTATGGCACCTGGAATGGCTGTACGGGCGAAGGGTGTGCTTGTTGGCAGGGGACATACGACGACAATCCGTGCGACTGGGGGCTCGTCTGCTGTCTCAATGCCGATAGCAGCGGCGTCTGCATCACGCAATACGCATGCACCGGCTTTGGCGTCCCCGGCGATGTCTGCCCACGGTACTGCGGTGCGGGGAACTCGTGCCCGAGTTGTGTGTCGGGCTATTGCACGTGGGACAACTATTGCGCCTGATCCAGGATCATTGTGGGGGCTTGGCGCCGCCGCGTACGGTGCGCGGCTGACGGTATCACGCGAGGATCGCCATGCAGGGGCAACGCTTCGACATCATGGTGCGGGTGGTCGCGGGACACACCTCCCGACGTGGATTGTTGCGGGGAGGCCTGCCCGCCCTGGCCGCCACCATGCTCTCACTCGTGCGTGGCGACAGCGTCGCGGCGCGCCGCTCGGCAACGCCGCTGGGCGGCGCGTGTCGCGTTACCAGCCAGTGTCTGCATCACACCGTGACGACCACGCGCAGGAGACGGTCGCGCCAGGCCCGGCAGGCCGTCTACTGCGCGGACAATGGGTTTCGCTACGATGGCGCGTTGAACTGCTGCCGCTACCAGGGGGGAGCCTGCACCCGCGACGAGGATTGCTGTGGAGGACGCCACTACTGCGTCAGTCGGGTTTGCCGGTCCCTGTTGCGATAATGTCGTCGGCCCGCGGATACACTTTTCCGCATGAGCATTGACGGACAGCACCAGCATCTCATCTTCGATGCGGACGACACCCTCTGGGAGAACAACGTCCATTTCGAGCACGCCATCGAGGATTTCCTCGATTTCCTCGATCACTCGACGCTGACCCGGGAAGAAGCGCGCGCCGTGCTCGACGAGATCGAGCTGGCGAACGCCGGCGCCGGTGGCTACGGATCGGCCGCGTTCACGCGCAACCTACGTCTCTGTTACGAGCACCTCGCCGAGAAACATATCGCCGACGACGATCTGCGGACGGTGATGGCGTTCGGTGAACGCATTCTGTCTCAGCCGATCGAGCTGATCGCGGGGGTGGAGGCGACGCTCGCCCGTCTCGCGCCGCGCCACGATCTGACCCTGATGACGAAGGGCCATCCGGAGGAGCAGCGGTTGAAAATCGACCGCTCCGGGTTGGGCGGCTACTTCCGGCATGCCGCGGTCGTCCCCGAGAAAGATCCCGCCGCCTACCGGACGCTGGTGGCACGTCTGGAGCTCGAGCCGGCGCGGAGCTGGATGATCGGCAACTCGCCCAAGTCGGACGTCAACGCCTCGTTAGCCGCCGGGCTGAACGCGGTCTACATCCCGCATCACGCCACCTGGCGGCTGGAGGAGCAGGAGATCAAGGGCGACGTGGGCCCAGGCCGCCTCCTGGTGCTGGAGCGCTTCCCGGATCTGGAGAGGCATTTTCTCGACGACATTGACGCTCTGAGCGGCTGACCATGGAGCCGTTCATGGCAAACTTGGAGAGAGATACGGTTGAGGAGGTATTCCATGGCGCTCAAGTCCGCCCATGACACGCAACGTATCCATGCCGATCCCGCCATCCTGGTCGGCAAGCCAGTCGTCCGCGGCACGCGGATTTCCGTCGAATTGATCCTGGACTGGTTTTCCGAAAGCTTCGATCTCGATGAGTTTTTCGAGGCTTATCCTGACATCACTGTCGAAGATGTTCAGGCTGCCCTTGCGTTTGCGAAAGACGCGGTTCGAGACGACTATCTTCGCTCCCCGGAAAGGAAGGAAGCCTTGGCAGCTGCCAAGAAGATGGCGGAAATGGCGACTGCCACAGCGTGAGATTCTTGCCGGAGAACTACCACGAATGACCCGGGCCCCGCGAGAAATCGTGGGGCCCGGGTTGGAGTGACGGTGACGGCGATACGGCTACGCGGCTGGCGTGGCCTCGGCCTCTTCGTCTTCCTCGTCTTCGGCCATCGGGGTGGCGTCCCCGCCAACCCCGCCGGCGGCGAGCGGTGTCACCACCTCGGCATCGACGATGAACGGACCGGCGATCTCGACCACCTCGGCCGGAGTCAACGGCTCGTCGAACGCATCCGGGAACGGATCCTCGTCGTTCAGGACGTTCAGATAGGCGGCGTGGCGCGCCTCGACACCGTGGATCGTCAGCGCCGCGGTCAGCAGATCGTCATTATCGATCAGGTACTGCGCCGCCCCGGTGTACGCGCCGACGCCGGTGTTCTCCAGCGCCATCGCCGTGGCCAGGAAGGCCGTAGCATCCGCATAGGCGGCGGTGAAATCGTAAATGCCCTCGGCGACCGGCGTGCCGCCCAGATCGGTGATGACCGCGGTCAGCGTTTCAACATGGGCCAGCTCGTGGGCCCCGATCTCGGCGATGTAGTCGACCACCGACGGCTGGAAGCCAAGCGCGGTGAAGGCATCGACCGTGAAACTCGCCAACCCATCCCGGTAAAACGCATTCTCCAGGTGTTCCAGGGTCAGCGCGTAGTTGAGGACGGAAAGAATGTCCTCATCGCTGGCGGTATCCTGAGCGGCTGGGGCCAATCGGACCGCCCCCGCTTTCGTCAACATGTCCAATGGTTGCAACATTTTCTGCTCCTTTTCGGGCCAAAGTGGCACGCTGCGCGGCAAACCCGCTTACGCTTCAGGCGTGGCGATGGGATCGGTCACGATGAACGGTCCGGCGATCGCCAGAACTTCGTCCGGTGTCAGGGGGGTCTCGACCGCCGCTGGGAACGGAAGCACGCCGTTGAGCAAGTTGAGGTACGAGGCGTGCCGGGCTTCGACAGCCACGATGGTGCCGGCGGCGGTGAGGAGATCGGGGTTCTCCAGGAACTGCCCGGCTCCGTCGTACGCCGAAACGCCGGTGTTCTCCAACGCCTGGGCAACGGCCAGAAACGAGATGGCATCGGTGTAGCCGAAGTCGTAGGCGGCCTCTTCCACCGGCTCGCCACCGAGATCGGTGATGACCGTGGTGAGGGTCTCGACGTGGGCCTGCTCGTGATCGCGGATCGAGGTCAGGCGCTCACTGATCGGGGCGCCAAAGGGGCTCTCCCCGAAATCCTCATCGGAGAATGTCTCGAGGCCGTCCCGGTAGAAGGCGTACTCCAGATGCTCCAATGTCAGTGCGTAATTCAGCACTTCGACATCGTCGGCAAATGTCGTCTGGGCGGAAACCGTCCGCCCCCCAAGGAGTCCCGGTGCATCCAGGAACGAGAACGCCAGCGCGCCACCGGCGGCCACTGTCGCCGACTGGGCGAGCAGACGGCGCCGGGAGAGCCGCCGCGCTTGTTCCTGAAACACGTCTGACAATAGCCGCTCATGCAACGGCCGCATCGCTTTTCTCCTTCCGCCAACGAGGGATTCGGTGGCTGTCGTCATGTGATGGCAATTCGCCAAGATCTGCTGGTGCACGTTTCGTGCCAGAAAGCTTGTCGAATTGTGGTCACACCGGCGAGAAGGCTTCTGCCCAAGCCACCGCTGGCGCGAAGTGTAGCGCGCGATACGGCAGCCAGACGCGGGACCAATTGAGACGCCAATTGACGTTTACCGCTAACGTGTATTGGCCGGTACCGCATACTGCTCTAACGAAGCCCTGATTCGCCACTTCAAGGAGTCACCATGCCCGTCGAGACTGTCCGCACCTACACCGAGGGAATGATGGCGGAGGTGACGGAAGATCTCGCCGCGCTAGTCCGCATCCCCTCATGCGCCTTTCCCGGTTTTCCCGCCGAGCCGGTTTTGCAGATGGCTCAGGCAGTCGTCGATCTTCTGGAACGCTACGGCGTCCCGGGGGCACGCCTGCTCGACGTGCCGGGTGGATACCCCGCCGTCTATGCCGAACTCCCCGCCCCGCTGGGCGCCCCAACTGTCCTCCTTTACGCGCACTATGACATCCAACCCGCGCCGATGGAGCAGGGGTGGACGATGGAGCCGTTCGAGCCAGAAATCCGTGAGGAGCGGATGTTCGGCCGCGGCGCCTCCGACGACAAATCGGGCGTGATGATTATCGCCGCCGCGCTGCGGCTCTTTGGTGGCGAACCGCCGGTGGGCGTCAAGGTGCTCATCGAGGGCGAGGAGGAGACGGGGAGCAACCTGGAGACCCTGATCGCCGCCAATCCCAATCTGGTGCGCTGCGATGCCTTCGTCATCAATGATGGCGGCAACATGAAGAGGGGGCAGCCGGAGCTGACCGCTGCCCTGCGCGGTATTGCCGCCTGCGATATCACCGTGCGCACGTTGAAGGGCATGGCGCACTCCGGGGCCTACGGCGGCGGCGCGCCGGACGCCCTGATGGCGCTCATCCGCATCCTCGATAGTCTCCTCGACGAGAACGGCGACGTCGCGATTCCCGGACTCACCCGATTCGACTGGGAGGGCGGCGGTATCCCGGAGGACGATTACCGGGACGCGGCGGGGTTGCTCCCCGGCGTCGGTCTGATGGGTACCGGGACCCTGGCCACGCGCCTCTGGGCGCGACCGTCGGTGACGGTCATCGGACTCGATGCGACCCCGACCGAGGCCGCCTCGAACAGTCTGATACCGGAGGCGAAAGCGCGTGTCTCGATGCGAATCGCGCCGGGCTCCGATCCGGAGGACTCGCTGCGGCTGCTGATGCAGCATTTGCACGCCGCGGCGCCATGGGGGGTCGAGGTCGTCGCCGCCCCAGTGAATACCGGGGATGCCTTCATGGGCAAAACGGACGGTCCGGTGTTCGCCGCGGCGCAAGCCGCGGCCACCGAAGCGTTCGATACGGAACCGAAGATCACCGGTTCCGGCGGCACCATTCCGCTGCTGACCACCCTGCAGAAACTGGCCCCGGACGCGGAGTTCGTCATCTGGGGTCCGGGCGACGAGCAGTCGCAGATCCACGCTGCAAACGAGAGTCTCGATCTGGGCGAGCTGGAACGGATGATCGTGGCCGAGGCACTGCTCCTGGAGAAGCTGGGGGAGACCACGAGCTAACCAATTGGTTGCTGCGCGGGACGGCGCACGGCGATTCAGCATCGTGCCATTCCGACGAAGGAGGAATCTTGTCGGACATCGCGTACGTTCGCGTCTGGAGATGAGATTCTTCGGCTTCGCCTCAGAATGACGCACCGTCGGCGACGCGCTCTAGCCGGCCAGCTCCTCCAGCCGATCCACATACCCACTCAAAATGCCAAATGCGCGCTCGATTGGCTCGGGAGAGGACATTTCGATACCGGCCGCGTTCAGCGCCACAATCGGGTCGATGGAGCCGCCGGTTCGCAGAAAGGCGAGGTAGCGCTCGCGGGCCGGTTCACCTTCGGTGAGGATGGCCTGCGCCAGCGCGGCGGCGGCGGCAATCCCGATCCCGTACTGAAATACGTAGAAGTTCATGAACAGGTGCGGAAAACGGGCCCAGGTGATCCCCATGCGCGCCGGGTCGATGACGACTTCCGATCCGTAGCCTTCGCGGTAGAACCCGAGCAGCGTCTCGCTCATCCAGGCCGCGGAGAGTGCCTCGCCTGCTTCCACCCGCTCGTGCGCGACCAACTCGAAGCGAGCCAGGATCGGCATGGTGAAGAGGTAGCGCATGTTATTCGCCATCCGCTCCTCGATCACCGCGATCGTCCAATCACGGTCGTCGCGCTCGGCCAGCAGCGAGGCGCCCATCAGCGCTTGATTGAGATTGGAGGCGGTTTCCGCCGCCGACATTCCATATTCGGCGTAGGTGACCGGCTGGTGGCGCCAGGTCAGCAGCGAGTGCATGGAATGGCCGATCTCGTGAGTAAGGGTGGAGACACTGCTCAGATTGTCCTGCCAGGTCATGGAGATGAACGGTTCGGTGCCGTAGGCGCCGGACGAGAACGCGCCGCCGCCCTTTCCGAGATTGGCGGCGCGGTCGGTCCAGCGCTCGGCCATGCCCCTCCGTACCTCCGCGACATACTCGGGCCCCAGCGGCGCCAGCGAATCTAGAATGGCCCCCACCCCGCGGTCCCAGGAAAAAGGCGGCTGCTCGACGAGGGGCGCTTCCAGGTCGTAGCCGTGCAGCTCTCCCGCGGGGAGTCCCAGCAAGCGGCGGCGGACCGCGAAATAGCGATGCCAGACCGGGAAGTTCTGCCAGACGGTGTCGAGCAAATTGTGGAAAACCGCCGGAGACACGTCATCGTCCGCCAGCGCCGCCTCCAATGACGAACGATAACCCCGGGCGTGGGCGTAGAACACATCGCGCTTGACCGCCCCGGCCAGGGTGGTGGCGAAGGTATTGCGGAAGGCGAGATAGGCGTCGGCTGATTGCGTCCACGCGTCCTGGCGCACGCGGCGATCGGCGGAATCGAGGTAGCGTTGCAGATTTCCCTGCGCCAGACGCACGGTCTGGCCTGCCTCATCGGCGATCTCGCCCAAGGGGAGCTCGCCATCTTCCAGCACGCTTTGGGTCGTTTCGGACGCGGCGGCGACCTCACTGGCCTGGGCCAGAATCTCCTCGACTTCGGCCGAGCGAATATGTGCCCGTCGCCGGGAGATGCGCGTCAGCGCGTGCTGATATGGATCCAGACCCGGCTCCTGCGCGAGCCAGGCGGCAATCGTCTCGTCGGAGAGGGCGGCGATCTCCGGTCCCAGGAAGGAGGCGGCCGCTTCCGTGCGCGCGGCCAGTCCCAGGGCGCGGTCGGCCATTTCGCCGGAACGGGTATTGGTGGCGTCCTCGGCGCGGCGCAATTGAGCAAAGGTGACGACTTTGCCGGCGTCCTCGGCCAGATCGTCAGCGAGGCGCAGCGCGGCCAGCAAAGTCGCCGCGCCATCGGCGATGTGACCGCGAAATGGTTCGAGGGAGTGGAGGCGCTCGGCGCAGGCATCGAGCGCGTCTTCCCAGGCTTCGTCGGTGGGAAAGACGTTCTCCAGCGCCCACGTCTCTTCGCGCGGAACCTCGGCGCGAGGCAGAACGGCGAACGTCGTTGCGCTCATACGGTGATGTTCTCCTTTTGCGAGGCGGGAGGCGGGAGGCGGGAGGCCCCGCCTTCCACCTTTCGTCTACTGCGTCAATTTTGGATCGAACGCATCGCGCAAGCCATTCCCGACCAGATACATGCTCAGCGAAGTGATGTAGATCATCAGCCCCGGAATCAGCACCAGACTGAAATTGGTACGGAAGAATTGCTGGCCATCGCCCAGCATATTGCCCCATGATGGTGTCGGCACCTGCACTCCGACCCCGAGGAACGAAAGCCCAGTCTCCGCCAACATCAAGCCGGGGAGGCTGAGCGAGGTGTAGATCACCAGCAGCGGCACTAAATTCGGCACAATATGTTTCATCACGATCCGGGCATTGGAGGCGCCAAGGGCACGCGCCGCATCGACGTAATCCCGCCCCCGCAAGGAGAGCGTCTCGCCCCGAAACAGCCGGGCGATGCCGGCCCAGGAGATGACCGCGATCCAGAACGCCAGCCCGACGGGACCGGGTGCAAACAGTGACGCAACCAGGATCAACAGGGGCAGCGTGGGTATGGAGAGCAGCACGTCGACGATCCTCATCAGGATCGTGTCGGTCTTTCCGCCGGCATAGCCAGAGATCAGCCCGACGAGACCGCCGATGAAAAAGAGCGCCAGCGCGGCGAGGGCTGCGATCATCAGCGACACTCGACCACCATAGGCGAGGCGGGTCAGCACATCGCGGCCATTGCCATCACTGCCCAGAATGTAGCCATCTGTCATGACGGGTTTCAGCTTGTCGCTGAGATGGTTCTCGGCTGCCGTGAACCCGGTCACATACGTTGAGATCAGCCCGGCGCTAAGGACGAAGATGACGATCGCGATGAGGATGACCAGCGCCGTCATGGAAACTTTGTTGGCGCGGAATATCCGCCAGGCGCGGGTATAGAGACCCGGTGTCCGGCGCAACGCCGCGCGGTCCAGCACGCCATCGAGCGTTTCGGCGTCGGCGTAGGCGGAGAGCGTTGGAGTTGCTGGTATGGGCGATGGGCGTAGCGGCGTGGCCAGGGCCGGCGTGTCGTCGCGTGCGCGCTGCACGTCCCGGTCCACGTTCAGGTCGCGTTCGCCGGTGGTGGTGCGGGCCATGATGCAGCGGCTCCCTAGTCCAGCCGGATGCGCGGATCGAGCGAGACGTACATCACGTCCGTGAGCAAATTGCTGGCCATCGTCAGCACCGCGAACATCAGCGTGGTCGCCATGATCATGGTGTAATCGCGCCGCCCAATCGCCTCGAACGTCAGCCGCCCCATCCCTGGCCAGGCGAAGATGGTTTCGATGATGATGGCGCCGCCGATGAGTCCGGGCAGTGCCAACCCGACCAGGGTGAGCAGGGTGATGAAGGCGGGTTTGAAGGCGTGGACGTAGTAGACGACTCGGTCCGACAGTCCCTTCGCCTTGGCGGTGCGCACGAAGTCGTTCGAGAGCACCTCCAGCATCGAGGAGCGGATGATCGCCGACCAGCCACCGATCTGAGCCAGCGAGAGGGCGACCATGGGCAGGATGAGATGTTTCACCCGGTCGCCGAAATCGCCACCACCACGGGGATCGACCATCCCGCCGACGGGCAGCGAGGGCAAGCCCAGATCCTTGGCTTTGAGCGCGAATACCCAGACGAGGACGAGCGCCAACCAGACATCCGGGATCGCGAACATGGCCACACCGCTGACGGTCGCGATGTTGTCGAACAGCGAGCGATGCTTCACCGCGGCGTAGACCCCCAGCGGGACGGCGATCACCAGGGCGAAGACGAGCGAGAGGACGGCGAGCAACAACGTGTTCGGGATGACCGACCAGATGCGATCGGCGACCGGCAGGCGGTTGTAGAGCGACACCCCGAGATCACCGTGCGCCAGATCGCCCAGCCAGGTGACGTAGCGTTCCGGCCAGGGTTTGTCGAGCCCGAGTTGACGCTCCAGCTCGATGGCGGCTTCGGGCCGGATTTTGGGGTTGTCACGCAAGCGCAGCACCGGGCTGCCGGGGATGAGATTGATCATGGCAAACGTCAAGAACGTGACCCCGAACAGAATCGGAATCATCGCGAGTAGACGCCGAAGGATGTACGCCGTCATGCTCCGCCTCCACCGGGAAGCGGCCAGCGACTGTTATTCAGATGCAAGAACTGTCCGCTCATGACCTATCCACTGGAGGCGATGGGCAACGAGCCCCGGCGAACGTCGTGCCCCTCTCCCTGCGCACAGGGAGAGGGGTTGGGGTGAGGGTAACGTCCTACTGCTGAATCCAGATTCGCGTCAGATCGTTCCCCCAGGTGCTGGGGAAGTAGTTCTGTATCGCGTCGTTGTAGGCCGCATGAGCCTGGGAGAAGTGGAGCACGGCGATCGGCTGCTCGTCGTTGACGATGTTGCTCGCCTGGATCAGTAATTCGCGGCGGGCATCCTCATCAAAGGTCCGCTTTGCTTCGGCATTGATCTCGTCCAGCTCAGGGTTGCAGTACTTCATGTCGTTGAAACCGACCTGATACTGCTCGCAGCCAAACATGGCATCCTGGATGAAGCTGGCATCCCAACTAAAGCCATACAAGGCGATCTCGAAGGTCGGGGTGGTTGTCGTGGCCTCGATCAGCGCCGGGAACTCCAGCGAGCGCGGCGTGGCCACGACGCCGATCTCGCTCCAGGCATCCTGGATATAGGCCATCAATTGGTCCGAGGTCGGAGAACCGGCGGGATAAAGAAACTCGAAGGAGAGCGCCTCGCCATCCTTATCGACGATGCCATCACCATCGGTGTCGGTCCAGCCGGCCTCGGCGAGAAGTGCGGTGGCCCGCTCCGGATCGAAATCGTAGGTCGTCGTAATCAGATCGGGAGCATAGGCATAGGAAACGACCGGTTGCGTGCCCTGCGCCACCTCGGCGTAGCCAAGCTCGATGTCCCGGACGATCGACTCCCGGTCGAGGGCATAAAGCAGTGCCTGGCGCACGCGAGGATCTTGCCACATCGTGGTGACCTCTGAATCGAGGTTGAATTCGTAATAGGTGAAGCTCCGCGTTGGATAGTGTGCGACCGCGATCCCTGGCGTTCCCTCAACCGCGGCAACGTCCGCTGGCTCGAGCGCCGCTGCGTCAATCTCGCCGTTCAGCAACGCGTTGACGACCGCGGTCTGATCGGGCCAGATACGTAGCACGTAGGAGTCGAGGTACGGCACCTTGCCGTAATAGTCGTCATTGCGAACCACGGTCACGCTGTCCCCTTGCGCCCACTCCTGGAACTTGAATGGCCCGGTGCCGACCACCCGTGAAGGATCGGCGCCGGTGGCGCCGGGGTCAGTACGCCACTCGGCGACTGGCACACTTTCCCAGATGTGTCTGGGAACGATGAAAAGCGACAGGATCTCAAACAGGGAGGTAAAGGTCGGTTCTTTCGCGACCAGTTCGAACGTGTCGTCGTCGACGGCCCGCCACGATTCGAAGGTATCGACGAAGCTGCCGGTGTAGACGCTTCCGGTGTCGGGATTCGCCAGGGCATCGGCGGAGAACTGAACATCCTGGGCGGTGAAATCCGCGCCGTCATGCCATTTTGCGTCCTGATTGAGGAAAAAGGTATACGTCCGGTTGTCTGGCGCGATCTCCCAGTAATCGGCAAGCTGGGTTGGCGCGATCAGGCCGGTGCGCACATCGCCGCCCACCAATCCCTCATAGATAAGGCCAGCGATTCCAAGGGAGCTGCCCTCTTCCGCCAGGAAGGGATGCATGGTCTGGATATCGGCGGTTGCGGAATCGATGAAGGTGCCGCCGGGTGTCGCTGCCTCGGTGTACTGGAGGGCTTCCTGGAGTTGGGTCTGGAACTCCTCGCGGGTGAGGGACCTTGTCGGCTCCCCACTGGTGGCCGGGGTCGCATCTTGGGCCAAAACCGGCCAGGGAACCATCAGGGTCAATGCCACCACAACCACGGTCGTGAGCCACCCAAGAGAACGGGAACGGGGTTCGCGCATCCGCTGCTCCTTACCTACATGATGATGCCGCGCGTGGCGCGGAATACTGGTGTCTACGGCACAAACACCGCATGAGATGGGCGAAGGATACCGTATACATGCTGAAGAAATGCTGAGGATGCCTGGGCCGCGGCCTGCGCTAGAATCGAGTGCCGCCTGAGTCATCGCCGACCCGCGAGGAGTAGACCCCTATGCCCCATACCGAGACTGGATTCCAGGATTTCCCAGTCGCTGCTTTCCCCTACGCCGATCGCTTGCGGCGAAGCCAAGCAGAGATGGCCCGGCAGGGGATCGATCTCCTCATCATCGGGGCGTCCGCCGATCTTCAATATCTGATCGGCTACGCCGGGCACGAATCGGAGCGGCTGAGCGTGCTGGTCCTGCCCCGTGATGGCGTCCCGCACTACGTGGTGCCAGGACTGGAGGCGCCACTGTTGCACGAGCAGCGCGATCTCATGGAGATCGTGCCCTGGGAAGAGACCGAAGACCCGGTGGCGAAGACCGCGGCGGTCGCCGGTCCGGCCGCGCTGGGCACGATCGCGGCCGGCGACGAGCTGTGGAGCGTGTTCACCATCCGCCTGCAGCAGGCGATGCCGCGCGCCCACTGGGCCGAGGGCGGGCAACTGCTGCGCCCGTTGCGGATGATCAAGGACGAGCGTGAGATCGCCCTTCTCGCCGAGGCCGCCCGCCGCACCGACGAGTCATGGGAAGAGTTTCTGACCACGGCGATTACCGGGCTGACGGAGTGGGAGGTGCGCGACCGCCTGATGGGTCTCCTCGCGGCGCGCGGTCTCGATCCGGTCTTCTGCAATGTCGGGAGCGGACCGAACGGCGCGTCGCCGCATCAGACCGCCACCGACCGCGCGATCGGTCCCGGCGATGGGGTGGTTTGCGACTGGGGCGGTACGCTGGAGGGATACAACTCCGACGTGACCCGCACCGCCCACGTTGGGGAGCCATCTCCCGAGTTCGTGCGCGCGTACGAGGCGGTGGTCGCGGCGAATCAGGCCGCGTTCGACGCCGTGCGCCCAGGGGCGGCCTGCCAGGACATCGACCGCGCCGCGCGGGGTGTCTTGACCGCCGCTGGGTACGGTGACGCCTTCATCCACCGTACCGGCCACGGACTCGGACTCTCCCTGCACGAGGAACCCTATCTGGTCGAGGGTAACACCCTGCCATTGGAAGAGGGGATGGTCTTCAGCGATGAACCGGGGGTCTATTTCCCGGGGCAATTCGGCATTCGCATCGAGGACACGGTCGTCTGCACCACCTCTGGCGGCCGCCGCCTGAACGACGCCACCCGCGATCTGCGCGTCATGGGGTGAGACAAGGGTGATAGGGTGATAGGGTTTATAGGGTTATAGGTGGTGGGTTGTGGGTTCCAGGCACCGAGACAGCATGAATTTGGCTGGCTGATCGCCCTCCCGTCTTACCCATCACCCTATCACCCCATCACCCTCGGAGAATTGCCATGCGCATCAATGCCGACCGATTGCACGAGAGCCTGCGTCAGCTTGCTCAGATCGGGGCCACGCCCGGTGGTGGTGTGACGCGGCTGGCTCTTTCATCTGAAGACCGCACCGCGCGCGATCTGCTCCGCCGCTGGCTGGAGGAGGCAAGTCTGCACCTCCGCGTCGACGACTTCGGCAATATGACCGGGCGGCGGGCGGGGTCGGAAAGTAGCGCCGCGGTGGTGATGGCTTCCCACATCGACACCGTGCGGTGCGGCGGCCGTTACGACGGGGCCTATGGCGTGTTGGGCGCGCTGGAAGTAATGCGCACCCTCAATGATCTCGGTGTCACCACGCGCAAACCGCTGGAGCTGGTCAACTGGACGAACGAGGAGGGGGTCCGTTTCGAGCCGGCGATGCTGGCGTCCGGCGCCGTGGCCGGCCGGTTCTCCCCGGATTACGTCGCTGACCGGACCGACCGCGCCGGCCTCCGCTTCGGCGACGAGTTGGCACGGATTGGCTACAAGGGGGACCGCGCCCATCGTCCCGGGCCGGTCGCCGCCTATCTGGAGCTGCACATCGAGCAGGGTCCTGTGCTGGAGGACGCCGGCATCCCGGTCGGCGTCGTCGAGGGGATCGTCGGCATTACCTGGAGCGAGATCGTCGCCGATGGCCGCGCCGACCACGCCGGACCATCGCCGATGCCGCTCCGCCGCGATGCGCTGGTTGCCGCGGCGCGGATGATCGCCGGGGTCGACGACATCGCGCGCGCCATCGAGGGTGCGGTGGGCACGGTGGGGCGAATCGCCGCCGAGCCGAACGTGATCAACACCATCCCCGGCAAAGTCACGCTCAGTGTCGATCTGCGCCATCCGGATGCCGCCACGCTCGATCGCCTGATGGCGGCGCTCGAACACCTGGCGCGCGATGTGACCGCCCTGACCGGGGTCACGATCGGAGTCAACCGCTTCTGGACGAGCGAGCCGACGCCCTTTTCTACAGAGGTTGTGGATGCGGTGCAGGCGGCCGCCGATGCGCTGGGCATCGCGACGCAACGCCTGTGGTCCGGCGCTGGGCACGATGCCAAATACATGCAGGAAGTTGCGCCGAGCGCGATGATCTTCGCCCGTTCCGTCAACGGTCTCAGCCACTGCGAGCAGGAATACTCCACCCCCGAAGATCTGGAAGCTGGAGCCAACGTCCTGCTTTACGCCGCGCTACGCTTGGCCGGAATCGAGGGCGAGCGGATCAGCCACACGCGAGGGTAGAGATATGGCGACGACCGTTCGGCGATTGACCTACGACGATCTGGAATCAATCCCCCAGGAGCGGGAGGGCGACCGCCACGAGATCATCGACGGAGAGCTAGTCGTGACGCCATCGCCAGCGCCGGTGCATCAGATCATCAGCAGGAGCCTGTTTCGCCGTCTCGACCAGCATGTCATCGCCGGGGAATTGGGCGAGGTGTTGTACGCTCCTATCGACATCCGGCTCACCCCGGACAATGTCCTGATCCTCGAAATCATGTTCATCGCCCGTGATCGCACCCATGTCGTCGGTACTAAG
>JACCXM010000236.1 GCA_013697005.1 Chloroflexia bacterium | reverse complement strand
GGCCAGATCGAGCCGCGTCCGCGCCGCGGGCGGCATGGCGCCCTCTTCGCGCCATAGCGCCGGGTCGGCCGTGGCCGCGATGGCGATATCGTCATTGCCGCGCAGGGCACGTTCCAGCGCCGGCCAGGCGCGCCCCCGTTCGACCGCCCGCGCCACGGCCGGGTCGAGCCGGCCAAGACAGATTAGATTTCCGGCGACCGAAAGCGCGGCGAGGGCGTGAAAATCGCGCCGCTCGATCGCGTCCCGCAACGCGCTTCGCGCCGCGATGCGCTCCCGCGCCGCGCGCAGCGCGCCGCGCGCCTCCGGCGTGGGCGCCACGCCCAGCAGTTCCGCCTGAGCGACCGCTGCGACCAGCCCCTCGTCGTCCTTGTGACGGGTGGCGCGCTCGATCGAAGCCGTGGCGTCATGGGATACCAGCAGATGAACCGACGCCGCGTAGGTCGCCACCTCGGGGATGGTCCGCGACTCTTCCCAGAGCCGCACCGCCGCCGCGGTATCGCGGGCCGCCACTGCCGCGGCGATCTGGCGCGCCGCGCCACGGCGGCGCTCTCGCTCGACCAGGGTGGTGGTCCTCGACGCATCAGGCGCGCGCCCGTCTCGCGTACCAGGGCGGGGAGGCGGTGAAGTGTCTCCACTACCCCATTCGTCGTCATCGCTCGCGAGCGGCGCTATCGTCGTCATGGCCTCTCGCGAATCATCGTGGCCCGCGAGGCGCTCGGCGATTTCGGCGAGCGGCGGTGTGTCGTCAGGCGAAAAGCGAATGGCGCGGCGCACGACTTCGATCACCGGCGCCAGTTGCGCATCGTCGAGCGCGTCGAGTGCCGCGAACAGTGGCGAACGCGCCGGACGGCGCAGATCGTCCGTCGACCACAGGAGCACGGCGCCAGGCGTCTCTGGCGAGTCGCCCCAGCGTTCGCGCAGCCCAGGATGGCGGGTCAGAATGCACAGCGAGGCCCAGAGGACGAGAGCCGGAAAATGGTCTCGCCGGGCTGGATCATTGGCGACGCCACGGGGATGGGCGTATCCCGGAGTGCCCCCGGACACCAACGGTGGGACCGGCGACGAGGGCCAGCTTGCGGTGTCGAGATCGATCAGCCCGATCGTGCCGTCGGGACGCACGATGAGGTTGTCCGCCGCGAGATCGCCATGAACGAAACCGCCATCCTCGAGTGCGGTTGCGGTCGCTAGCCAACCGTCCGCCAGAAGCGCGAGGGGCTCGGTCTGCCGCTCCCGGCAGAGCCGATCGACCGTCCGCGCCAAGGTCCGGCCGGGCACGCGCTCCATGACCGCCATCGAAGCCGTCGCGGCGTGGAAGTCGGGACCGGGCACCACCACCGCGTCGGCGATCCAGCGGATACCGCGCGGTAGCGGTCCCGCCGGGCCGCGAAGCGGCTCCAACTGGGGATCGCCGCCCAGCGCGGCATACCGCGCGGCGAGCGCAATATCGCGTTTGGAATCGGCTCGCAGCAGGCAGCGCAGCGCAACGATGCGTCCACTTGGGGTCCGCAGTTCGTAAACCACGGCATCACGGCCTATCGTGCGCAGCGGCCGGCCGCTATCGTCCATGCGAATCGTGCCGCCCCCGAGATGGCGCACCGCGGGAACGGAACGTGCAGGCTGCAGCATGGCGGTATCGAGATCGGAGACGATCGGCATTGGAAAATCCCCGGAATGAGGCGTCTCGCCGTGTCGTGTGGCCGCTGGCGAGCGGCAAGAGTGGTACAGTCCGTACGGACACTCGCCCCGTAAGGTTTTCCGGCCGGCGTTCAGAACGAGCGGCCGGATCCCACGGCGCTTCTGCCGGCGCGAGGTTCCGGCGCCCCCGAGTGTACATGCCCCACCCGGCGCCCGAGGTCAGGTTTGCTCATGCAGCGACGACGCACCACCGATACCGCGGATAGAACGATGCCCGACTTCGCGCCCACGGGCGGGGTCATCACCCCGGTGCGCCCGGATGTTGGCGGCGGCTTCCGCGCCCCGCGCCCCCCAGGCGACAGCCCGGGTCAAGGTGTGCGCGATGCCCTCGCCCGGAATCTGGAGGAGATGGCGGGCACCTTGACCACGCTCGATCCCCGCGCTTCGGATCGGATGCGCGGTTTGGCGCGGGCGATTGCGACCGATGAAGGCCGGCAGAGCTGGGCGGAGGTCGATTTGCGGCGCGCGTTCAACACCGAGCGGCTCGCCTACGTCTATGCCCTCGAACGAGAGGGTGGGTACGCCCACTCCACGATCGCCGGCGCCGACCGTCTGCGCAACGTCCTCGTCTTGATGCCGATTCTGCTCACCTGGTTCGCTTTGGCGGAAGCATCCAAAGCGTATAGCTCCTACATCACGCTCAACCCGGAGGAGGTGCGGCAACCCTTCTTGCTCCTGTGGGAGCAAGGATTCGGCGGACAGGCCAGCCGTCTCGCGCCGAGTTTTTCCACGGTCGCCTTGATCGATGCCGTGCTGATCGCGTTCATTATCGGACTGACCCTCTACTCGCACGGCCGGCGGGAGGCGCGCGAGGAAAAAGTCGACCAGACGGCGGAACATTTCCAGGCCGATCTCGACAACGTCCTGGCCGAGGCGTCGGTCGCCCTGGCCGTCGACCGCGGCAGCCGGCCCGCCTTGCTGGCGCGCGGTGTCGAGCGGCTGGTCGACCGCTTCGAGCACAACTCGCAGGAGTTGCTCACCCGTTTGCGCGTCGAACACGACCGTCTCGAGCAGCTCGCTTCCCGCCGCGAGCGGGAGTTCGCCGATTTCGGCGTGTTCGCCTCCGGTATGCGGGCCGGCGCCGAGGAGACGCATCGCCTCCTGGTCGAGCTTCGCCAGGTTTCCTCCGGATTGCAGACCGCGCTCGAAGATCTCACCTCCGAGGTGAGCTCGTCGGTCGATCAGGGGCGCACGCTCTTGAAAGCCGTGCAGAGTCTGGAGCAGCTCACCGTCGCCAACCTCCAGAGCGATCAGACCCTCACCCGCCAGATCGCCAACGCCGCCGAAGCATTGGTCGAGGCGGCGGACAAAGGAATCGCCGGGGCCGACGCCGCGGCCCAGGCCTCCCGCGTGGCGACCGAGGCCGTCCGCGGTATCGGCGCCATCGCACAGGATCTGGCCGCCAGTCAGACCCGGGTCGAACGCGCTGTCTCCGAAGAAGCGGAGGCCAACACCAAACTGGCGGATGCCTTGCGCGGGAGTGCAGGCGGAATGGCGGCCAGTGCGCGCACCCTCGGCGAGATCGAGGGCGGTCTCGGCGGGTTGCGTGACGAGTTGGGACGGCTCGCTACCGGCACCGCCGGTCAGGCGCAGACGCTCAACGGCTTGCTCGAGGAGCAAGCCGCGATCGCCACCGGTCTTTCCCAGGTCGCGCGCGATATCTCGACCATCTCGATGCGCACTGCCCAGCGGCAGGAAGAGGTTTCGCGGGACGTGGGATCGTTGGTCGAACGGCTCGACCGCGTCGTCCAGGGGCTCGGCCGCACCGCGGGGGTCGAGGGCGAAGAACCCTCCCCCCCCGGACGTCTCGATCCGGAGCGGCTCTGGCCGCGCCGCCGCTCCTGATTGATTGAATGAACAGGGACTGTTGAATGGCAGCGATGCCGAGCGGCTGTAGGGACGACGCCCGCGTTGCCCGCGCCACGCAACAACGATCGCCCGAGTATGCAAACTCCGCTCTCGACCAGCGTGGCTTCGGCGCCGCCGGGCGCGCCTGGTGAGACGACGCCGCAAATCTCTGGGCGGACAGCGCGACATGATCGCGCTCGGCGGTTGGGTTTTCGCCGATCTGCTGCTCGGTCTGGCGATGCTCTTCTTCACCGCGAACACTGTCGGCACTCCAGCACCGACCCCGACACCCCTCCCCACCCCGAATTTGCTCGCCACCTCGCGTGCCACCATCGCCGCGCTCGCCACGGGTCAGGCGCTCGCCGCCGCTGATCTGGCCGCGCTCGATGCCATCGCCACGGCCGAAGCGATCGCCGCCGCCCAGACTGCCGAAGCGCTCGGCGTCGCCGTCGTGGCGCGGGATGACGCGC
>JACCXM010000220.1 GCA_013697005.1 Chloroflexia bacterium | reverse complement strand
GGTGGAGGTGACGAAAAAGCGCCCCAGCCCGGGCAGCCGGAAAATCTGCTCGATGAAAATCGATCCGGTCAGGATGTTGGGGATTTCCGGGATCATGATCGTCACAAACGGAATCAACGCATTGCGCGCCACGTGCCAAACCAGCACCCGGCGCTCGGCCAGACCCTTCGCCCGCGCCGTGCGCACATGATCCGCGCCGAGACTCTCCAGCAGGCTGACCCGGGTGTAGCGCGCCACGAGCGCCGTCGGCAACAAGGAATAGGCGATCACCGGCAACACCAGGTGCGCCGGACTGCCCCAACCTCCCGTCGGAAACCAACCCAGCCCGACGCTGAACAGCAGAATCAGCCAAATCGCGACCACGAAATTCGGGAGCACCATCCCCAGCGTGGAGCCGAAGGTGACGCCATAGTCGATCCAGGTGTTGCGGTTGAGCGCGGCCAGCAAACCGAGCAGAATCCCGAGAGGGTATGAGACGAGCAAGGTCAACGCCCCCACCCGGATCGTCACCGGCCAGGTGTCCTTGATCAGATCGACCACCGTCTGGCTGGGACTCTGGAAGGGAATACCGAAATCGCCGTGCAGCACGTTCCAGATGTAACGGCCGTATTGCACCAGCAGCGGCTGGTCGAAACCGTACTTCGCCGCCCGCGCAATCTGGGTCGCCTCCGGTAGCTCCCGCTCGCCGGACGCGAACGGATCTCCCGGCACCGCACGGGTGAGTAGAAACGTGATCAGGGAGACCGCGAAGAGGACGAAGACGAGCCCCAGCAGCCGCCCCACGATATACCGCGCCATCGCGCCTCCCGCCCAGAATCGTGACCAGTGAGCGGGTAGACTACACGACGGAGTCGAAAGTCGAAAGTCGAAAGTCGGGAGTCGTACGTCATGAGTCCTATCACCCTATCACCCCATCACCCTTTCACCCTCACTCGTACTTCCGACTTCGTCCGCGGCGCCTGTCCCCACGACTGCCCTGATACCTGCGCCACCCTCGTCGAGGTGCGCGACGGCCGTGCTGTCGGCTTCCACGGCGATCCCGATCACCCCATCACCCAGGGCTGGCTCTGCGCCAAGGTGCGGCCCTATCTCGACCGCGTCTACTCGCCCGACCGTCTCCAGTACCCCCTGCGCCGCGTTGGCGCCAAAGGCTCCGGTGAGTGGGCGCGCATCTCCTGGGACGAGGCGATTGCGGAGATCGCCGGCCGCTGGCAAGCGATCATCGCCGAGCATAGCGCGGCGGCGATTCTGCCCTATTCCTTTAGCGGCACCCTCGGTTTGTTACAGGGATCGGTCGCCGCGGTTCGCTTCTGGCAACGCATGGGAACGACCGATCTCGACGGCTCGCTCTGCGGCATCGCCGCCGAAACCGCGGTCAAGATGACGCTCGGCGCGGGTTGGGCCCCCGATTCGCGCGATGTGGTAGAGAGCCGCCTGATCGTCATCTGGGGACACAACCCCGCCAGCACCTCGCCCCACTTCGTCCCGTTCCTGCGCGAGGCGCAACGGGCCGGCGCCCACGTCGTCGTCATCGACCCCCGGCGCACCACCACCGCCCGCTCCGCCGACGAGCATCTCCGCCCCCGCCCGGCCACCGATGGCGCGCTGGCGCTGGGACTGATGCACGTCCTCTTTACGGAAGACCTTCACGACGAAGCGTGGCTCCGCGCCCACAGCCTCGGCTGGGAGGAGCTGCGCGAGCGAGCCATGGCCTATCCGCCCGATCGCGTCGAAGCGATCACCGGGATTCCCGCTGAAAACATCGTCGCCCTGGCCCGCCGTTACGGCACGACCAAACCGGCCCTGCTCAAGTTCACCGACGGCATCCAGCGCCACGGCAATGGCGGTCAGACCTGCCGCGCCCTCGCCTGCCTGCCCGCCGTCGTCGGCCAGATCGGGGTTCGTGGCGGCGGCCTCTTCTACTCGACCTCCGGCTACGTCAAGTGGGACGGCGAAGCGTTCAGCCATCGCTCCGAGTGCCCGCCCCAGCCCCGCGCCTTCAATATGAATCGCCTCGGCGCGGCCTTGACCGGTGAGGTGATGGACCCGCCGATCCAGAGTCTCTACGTCTTCTCGGCGAACCCGGTCGGCGCCACCCCGAACTCCAGTCTGATCGTGCAGGGGATGCTGCGCGAGGATCTCTTCACCATCGTCCACGAGCAGTTCATGACCGATACCGCCCAGCTCGCCGACATCGTGCTCCCGGCAACGACCCAACTGGAGCAGGTCGATCTCCACAAGCCCTACGGGCAACGGCACCTGCAATACAACCACGCCGCCATCGCCCCCCTGGCCGAGGCCAAATCCAACTGGGACGTCAGCCGCCTCCTCGCCACGGCGATGGGCTACCTCGAGCCGTGGCTGCACGATGAACCGGAGGATGTACTGCGCGAAATCCTCGATGCCTCGCGGCCGAAGAACGCGACGCTGACAGGAATTACCCTGGAACGGCTCCAGGCGGAAGGCACCGTCGCCTACTCGTTCGCGGACACTGGCGCGGTGCCCTTTGCCGATGGCCACTTCCCCACTCCATCTGGCAAGGTCGAATTGCGCTGCGAGGCGATCGCCGCGCTCGGTCTCGATCCGCTGCCGGAATATGAACCTCCCGCCGAGTTCGTCGCCGGTCTCGATCCGGACGAGACGGGAAATTCACCCCTCGTCCTGATCACTGGCGCCGCCCATCACTTCGTGACGACCTCGATGGCGAACCAGCCCGCGCTCCTCGCCAAGGAAGGAACCCCCTTCATCGAGATCAACCCCGCGGACGCGGCCGCGCGTCAGATCGTGCACGGCGAAGACGTGATCGTCTCCAACAATCGCGGCTGGTGTACCTTGCGCGCCGTCATCACCGACGACGTACCGCCGGGAGTAACGGTCTCCCCGAAAGGCCGCTGGGCATCGCTTTCACCCGACCGCCGCAACGTCAACTGGGTCACCCCGGACGCCGTCGCCGATCTCGCCGGGCAGAGCACCTACCACTCGAACCTGATCCACGTCCGCCCCGCCGCGACCCTGCCCGATCCCCGGCTGGAGCACGCCATGACCGCCGTCGCCGACTAAGGAGCGTGCCATGATCGCGACATTGCGCCCTCACTCCTTTGCCGATCTCCAGCGGATGCCGGACGACCTGTTTCGTTACAAGATCCTGGATGGGGAATTGATCGCGAGCGCGGCGTCCCCGGCTGCTCACCATCGAGTTCGCGGGGCGTTACTTCGCATCATCGACGCTCATGCTCGCCAATCTCAGGCGGGTGAAGTGATCATCGGTCCGTTTTACGTCGTGCTCGGGCACTACGATGCCGTCCAACCGGACCTCGTGTTCCTTTCGGCATCACGCCCACAGGTTCCCGATGATGCCACGTACCTCAGCCATGCACCGGACATGATCGCCGAGGTCATCTCGCCGAGCACGCGGGCCATCGATCTCGTCCGCAAGATGGCGCTCTACGCCCGTTCCGGGGTTCCGGAATACTGGATCGCCGATCCTGATGGGCGAGAACTCGTTATCAACGTTCTCCGCGACGAAGAGTACGCACCTGCCGCTCCCGTTACCGACGTCTTGATCGCCTCACCGACGCTCACCGGACTGCGTGTCGATCCGGCGGAGGTCTTCGCCGGTCTCGATTGAAGACAGCTCCAGCGACGATTGACCATCCCGAAACGCTTGCCATGGGGGTTGCCGTGCGTTATGGTGCGGACTCCACGGTCGCTGTCGTGGCCCGGCCCATCACAATACTCCATCCACGGAGGGTTTCATGAACGGCATCGGTTTTGACGCGGTTGCCCGGCGCGCCGCTGCGGTTGTCTCTCGTCGCACCTCGCTTCTCGCCCTGGGAGCCGCCACCCAGTCCTCGCCCGCCGCGGCCAAAAAGTAGAAAAAGAAGAAGAAAGACAACGACGACAACGGCAACCAACGCTGCCAGAATCAGAAGCAGCAGTGTCTCGATAGCGTTGAAGATTCCTGTAACGACAACGTTCCATGCGAGAACGCATGTAAGCCATGCTGTGACTCGCTGGCGACGTGTGACGCCGCTACGAGCACGACGTGCTTGCCGGATTGCGCTCCACCCGTACCGTAATCCTGACGTAGCAAGCTCCCAACTTGGAGATGCCCGCAACAGCACTAAATCCGCACGCGGTCAGTACGAACCGCGTGCGAATTTCATCTTCATGTTCATGAGTAACGGCCTGATACGTCTACACAGCGCAAGCGCACCACAACGATGACCCTGCTCGCGGTCGAAGATCTCCATCTCTGGTACGACGCCGGTGGTGGCAAAACCGTACGCGCCGTCGACGGCATCTCCTTCGCGTTGGAGCGCCGCGGCGAAGCCATCGGCATCGTCGGCGAGTCAGGAAGCGGCAAGAGCAGTCTTGCCCTCGCCCTGATGCGCCTGTTGCCGCGGAACGTCGCCCGCTTCGATGGCTCGATCCGCCTCGACGGCCGCGAGCTGACTACCCTCTCCGACGACCAGTTTCGCCGCGATATCCGCTGGCAGCGCATCGCCATGGTGTTTCAAGGCGCGATGAGCGTGCTCAATCCCGTCCTGCGTATCGGCGAGCAGATCGCCGAACCCCTGCTCCTCGAGAACCGCTACGACAAGAAGACCGCCCGCTCCCGCGTTGCCGTGCTGCTGGAGCGGGTCGGCCTGCCCGCCGATTTCGCCAGCCGCTACCCGCATGAGCTGAGCGGTGGCCAACGCCAGCGCGTCGGGATCGCCACCGCGCTCGTGCTCAACCCGGACGTGCTCATTCTCGATGAACCGACCTCCGCCCTCGACGTCAGCGTGCAAGCGCAAATCATGAACCTGCTCAAGGACCTCAAGGGCGATCCCGGCATCTCGATGCTCTTCATCACCCACGATATCGGCTTGGCAAGCGACCTCTGCGACCGCATCGCCGTCACCTACGCCGGGGAGCAGATGGAGCTCGGTCCGGCGGAACGGGTCCTCGTCAGCCCGCACCATCCCTACTCCCAGCTCCTCCTCTCGTCATTACCGCGTCTCCATTCCGACGTGCCGCCGCAGCCGATGCCCGGCGATCCCCCCGATCTGACCGCCCCCCCGCCGGGCTGCCGATTCCGCCCGCGCTGTCCCTACGCCTGGGAGGTCTGTCTGGAGCATCCACCACCGATTCCGCTCCCGGACGGCGGCCACGCCCGCTGCTGGTTGAACGACGAGGTCGTCGCGGGCCCACGCTACGGCATCCAGCTCCACGGCCTCACACGGGGAGATATGGTGCTTGGAACCCACGTGACACCCAACGCGAGCCCCTCTCCCGGCTCGACGGGAGAGGGGTTGGGGTGAGGGCATACGCCGGCAACGCACCGTTTCACACTTGCCAATCCCCTACTTCCCCATGTCAGGCTCGGAATGAGGACGGCGGAGGCCAGCAGTGACTGAGACGCTCTTGGGTAAAACGTCCACGGTTGCGGAAGCGGCGCCGCTGCTGGCTCTGCACGCCGTGGCGATGGTCTTTCGCACCCACAAAGGGCTTTTCCGGAGTGGCGAAGTCACCGCCGTTTCCGGAGTGACCCTCTTGATTGGAAACGGCGAGGCGCTGGCGCTGGTCGGCGAGTCCGGATCGGGGAAGACGACGGTCGGCCGCATCTCCATCCGGCTCCTGCAACCGACAGCGGGCCGGGTTCTGTTCGATGGTCAGGACATCACCACCACCCCGGAAGAGCGGCTCGGCTGGCTAAGAAAACGGGCGGCGATCGTGTTTCAGGACCCCTTCTCCAGTCTCAACCCGTACATGACCGTCGCCGAGTTGATCGCCGAGCCGCTGGTCATCGACGGGATGAAAAACGGCGACGAGCGCCGGGCGCGGGTGCGCGCCGCCCTGGCCGCGGTCGACCTGACCC
>JACCXM010000186.1 GCA_013697005.1 Chloroflexia bacterium | reverse complement strand
CGCCAGCACCGCCGGGGACCCCGCGCCGGTCGTAAACGCGATCTCGCCCGCCCCGCGGGGCCGGGCGAAGGCGCCATCCCGTGCCGCCAGCACGCAACCCAACGCGCTCAAACCCAATGGCAACGG
Source organism: Chloroflexia bacterium (assembly GCA_013697005.1). Lineage (GTDB taxonomy): Bacteria > Chloroflexota > Chloroflexia > Thermomicrobiales > UBA6265 > JACCXM01. Next base: position 40,571 of record JACCXM010000186.1, on the reverse strand, counting down.
CGTTGCCGCTGCGCCCATCATGACGACGGCCGCGCCACCCCCTGACCTCCTCGAATCCTATGAAGAACCGGACGGCGTCGATCCAGTCGCGCCGACGACCGGTATCGAGGTCCTCGACGCATTCGAGCAAGACGGCGTCCGGTATTACACCCTGCGCGATCTGCGCTATCACAAACTCATCCATAACGTCACCAAGTACACCGACCGCCGCCTGTGGCGCGCCGCGATCGCGCAACGCGAAAAAGGCGCTCTCGATGATTCGGGCGTCCGCTGGGACGGCGATTACGGTCTCTGGCGGTCGTACCGGCAGCGGTCCGGTGATCGCCGCTATGACCTGGTCTATCGCGGCGACGGCGACCCCCGCATCTTCTTCGGCGTCAGCGAGAACGGCATGGACCGCCGCTGGAAGAGTTTGCTCGCTACCACGAAGGTGGCGCCGTAGTGTGCATGCGCCCGGTCCGCATGCCGTGACCGGGGCCGCGGAGCCCTCCGGGCAATTCCGGATCGGTATCAGTTCCTGGGGCACCCTTCCTGGGTTTTATCCGTCCGGGGTGAAGTCAACCGAAAAACTCGCCTGGTTCGCGCGCTTTTTCTCGGTGGTCGAAGTCAATGTCTCCTTTTATCGTCTCGTGCCGCCCCATACCTATGAGAACTGGATCGCGATCACGCCTGCGGATTTCGCGTTCGATGTCAAAGCGTTCGGCGACCTCACCCACTTTCGGGAACCGCCGCCCGCCGACGCCTTCGCCGCCTTCTGCGCTTCATACGCGCCGCTGCGGGAAACCAGGCAGTTGGGAGGCGTGCTCTTCCAGTTCCCACCCCGGTTTACCAACTCCCCCTCGACGCGTACCTATCTGGGACGGGTCGCCGAGGCGATGCGAGACGATCTGACAATCGTCGAGTTTCGGAACCATTCCTGGCTCGCGCCGAACAGCGCGGAGGCAACATTCTCCCTGCTCACCGCGCTGGGACTCGCCTACGCGGTCGCCGACGAGCCGCAAATTCCGCACGACACCGTCCCACCGCTCCCAGCCGTCACCAATCCCGGTTTGGCCTACATTCGTCTGCACGGCCGCAACGCCGATGCTTGGTACCGCGCCGGAGATAGCGGCGACCGCTATGATTACGATTACGGCGCGGAAGAACTCGACGAATGGGCTGAAATCGCCCGGAACCTCGCGCGCGAGGCCGAAGCAGTCCACATCCTCTTCAACAACAACGCCAAAGGGGCCGGCACCCGCAACGCGCTGGCCCTAGGCAAGCTCCTTGGAATCGCGCCCGGCGACGCACCCGAACTGCCACCTGAGCAACCACGTCTGTTTGACGAGGATGACGATCACCCTCCGTCCACCACCACCACGTTCTGATCGAACAGAATCGGCAGCCGCCCGGTCCACGGTCCCTGCCGGGTTCCTTGCAGCCATGGTTTCTGCACGAACATGGGAACCCAGTTCGCGATCGGCACGTAAACCGCGTTCTCCAGCACCAGCGCTTCCGCCTGCTGGTAGAGATCGTTGCGCGTCGCCGCATCCAGCTCGATATCGGCCTGGGCCACCAATTCGGTGAACGAAGCGGCCGCCGCTCCTGGATCACCGCCCAGTGGCTCAAGATCCGGCGACCAGTTGAACACTCCGTCCATGAACGGCGAATCGGGACGGAACACGTCGCTGAGCAGGAACGCGGTGTCGGTGATTGTTTGCCACCACATGATACCGATCTGCAGACCGCCGGTATCGATGATCGTCTCGTTGATTTCCGTCTGCGACCGGGCGGTGTCGAGCCCGATGGTGACTCCGAGATTCTCGCCGAGCATCTGCAACACGGCCGTCACCCGTTCCAACTCGGCATCACTGTCGCCCGATGGGTGGTAGAAGATGATGTCCGGCAGTCCTTCGCCATTGGCATAGCCGGCCTCGGCCAGCAGTGCGCGCGCCTGCTCCGGATCGAACGGGAAACCTTCCGGCGGCTGATAGCCGCTCAGCTCGTTCACGATTGGCGGCGTGAAGACCGTCGCCGGGGTCCAGGTGTCCGCATAGATTTCTGCGTATCGCTCGCGATCGAACGCCAGACCAAACGCTCGCCGCACCCGCACGTCATCGAATGGAGGTTGCCGGAAATCCATCGCCAATGAGCGGATCGTCGCTTGCGATGTATCCAGTCGCCGCAGCTCCGCGGCCAGCGCGGGATCGCCGTCCACGTCCGCGAGGAGTGACAGCGGGACATCCGCCGAAGCCGCATTCTCATCGCGATACAGATCGAGCGCCGACTGGGCCGCGTCCGGTCCATTGAACACCGGCCAGGTTATGCGGACGAGAGACGGCGAGAGCGGGTCGTAGTAATTTGGGTTGGGTTCCATCACGAACCGCGTATCCCGCTCGTACTCCGTGAACTGCCAGGGGCCGGTCCCGGCGCCGTTGAGAACGAAGTTTTCCTGCCCCGATGCCTCGATCACCGCGGGGTCGACCACGGCCCAGACGAACGCCGCCAGGAAGGACGGAAAATAGGTCACGGGATCGGTCAGCTCGACGATGACAGTGCGCTCGTCCTCGGCGCGGAATCCGAGCTCCGCATCCGCCTCGCCAGCGATCCAGGCATCGAATCCGCGCAGTGGTTGCATGAAGGCGACCATCGGCGAGAGGTTTGCCGGATCGAGCGCGCGCGTCCAGGAGGCAATGAAGTCGTCGGCCACCACCGGGTTGCCGCTGGCGTACATCGCGCCCTCGCGAATGGTGAAGGTGTAGCGCAGTCCATCCTGCGAGCGCACCACTTGCTCGGCGAGATCGAGCGCGATGCGGCCGAGCTCGTCGTAGCGCAGGAACCCACCCCAGACGTTCGGATACATGACCCAGAATCCGCCATAGTCGGCAGAGCGGTGAGGATCGAGCGTGATCGGTTGCCCGAACGCATCGAACGGCACCGAAATCTCGGCGCCCTCGGTGATCGGCGCGTCCTGGCGCAGCGACAATGGCGCTCGCACTGGCGCCGCCGCAGCGATGCCGTACCGCGCCGTCGCCACCGCTCCCGCGGCCAACGCCGACCAACGCAGCATGTCGCGCCGGGAACCGTGCGCGGAACCGGCTCGCAGTGCCTGCCACAGCCGATCGAGCTCGAACCGCTCGCGCGGTGACAAACCTTGCTCCAGCCGGGGATCTATCATGTCGTCGTTCTCCTTTTCACGGGCCGCGCCGAAGGATAGCCGCGCCCCTGTCGCCACGGCCAACCTTCCCTGTTCCCGCTCAACAACGACCAGCACCCCGCGCCGGTTACGTGGGTGATGGGGTGATTGGCGACGATTTCACGGAAGCCCATCGACCCTCAGCAAGCAACTCCTATCACCCAATCACCCTATCACCTTCGTTTCACCCGCCGTCCGCGATGTACAGGATCGCGCTGGCGCCCATCACGTTGTCCTGCTGGTAGGCGATGGCGCCGAGGGCGCGAATGTTTCCGGGATCGCCGCTCGCGGTCACCGGTGTGGCGACCGCCGCGTCTGGGTCCTCCGCGCCATCCATCATGCCCATCGCTCCGATCACCATCAGCAATGGGTCGATGGCCTGGCCAATATCGACGTAACCGATCTGGTAATACTCCGCGGGCAGCAATCCCATCACCGTCTGGAACTGGCTGTCGGCGGCAAGCGCATCCGCCGGGGTGGTGACGAGTTGATCGACTCCCCCGCCGATGCCGATTACCGCCTGATCCCCGACCACGCCGAACTCGACGCCAGGAGCTCCCTCCATCTCGCTGTCGGTCACGACGTAGACCGTCTCTTCGCCGGCGCTGCGCGTCGCAATATCGACACTTGACTCAGCGCGGTCGATCCAGGCGGCGGTCTTGCGTGCCGTCTCTGCCAACGCGTCAGGATCGGTGGTGGTGATTGCGGCGACGGCATCGACCCCGAAATCCTCGAAGCCGATGCTGGGGAACGACGAGAACGCGATGAACTCGTCGCCAAGCAGATCGAAGAGATCGGTCTCTGGGTTGAACTCGAGCGTGGCCGCGGCAGTCGCGATCTCGGCCGCCATCTCCTCTTCCGTCGGAAACATCATCGTGGCTTGCTCGCCGCCACTGATGTCATCGCCATTGACCGCTTGCGCCAGCGCGAAGGGCAGACCCTGGAACGAGCTCTCCGGTATCCGGCCCGCCTGAAAGAGAAAGGTTCCCGCCGGCGCGCGCTCCGCCGCTGCCGCAACCGTGGGGTCGTTGGCAACGGTGATCGCGGCGAGATCGACCGCGTCGTTGAGAATGGTCACGGTGTCGAAGCGGAAACCTGGCGCGTCGGCACTGATGGCGATGCCCGCCTGACTGTTCAACGCTTCGACGGGCACCTCCATCAACAGGCTCTGCAGCATGGCGATGGCCTCCGGGTCCAACGCGCCCAGAATGCCTCCACCATCGATGTACGTAAACGACAGCGCATCCGCCGGAAGCTCGGCCGCGACGGCCCGCGCCGCGGCGGAATCCGCCAGCGAGCCCGCGGTCCCGGCGATGACGTCAAGGCTACCCATGACATCGGCCTCGGTGCCCCCGACCAAAATGAAACCGTCGGCCGCGGCCGTGACGAAGCCGCCTGAGCCATCCATAGCGTGACCGCCCATCCACTCATCCATGGCGATCTCGGCATCCATTCCGGATTGATCTGTCTCAGCTCCGGCCGGGACCATGAGCACCTCGGCCTCGCCGTACGTAGACTCCGCGACTGCTACGTCTCGTGACGCGGCCAGATCAGCCACTTGACCTTCCACATATTCCCAGGCGGCGTCGAAGTCACCTGGCAGCAGGATTCCCACGACACCGAATGGCGCATCACCCGCGGCCGTTGGCGTTGCGTCTTCGGCGCGGAACGACGTGTCGCTGTCGAGACCTTCCATCGTCATCGTTGCGATCAGCTCTACGGCGGCGGGCAAGACAACAACGGCCATCTCGCCGCCAAGCAGCGCGTCGAGGTCGGCTTGGCTGAAGTCTCCACTAGCTTCGCCTTCCGCCAGGATCGCTGCTTCCCAGAGATCGAGCGCGTCAGGGACACCGACGCGCGTCAACAGCTCCTCGCTCTGTTGCCACTGCGCGCTATCCCGGTCGAGATCCGCCACGTGAAAAAGCACGGCGTTTTCCGGCGCCGCCGCGGCGGTGCCTGGCAGCGACTCCTGGGCGGCGATGCCTGCAACCGATACGAGCGGCGCGCCGAAACCAGTCACCAGCGCCACTGCCGTCAACGACCGCCACATTGCGCGCGTCCATCCCCGGGTCAGATTCATCTCGATTTCTCCAGTTCGCGGGTCACGTACGATACTCAACGGTCTCAGAACAGGACGATCAATTGTCCGCTTCGGTTCCAGAACGGCGTGCGGATATTGTGTCATGATCCGTGCCGGAAACGAGTGAAACTGTGTCATTCCCGAGGACGCAGCAAGGGCGCCCGGCTGAGCCGGGCGCCCTCACTGTGCGGCTTTCGCTCGCCGCGATCGAAAACGACTCGCTATTCCGAGATGTACAGAATCGACGACGAGCGTTGCAGCCCACCGTCCTCATAAGCCGCGAGACCGAACGCCTTGATCGCGGAGTAATCGACGTCGGCGAGCACCTCGGTGGCGTCCATGGCCGATGCCGCATCGTCGGTGCCCGCGGCAGGCGTCTCGGCGCTGACGAAGAAGTCCTCGCACACCTGGCCGTCAAAGTCCTGGTCGAGATCGAACGTACCAGATTCAGCCGCGTCGTACGCCGTCTGCGCTTCCTCCTGGGTGGCGTAGGTCCCGCAGCTCTCACTCGCATCCGGCGCGGTGTCGAAACCACCGAGTGCGAGATCGCCGGACTGTTCCGCCGCGACCTCACCCAACGGAATCGCTTGTTCGAGGTCGATGTAGAACAGACCGCTGCGCTCGACCGGCAACGTGTCCATCACGGACTGGAACAGGGTATCGTCAGCCAGCGAGCCCTCGCCCGTCCCGGCCAGGCGATCGATGGCATCGCCACTGCCCAGCACGAACCGGTCGCCAGCAACCCCAAACTCGAAAGTCGACCCCGCCTCGTCGCCAAGCTCGATGACGTAAATCTGACCGCCATCGACCTCCCGCGTCGTCAGCGGCGCTTCAGCGCCCATGGCGCCCTGGATCAGGAACGAAAGCTGCATAAGCGAGTTGGAAACCGCCTCGGGATCGGCCGCGTCAGATGCAAAGAGCCCCGACACGTTGTCGCCTGCGGGACCGGCGGCCAACCAGGCGCCATATTCACCCGACAACTGCTGGAAGAGATCGGTCTGGAGATTGATCCCGATCAGCGCCGCGGCGGCCTCGTACTGCCCGGCGATGAACTCCTCCGCCGAGGCACTGGGATCGGGCGTCTCCCCCATACCTCCCATGCCGAACGCCAACGCGAGGGCGCCGGCGCCAATCGCGTCGAGCACACCGGTGGCGCCGAGATCGGCCGCGCTCATGAACAAGAGCGTCTCGGCGGGCGCCAGATTGACCAAATCGGATTCAAAGTTGGCGACGCCCGCGGGCAATGTCTCGCCCTCGGCGGCAAACCCAACGGTCTCCATGCGAAAACCCGGCTCGCTGGCGGAGATGGTCAACGCGGAAAACGCCGCGGCGTCGTCGCCGGCGGCCATCGCGAACGGTCCCAGATCGGCGTTCATCACGGCGGCGTTATTGGCGAACCCGAACATCAGAAATTCCTGCGGCAGGGCATCCCGCGCGGTGCTGAACTCGGGCAGCGTCGTAATTGCCTCGCTCCGTCCGTCCACGGTGTCGATGATCGGATGCAGGTCCATCGGCGTGAGACCGATCAGAATCAGATCGCCGGCGCGGGCGGCGGCCATCCCCTCTTCGTCAGGTCCGGCGGCAGGCTTGAAATAAATCTGCGTTCCTTCGTAGGTTGACTCCTCGAAAGCGCCATCGACGATCGAGTCCCGGATGCCGGTCCACGCCGTGTCCGGCGCGCGCGCATCGAGCACCGCCGCGAATCCCTGCGCGGCCAGCGCGGCTGGCGCTGCCTCGGGGGTGGCCATTCCCATCGATCCCAGCATGGCCTCGAGATCGGCCGCGCCCATCGACTCCGCGGCGAGCGTATCCAGGGCCGCTGCATCCAGGACGACCCCGATTTCGCCGCCCAGGAAGGCATCGAGGGGAAGGGCTTCGCCCGATTCGTCCGTCATCTCTTCGGCCCGCGCCTGGTCAAGCGCATCACCGAAACCGGCCCGGTCGATCAGCACGTCGGCCAGCCGCCACTGCTCTGACTCGTCGTTGAGGGTCGTCACCAGGTAGGCAACCGAATCGGCGGGTGCGGCCTCGGCCGTACTGAACGAAACGGTGCTCGCCTGGGCGGCGGCGGGGATCGCCCGTCCCAGGACCGGGACGAGCATGGCGAGAGCAAAAAGCACCGCCAGCGAAACCCGGCCCACGGTGGCGGTCCAGGCTACGGGAAGAGGCGCCAAAACACGCTGCGGAGCACGAGGCATCGAGTCACCACTTTCTTCGTCACGCCCGTTCGTCGCGGGCAGCGTCATAGCGGCGCCGCGTCAGCGCCGCGCAAGGGAAGTGTTCTCTAGTATCGCCGCTCGGGAGTTTGCCCGTTGTGCCGAAATCTCAATCCTGAATCCGGTCGTCAATGCCCGTCGCGATGCCGAAGATGATCATGAACAAGGCGGCCAGCAGCATGATGATCACGATCAGGGCGATGATAGTTACACCGCTCTGTATCACACTCGCAAGCCACCCGGGCATCATCAGAACCTTCCGCCAGGCGCCGGTCGCAAATCCCGCGTGAGTATAGCCTGCCCGCCGAGGCGCTCACCGCCTGGGCCACGCCTCTAACCATGACGCTACGCGGGTGTTAGTGCCTCGGCCGCTCTTCGCTCGGTGGCGAACGCGAGCGTCTCACCATCCGCGTCGACCGTCGCGGTTTCGCCGTCCCGCAGTTCACCACTCAGGACAAGCCTGGCCAGCCGGTCCAGCACCTCACGCTGAATCAGCCGCTTCAGGGGACGGGCGCCGAAGGCCGGTTCGTAGCCGCGCTCGGCAAGCCAGGTCCGGGCCGCCGGAGTGACCTCCAGCCGCATCTGCCGTTCGGCCAACCGGTTGTTGACCTGATCGAGCTGGATTTCGACGATCTCGCCAATCTGATCCCGCGACAGCGGTGTGAAGATAATCACCTCGTCAATCCGGTTGAGAAACTCCGGCCGGAAGTTGCTCCGCAGCGCCTCCATCACCCGCTCGTTCATCTCCGGTTCCTCGCCCTCGCCCGCCGCCATGATGTACGTCGAGCCGAGATTGGAGGTCATGATAATGACGGTGTTCTTGAAGTCCACCGTGCGCCCCTGGCTGTCCGTGGCACGGCCATCATCCAGAATCTGCAACAGCACGTTGAAGACATCCGGGTGCGCTTTCTCGATCTCGTCCAGCAGAATGACACTGTAGGGGCGACGGCGCACCGCCTCCGTCAACTGCCCGCCCTCTTCATAGCCGACGTATCCTGGAGGCGCGCCGATGAGCCGGCTCACCGAGTGCGGCTCCATGTATTCGGACATGTCGATACGCACCATTGCCTGATCGTCGTCGAACAGAAACTGAGCCAGCGCGCGCGCCAGTTCCGTCTTGCCGACCCCTGTCGGTCCGAGGAAGATAAAGCTTCCCAGCGGCCGATTGGGATCGGACAGCCCGGCCCGCGAACGGCGAATCGCGTTGGCAATCGCGACGATCGCCTCGTCCTGGCCGATCACCCGCTCATGCAGCCGATCCTCCATCTTCATCAATTTTTCGATCTCCCCTTCGACCAGACGGCTGACGGGAACACCGGTCCACCGGGCGACGATTTCAGCGATATTCTCGCCGTCGACCTCTTCTTTGAGCAGGCGGCCGTCTTCCGTTGCCGCTTCCCGTTGCTCGGCATCGCGCAGTTGCTGCTCGAGCTGGACCAGGGTGCCGTATTGCAGCTCGGCGGCGCGGTTCAGATCATAGGCCCGACTGGCTTGCTCGATCTCGACCTTGGTCTGATCGATCTGAGAGCGCAGCGCCGAAATGTCCTGCAACGTCTCGCGCTCACCCTCCCATCGCGAGCGCAATGCATCGCGCCGCTCCTTGAGATCGGCCAACTCCTTTTCCAGGTTGTCGAGCCGCTCGCGGGAGGCCGCGTCTCTCTCCATACGCAGCGCCTCACGCTCGATCTCGAGCTGCATGATGCGGCGTTCCGTTTCATCGAGCTCGACCGGCAGCGAGGTCATCTCCATCCGCAGCTTGGACGCCGCTTCGTCGACCAGGTCGATCGCCTTGTCGGGCAGGAAACGGTCGGTGATGTACCGGTTCGCCAACATCGCCGCGGCCACCAGCGCCGAATCGAGAATGCGCACCTTGTGGTGCGTCTCATACCGTTCGCGCAGACCGCGCAGAATCGAGATCGTGTCCTCTACCGACGGTTCGTCGACAAAAACCGGCTGGAAGCGCCGTTCCAATGCCGCGTCCTTTTCGATGTGCTTGCGGTACTCGTCGAGCGTCGTCGCGCCGACAGTTCTCAGCTCGCCGCGGGCCAGCATCGGCTTGAGCATGTTCGAGGCGTCCATCGATCCTTCCGCCGCGCCGGCGCCGACGACCGTGTGCAGCTCGTCGATGAACAAGATGATCTGGCCCGCGGCGTCGCTGACCTCTTTGAGCGCCGCCTTGAGCCGCTCCTCGAACTCGCCACGGAACTTGGCGCCGGCAATGAGCGCGCCGAGATCGAGCGAGATGACCCGCTTATCCTTCAGATCTTCGGGGACATCGCCCCGCACGATCCGCTGCGCCAGTCCTTCGGCGATGGCTGTCTTGCCGACACCCGGTTCGCCGATCAGCACCGGATTGTTCTTCGTCCGGCGCGAGAGCACCTGCATCACCCGCCGGATTTCTTCATCGCGGCCAATGACGGGATCGAGCTTGCCTTGTTGCGCCAGCTCGGTGAGATCGCGCCCGTACTTCTCCAGCGCCTGATACTTGTCCTCGGGGTAGGGATCGGTCACCCGCTGCCCGCCCCGGACCTGCGTCAGCGCCTCATAGACCCGGTCTTTGGTCACCCCGAAGCGGGCCAGCAGCTTCGCCGCGCCGCTATCGAGCGCATCGACCATGCCGAGCAGCAAATGCTCGGTGCTGACATACTCGTCGCCCATCCGCTTGGCCTCGTCTTCGGCCCGTTGCAGCGTTTTGCGCAGACTGGAACTTGGCGACGGCTGGGCGGCATAAGAGAGCTTCGGCAGACCGTTCAGCTCGGCGGTGACATCTCTGCCCACGGCGGCCAGATCAACGCCCAGCTTGCGCAAAATCTCGGGCACCAGACCGTCGCTCTGGCCGAGCAGCGCATGCAACAGCGCGATCGGCTCGAACTGCGAACTGTTGCGCGCTTCGGTCTCGCGTTGCGCGGTAACGATCGCGTCCTGAGCTTTTTCGGTGAATCGGTTCGTGCTTGCCATCGGGGTCTCCTCATGAGTCGTGAGTCGTGAGTCGAGAATCAGAAAACGGCAAGGAAAGCCCGCGCCTGGCTAACGACGGGGATCTGCCTCGGGCTCGCCCGCGCCGAGCAGGACCATCAGCGCATTGAGCTCTGAGCGCAGCCGGTCAACCTGCGACCCCGCGCCATGTGCTGATTCCTGCTCCAGCCGGGCCTGCAGAGAGCGCAGCCGCTGCGTCAGCTCGAGCACCATCTGCACACCCGCCAGATTCAACCCCTGCTCCGCGACCAGATACTTGACCTGGCGCAGTCGTTCCAGATCCTCGTCGGAATAGAGCCGCAGATTGCCGGTCGTGCGCGACGGCACGATAAAGCCCTCGCGCTCATACTTGCGCAGGGTTTGCGGGTGCATCTCTAACAGGCGCGCCGCCACACTGATGATGAAGACCGGCTCACAACCGGGGCCGTTCATGCGTCTCCTCCTGCCCTCTTATGGTATTGATATGATAGAGCTTGATATGGTCTGTGTCAAGGTAGGAAGGGGTTAGCGAGGGGTCATTTCGTGTTGATTTACGCGCATCGCGGCCTGTCGGCGCGGTACCCGGAGAATACGCTGCTCGCCTTCCGTCACGCGCTTGCCACGGGTGCCGACGGTATCGAGCTCGATGTCCATCTCACCGCCGACAAAGTGCCGGTCGTCATCCACGATCGCGATGTCAAACGCACCACCAATGGCTCGGGTGTGGTCGACCAAGTCGCGTTGGCACACCTGCAATCGTTCGATGCCGGTGAGGGTCAGCGCGTGCCGACGCTCGCCGCGGTTCTGGATCTCGTCGCCGATCACGTGCATCTGGATGTCGAAATTAAGGGGAAGGACATCGCGCATGAGGTACTCACTGTCCTTGACCAGTACCCAAGCGCGCGTTGGGCGATCTCCTCGTTCGACTGGGCGACCTTGCGCCAGATTCGCCGGTTGACCGCCGCTGCCGAGCTGTGGCCGCTTGCCGATCGCAGCGACAATGATCTCTTCGCCATCGCCACCGAGCTCGGCGCTCCCGCCGTTTCGCTCTTCTCCGGTGCCTACACCCCGGCAACCGCGGCCGCGTTTTCCGACGCCGGTCTGCGGGTCGTCGCCTGGACGGTAAACGATGTCCGAGAAGCCGAGCGGGTGCGCGGGCTCGGCGCCTACGCCCTATGCACCGACGTTCCTGACCGTATCATCGCCTCTGGCCAGACCGCAAGACGCGGGCAGCCGCCAGTGTTGGCGCGGGAATGACATTCCTTCTGACGGGATAGAGAGGCGGAGCGGTGTTCGACTGGATTGGGGAATGGGTGACGAATGTCATCGAAGCGCTGGGCTATCCCGGTCTGACGGTCCTGGTCGCGCTCGAGAACGTCTTCCCCCCCATTCCGTCCGAGGTCATCCTCCCCCTCGCCGGGTTTCTCACCGGGCAGGGGCGCTTTTCGTATCCGCTCGTGCTCATCGCAACGACGCTCGGATCGCTGGTCGGCGCCCTCGTGCTCTACGGCATTGGAATGGCCGCTGGGCAGCAACGCATTCGGCGTCTGGTCGAGCGCTACGGGCACTGGGCACTGCTGACCCCGGACGATCTGACCCGGTCCGAAGTCTGGTTCGACCGCTACGGACCGATTGCGGTGTTCACCGGCCGTCTGGCCCCTGTCATCCGTTCGCTGGTCTCAATTCCCGCCGGGTATCGCCGCATGCCGCTCGGCCAGTTTCTGATGCTGACCGCGTTTGGCAGCGCGCTGTGGAACGGCGCCCTGGTTGGCCTCGGTTGGGCCCTGGGCGAGAACTGGAACGCGATCGAGCGCTACGTGGGATGGCTGCAATACCTGGTCATTGCCGTCGTCGCCATCCTGGTCGTGCGCTTCGTCTGGAAGCGTCTGCGCGCCCGAGGTGTGGCGTAGTCGTCCGGTGTTTCACACCCGCGCCAATTGATGGCGACACATCCCCCGCAACCGGGCTACAGGAGACCCAACTCGCGCGCCACGGTCACGGCCCACGTCCGGCTTGGGGCATCCAGCTTGCTGCGCAGGGCAGCAACGTGCCGGGAGGCGGTGTTCGGCGAGATTGCCAGCGCCGAACCGATCTCCTTATCCGACCATCCCTTGGCCACCAGGTGGAGCACTTCCACTTCCCGCGCCGTCAATCCAAGATCCGCGATCGCCGCCGTTTCGGCGGTTTGGGCGACGATCTCACCCGGCAGATCCATGGCCAACGCTTCGGCGATTGCCTCATCCAGCGACAGTGATGCGCCGGCATCCCAGGCCGCCGCAAACGCTTCGTCACCAAGCGCGGTGCGCGTCGTCTCAGTCGTTTCGACGACGAAAGCCTCTTCGCTCGGGAAGAGCTCGTCGCCAATGGCCCTGCGCGCGGCCGCCGCGGCGCCAAGTAAATGCGCCGCGAACCGTGGCAGACCGCTCGTTACCAGCAGTTCCGCGATTCGGTCGAGAATGCGCGAGGAGAGCTGTTGCTCGTCGAGCTGTGCGGTGATGGTGAGACTCTCGCGGTATCGATCCCGCGCGCTGACCACCTCACCGCGCTGGCGCACGCAGTCGCCCAGGTTGTAGAGATTGATCGCCTCCCCAAGATCATCTCCCAGCCGTCGCGACTGAAGGAGCGCTTCCTCGGTCAACGCCTGGCCACGCGCCAATTCGCCAGAATTGATATACGCCCCACCGAGATTGCTGAGGATGAGGGACGCAAACGTTCGGTCGTCGGTCAACCGGGCTAACCCAAGCGCCTCCTCGTAGTAGGCGATGGCCTGACTGACGTGACCGAGACGGTCGGCAACCAGCGCCAGATCGTTGAGGCAGCGTCCGATTCCGGCGGGCTCCGGCATCGCTCGGAACTGAACCAACGCCTCATCGAACAATTCCACCGCGCGGGCGAATTCGCTTTGGTTGCTGGCAATGACTCCGAGCGTTCTTAGCGTTCGCGCCGCCCGCCGTTCGTCGCCGGCTTGCCGCGCCAGCGCAAGACTCTCTTCAAGGCGCCGGCGCCCCTCCATGAAGTCGCCTTGGTCGATCGCGATCTGCCCCACTCCACCAAGCGCGGCCGCGCGCACGTCTGCCGGAGCGAATGACCCGCCCGCGATTGCCTGCTCGAGCCATGTTCGGCCCTCGTTCCAGTAGCCGCGCTGGGACCAGAACCGCCAGAGACCACCCGCGAGGCGGAGCGCTGATTCTGGATCATCGTCCAGTGTCCACCTGAGGGCGGCGCGCAGATTGTCGTGCTCGGCCTGCAAACGATCGAGCATCTCCCCTGGCAAGTTCTGTCCAGGATCCTCTGCGTCCACCAGGCTCAGACAATACGCGGCGTGGCGGCGGCGGGCTTCCGCTGCTTCCCCGGCCCCCTCCAGTCGTTCAAGTGCATACTCGCGTACGGTCGCCAGCATGCTGAATCGACGCTCATCGTCTGGTTGCTCCTCGGCGCGAACTAGACTGCTGCCAACCAACGCGCCAAGTCCGGCAAACACGGTCTCCCCGAGATCCCCATTCAGGCGGTCCGGCGTTGTGGCCGAACTCGACGCACCGCCAACCGCATCCAGTGCGTGCAACGAGAACCCCCCGACAAAGATCGCCAAGTGGCGCAGGAGTGCCTGCGCTGACGTGTCGAGCAGGTCATAACTCCATTCGATCGCCTGCCGCATGGTTTGCAGACGCGCCGGCGCGTCCCGTGGCCCGTCCGCCAGGAGATCGAGCCGGTTCGTCAATCGCCCCAGCAGCGCCACCGGCGAAAGGAGCCGGATTCGCGGAGCGGCCAGTTCGATCGCCAGCGGCAGCCCGTCAAGCCGTTGGCAGATCTCGGCGACACGCGGTCCATTTGCCTCGGTCAGCACGAAGCTGGGAACAGCGGCTTGCGCACGGGCCACAAAGAGCTGGATCGCGGCGACCCCGGCGAGCTCTTCGACCGCATAGTGGCGGGCTGGATCGGCGAGCGCCAACGGTGCGACCGGGACCTCGTGTTCCCCGGAAAGACCGAGGCGGTGACGGCTCGTGGCCATGACCTTGAGCCCGGGGCAAGCTAGCAACAAGTCGCTGACGAGCGGCGCGGCATCGAGAAGATGCTCGAAGTTGTCAAGGATCAAGAGCAAGCGCTGATCCCGTAGCCGCGCGATCACGTCCGCAACGATCGACCGATTATTGCTCTCAGGTACATCGAGGTGTTTGGCGATTACTGATGAAACGAGCGCCGGGTCCTGAACGGACCCTAGCGGCACAAAGATGACATCGTGCGCCTCTGCCGCGGCCGCAGCTACCCCGGTGGCCAAGGCGAGACGTGTCTTCCCCACGCCGCCAGATCCGTTCAGGGTAATGAGCCGGATGTCGTCGCGGGCGAGAAGGCGCTGAATCAGCTCGATCTCGGACTGGCGTCCGATTAACGCGTCAAGAGGTGCGGGCAAAGTGCCTGCTCGCGTCTCGCGCCGTTGGTCCGCTTGCGGCTCCGCCGCCGGGGGCGCGTCACCTGCCTCTGCGGAAAGCGGATGCGACACGGCAGTCCCCGGCAACGCTCAGTATTTAGCTGACGTCGTGAAATGGTACCAGCGAACGGCACGCGCGAATCTGGTTGCTGGCAACGCAGTGCCAGATTCGGGACGAGACTCTGAGCGTCGCACCTGAGACATTTCAGGGATTGACGTCCCCGACCGCCACCGCCCCGCCATCAGCCTCGGCATCGCACCGGCCGCCATCTCCCGCGCGTCGTCCTCTGCCGCCGCCCGCCCGGTTCTCTCCCCCGCCAGAGCCGTCACAGAGCGCGCTCCCCCCGTCGGCGCGAATGTCAATCGCGCACGATTCGCCCCGCCCACAATCCTCCTCGACGGTAACGACGCCTTGACGCGCCTGGCAGCGCTCGCGATCGCCTTCGCAGCGCGCTTCTCCCGCCTGCGCCGTGATCCGAACCTGGCCGCTGGAACGAGTTTCACCTTGCGAATTCCCATTGCGGCGCCGGGATACTTCGGCATTCCCAGCATTCTGCAGTTGCCGCACCCCCGCTTCGTCCCGCGCGTTTCTCTCGCGCGTGCGGCCGCGGCTCGTGTCGTTGGCTTCCTGCTCGCTCGAGACGGCACGCGCGGAACCGTAAATGGCAACCTCGGCGATCGCCGGCGGCGCTCCCTCGTCCGCTACCAGCGCCAGCCGCACGAACCGCGCGTCATCGCGCAGATCAACTCGCTGCCAGGCTTCGTTGACATCGATGCTCTCGACGTCGCGCCATCGGCGCAGGTCGCTCGAAACGGACAGCGTGACGACGCCCGCCCCCTGAGCCAGCCAGCGCACCTCGCGCAGGCGTTGTTCCTGGCCAAGGTCCAGCCAGATCCAGGTTTCCCCGGTATCCGACCGCGGAATCCAGACAGTTCCCGGGTCATCGTCGTATGCGGAAAAGGTCCGTGGCTCCTCCGTTGGCCGCCCGCTGCGCTCGATCGCCAGCAGCGTCTGCTCGCTGGGCGCCGCTGAATCTTTCTCTGCCACCGCGCCATCGAGCGGGTCTCCGTCCAGAGGATCGTCACCGGTCTGGGCGCCTGCGCCGGGATCACCCGCATCGACGGGGGCTGCCACGGGGGTACCGGCCACGGCACCCGGGTGGGTCCGCGACCGCTGCATGGCGACGACCGCGGCCTCAGGTGTGAAGAGCGATCCCGATCCGAGGCAAAACCAGAACAAGAGTGCGAGGATCGCACCGCTGGCTGCCACCAGCCCCGATCGCCACCATCGCGCATGGGTAACGCGTGCGATCACCCAGGAGTCAGGAGGTAAGCGAGCAGGAGGCGCGCGGTCTCCTCCAGTGAGGTGCGGTGCAATCGCTCAAATGAGTGTGAGGCATCGACACCGGGACCAACCAGACCGCCGCGGACGTCCCAGCCCGCGCGCAGCGCCTGGCTCACGTCCGACGCGTAATTGGGATAGATATCGACCCGGCAATCGATGTCGTTGCCCCGCGCCAGCTCTATCAAATGCCGGCTCATCGCGAAGTCGTACGGTCCCGAAGAATCCATCACGCAGACCGTGGTGGCGAACTCGTCCGACGTCTGCCCCTGACCGACCGCGGCCATGTCCACCGCAATCAATTCCACCGTTCCCTCCGGAAGTCCCGCCGACGAGCCGTGCCCGACTTCCTCGAAGTGCGATATGAATAGCGCCGACGGCGCGATGGGGACTGCCCCACTCCCTTGCAACGCGCGAGCAACCCCGAGCAGTATCGCCACGCACGCTTTGTCGTCGAGATGACGCGATTTGATGTATCCGCTCGGGGTCAGCGTCGTGCGGGGATCGAAGCTGACGAAATCTCCGGCCTCGACACCCAATGCGCGGACGTCGTCCACGCTTCGTACCGGTTCATCGAGCCGGACCTCGATCGATGTCTCGTCCCGCTTCAGCTCAACCAGTGCGGACCCATGGACGTGCCCGGACGCTTTGTTGGTCAGAATGGTGCCTGAAACCTCGCGCGCGCCGCCATCGGCGTGGACCGTGCAGTATTCGCCCTCGATCGTCGCCCAGTCGTACCCACCGATGCGCGACAGCTTCAGCCGCCCATCGTCCTTGATCTCCTTGACCATGGCGCCCAGGGTATCGACGTGCGCCGAGAGCGTGCGGCCGCCGCGCTCGGTATCGCCACCCGGCAACATCGCGACGAGCGCGCCCTTCACCGTCCGCCGGGACGCGATCCCCAATCGCTTCAGTTCGGATTCCACATGCGCCACCGCCACATCGGTGAATCCCGTCGGCGACGGGATACGGCACAATGCCGCGGTCTGCTCCAGCATGTACTCGCCATCGACCGCGGGCAGTGCGTGTTTGCCGTGTCCAGACTGGTTTTTAGGGCTCATCCCGCTCCCTGCTGTCAACCCTCGCCGCTCGCCCCGCCGAACAACCGCCGGAACCACCCCAGCAACGACGATTGCGCGGGCGGCGCCGGCGGGAGGGGCGCCAGATCGCGCAATTCGGAAAACGGGAAGAGCTCTTGCCGCCGCTCGCGCTCCCACTCCCAGTGCAGGATGCGGTCCGCCAGCGTACCGGGATCGGTTTCGGCCCAGTTCAGATCGTACGGACTCCAGCGTTTCTCCAGGCGGAGCACGGAGGCCAGCGCGTCATCTTCCCGCGCCTCGGCGGCATCCATCGCCAGCGCGTACGCCCGCTGGTCAGCGGCAATCTCGTTGACTATTTCTTCGCGCACGTCGAGCAATAGCCGCCCCGCGTACTCGGGGTGCCAGGTAAAGCGCGCGGCGATTCCGGTCCCGGCGTCCACCCTCACACCGCCTCGCGATGAACGACACCAGTCATGCAATGCACCGAACCGGCGCCCTTCATCAGCTCATCGACCTCGGCTTCGAGGCAGGTCACGCCGCATGACTCCAGCGCGGCGCGGGTCACCGGATTGCCAGCCGGCATCAAGACCACGCCCGGCGCCAGCGGCACCATGTTGATCGCCATGCCATGCCGCGCCTCGCCGGCATCGGGAACATCGAGAAACCGGAATCCGCGCTCTTTCAGCACTTCGTAGATGCGCCACGGCAATTGCGTCGGGTAGATGAGCGCCAGATCGCGATCGATGATGTTCAGCATACCGTCGAGATGCCCGCACCCATACGGGAGCTGGACGATTTCCACCTGGGCGACACCGGCCTCGCTGAACGCCCGTGCGACCTGCCGCGCTCCCTCCCGGTTGGTGCGCTGTCCCTCGGCCACGAAGACCAGGTCCGCACTCTCCACCGCCACATCCGCGCCTTCAAAGGTCGCCCCGCCAGCCACCGAGTGCAGAATCGGCACGCCGATCCGCGCCAGCGCCGCCGCCGCTTGCCGTTCCTCCCCCGCCCGCGAGGCCGAAGCCGGCCGGGCCAGGATCGCGCCCATCGGTGTCATGGCGAACACGTCGCGGCAGAAATAGGAGTTCGGTTTGTCCCGCGGAACCTCACCCACCTCGTGCACGGCAACACCGTGCCCGCGGTAGAGATCGGCCAGCCGGTCGTGCTGATCGCGGGCACGTGGAGGATCGAGCAGATCGTGCCACAGCGCCCCCGCCGCATCCGTTATGCCGTCGATCTCCGCACCGGGGCGGTGCATCAGAACAGCCCGCAATACACCACATTCCGAGGCAACGCCGCAGGCCGCCCAGACCGAGCCGAGCTCGTCGGCCGTCGTGCCCGCGCGGCTCTGCCAACCCACGCCACCATGGGCGGCATCCTGCGCCTGTTCGAGCGCGTAGTGCGGCGCCGTCGCAACCATTTTCGTCTCCCCCGTCGCCGAATTTGCTGTTGGCAGGAGTATAAGTCTCCAGGTGCTGGCACGTTCTCAGGGGCGGGCAAAAGTGAATGTCTCTGGCCGTACGACGTGACTGACCCCATCGCGCTCCTCGATCGTCCACGCCTCGTCCATGACCGGGGAGAGTTGCACGTCGTCGATGTGACTGATGATAAACATCTGCTGAAAGTGGCCGACCCTCGCCAGTGCCCCCAAGGCGCCGAGCAGGCGGGCACGGCGTTCGCTGTCGAGCGAGCCGAAGACCTCATCGAGCACCAGGAACCGCGGCGGTCGAGTCGCCGCGGCGCCCACAATTTCAGATAGTGCGAGCCGGGCGCACAGCGCAACGACATCGCGTTCACCGCCGGAGAAACTCACCAATGGGAACGCCTCGTCGCCGTCAAAAACCTCGATCCCGTAGTTCTCGTCAAATTGGACATGATCGTATTTGCCGTCGGTGACCCGCTCCAGCATGCGCTCCGTCGTTTCGGACAGCAGCGGTCCGATGTGCCGCGCCACGTATTGATCGAACTCACCGAACTCGTCATACATGCGTTGCAGTTCGTCGGCCTCACGCGCCTTGCGGTCGGCATCGTCGATCAGCCGTTGCAGGTGGGTCTGCTCGGCAACGGCACGCTCGTGCGCGATCCCCGCGTCCCGTACCGCCTGGCGGGCGGTGGCGTGGGCCTCACGCGCCTCATGGGTGGCAGCGCGGGCGGCGGCTTCGGCATCGCGGACTCGCTGTAACGTGTTCGCGTCGAAACCGAGTTCTCGTCGATGTTGCTTGATTTGCTCCTGCCGGGAGTCGATCTCGGCGAGCTGTCGCGTTTCGATCGCACGCTGTTCCTGGTAGCGATTCTCCAAAGCGAGCTCGATGTCGATCTGTTCGACCTGCGCGGCGGCGCGCCGGGCCGATCGCAACGCCTCCACCGCCACCTGGTGCGCGGCATGGTCATAGCCGATCTCGCCGATATCGCGCATGCTGCGTTCGGCGGTTATCACCGCGCTGCGCGTCGCCAGGACATCGTTCCCAAGCTGCTCCAGCAACCCGGCCTGTGCCGCCATTTGTTGCGTGCGGTCCACAGCGCGACGGGCATCCGCGATGGACTCCGGCCCCGGCGGCCCGGCCAATCCGGCGGCATCAAGCGCCGTCTTGCGCGCCGTCACCAGCTCACCATACCGGGCCTCAGTTTCCGCCGTCACCCTCGTGCCATCGGCCAAACGTCCTTCAAGAAGTATCAGGCGTTCCTGGCGAGTGCGGGCCGTGACTTCCTCCTGCTCGGCCGCCGCAATCCGTTCCGCCGCCGACCGAACAGCATCGTCGAGCAATGCTTCGCTCTCCAGAGCGCGGCCGGCCAACGTGTCGAGATCGCGGGCCAATCGTTCAGCTTCTTCCGGTCCGAGCGCGCGGCTGCAGGTGGGACAAGTCGCGCTGCCCGCGTTCAACCGCAGTTCCGCCGCGATCCGCTCATTTTTCTCACGGGAGGCGCGCTCGGCGGCACGCTGCTGCTGTGCGCCCTGTTGCGTTTCCCTCGCTTCGCGAATCGACGCTTTCGTCTTGTCAATCGCCTGGCTCGGCTCGCCCGGCCCAAGCAACACGGCCCGCTCCTTGCCAAGGGTTTCAAGAAGGTTGCGCTGGAATGCGAGAGTAACTTCAATCTCACCAGTCGCATCGCAACATTGGTGCGCGTGGAGCATCTGTTCGACATGGACACGGGCCGCATCCAGATCCAGAGAGCGGGCAATAGCATGCAACCTCGCCGCGCCTTCAGCCGGTTCCGCGGCATCCGAATCACTCCAGGTCCATCCGATGAGACCGGCCGCCGCCTCCTGGTGAGCTTCAACCAACCGTCGCAGTTGTTGGGCGACACCAGCGATCTTTTCCACGGCGCCTTGGCGAGCGGCTTGCAGCGCCTGGAGCTCTCGCGCTCGCTCCCGCTCCTCCTCGAACGTTGTCACCACTGCCTGCAACCGCTCCCCATCATCCGCGACTTTGGCAAGCGGGACTCGCTCGTCGGCGCGCTGCTTGAGCCGCGCCAACTCAGCGTCCGCCGCACTGCGCCGTGCCAGCGCAGTGGCCACCGCGCCATCCAGTTCAGCCAGTGTGTGATCTAACGCCGCGTCCTGGGTCTGGATGTCACGTAGCCGCTCCAGATTGACCCATAACAGTTCCGCTTCGCTCGCCGCCGCGGCCGCGCACCGTTCGGACGTGATCTCGTGTTCGTTGGCCGCTGCCAGCGCCTGCACCAAGCGGTCCATCTCCGCTTCCAGATCTCGATCTTCGAGCCGGCGCGTGTATTCACCTCGTAACGAATCGGAGGCTGTGCGCGCGGCGGTCCGCCCGTCGCCGATCTCCCGTTGCGCTTCCCGCACTGCCTCCAGCCCGAGCAGACGCCCCACTTCAATCCGCCGCTCGGTCGCCCTCAGATCGCCAAAGAACTGAAGCTCTTTTTGTTTGGTAAAGAATGTCGAGACAAATGCGCTGTACGGGAGGCCAATGAGATTCCTGGCGACGTATCGGGAAACCTCCCGCGTCCCCTGTACTAACGGTTGCTCTGGTTGGTCCTCACGGTAGACCTCAGCCTGGGTGCCACTCCCGCGCAACTCCCGTTGGACCACATAGCGCACTCCATCGCTCATATCCTGGAGTGTCACCTGCACCGATGTGCGGCCGACGCCCCCATGGGGCGGCACGCTGTCCCTGGGGATCGAGCGCGGGCAATACAAACACCACTCGATGGCCTCGAAAAGCGTCGTTTTCCCGGCTCCATTGGGACCTGTGATGGCGATGAGGCCGTGCTCCGGAAACTCGATCCGGTGCGATCCGGAATACTGCTTGTAGTTTTCGAGGTCGAGGGAAACGACGATCATGGGGCAGCGCCCTCGGCCGCGCTTGCCTCATGCAATCGGGCGATCGCTTTCTCCAATGTCTCCGTCCCGCGCTCCCGGAACGCACCGGCGAACGCCGCATCGTAAATGCCAGCCGCAACCTTTTCCTTGACGAAGCTCTCGAAGAGTGCCAGCGGGTGCAGATCGGCCAGCCCGCCGATCGCGTCCCGTCCCAGCGGATCGAGCAGATCGCCCGGCGCCGTGAGCCGAATGTGCCAGGCGTTGCCGCCGATCTCCCGGCGCACGATGGCGTCGGTTTCGCGAAAGAGCGGTCGCGGCGCGTTCTGCACCTCGACCCGCACCATGGCGTGCGGCAGTCCCAGCGCGCCCGCCCGGGACAGGATCATATCGGCCACATCCCGTGCCGAGCGGTCCGCGGCATCAATCGGTGAAAGCGTTTCCATTGGACGCGCCGGAATGTCGATGTACGCGACCTGTGGCACGGCGCCGCGTTCGCCAAGCGTCACCAGCGCATACCCCGGTTGCGCCGCCTGATCGCCCCAGGATGTCCGCTCCGTCGACCCGCTATACCGGACATTGATCCCCGGTTCCCCGCGGAGATGCACGTGCCCCAATGCGACGTAGTCGAACCGGGTATCGAGCACATTCCCCCGCAAATCCGCCTCACCCGCCTCCCGCCCCGCCCAGGCCGCGAATCCGGGCGCAATCCCATGCGTCACCGCGATATTCCGCAGCGTCGGGTGGAGCATAACCGCCGGCGGGTCGGGATTGATCAAGGCCCCGTGCGGGATACCGTGCACCATCACACCGAGGTCAGGAAACGCCGCCTCTTCCGTCTCGTAGCCAGTGATGAAGCGTGTCATCGGCAATGCCAGCGCGAGCAACGCAAACACCGAACCCGTCGTCCGCAGGCGCGGCGTGTCGTGGTTACCGGCGATCACCACCGCCGGCACCCCGGCCTGCTCCAAACGCCGCATCTGGCGCACGAAGTGGGTCAAAGTCGACCATGACGGCCGGGTATGGTGAAACACATCCCCGGCGTGCAGCACCAGATCGACGTCTTGGGTCAGGATGTCGGAAATCGCCGCCGCGAAGCTCTCCTCGATATCGACGGCGCGTTGATTCCGCCCCGAGACCGGATCGGCCCTCCCGTACGCCGAATAGCCGAGATGCGTATCGGCGAGATGCGCAATCCGTAAATGGCCAGTCGGTAAGTCGGTCAGTCGGTCAGTCGGTGAGGATGCTGTGACGGTTCCTGACTTACCGACTCCCGACTCCCAACTTCCGACTTCCGTGGTCACACCCGTCCCCGCGCCTTCGCCAGCATGTCCTGCGCCTTGCGCCAGGGATCGGCGCGCGGGTCGCGGCGGCCATTGCCGTACATGACATTGACTTGGCGCACGATCTCGGTGATCGACTCACGGTCCAGCCCGTCAGTGGCTGTCCGCACCGCGTGCTTACTGGGAGCGCGGTCGCCCATCAGATCGCACAGGGTCTTCCAAAGTCCGTCACCAACGTGGCCGCGGGGCACACCTGCGCCCACGCCGTTGAAGATGCGCTGACCGACCATCCCGTCGACGGTCGGTTTGAGCGGAAACGTTCCGAACAGCGGGGCGCGGAAATGGGCGTGCCGCGCCAGAATCGTCCCCTTCTTCAGTCCCAGCAACTCGTGCTTGGTCGTCTCCGTCAGCGACCGGTACGCGGCGTTCGTCAGCTCTTCATCGCCCACTCGCCCGTAAAACGACGTACCGCAGTTGCCGAGAATCTCGTCGTCGACCTTCGAGCGGAACTGCTCGGCGCCGAAAAGAACCACATTGAGATGCCGCCCGCGAGCGGCGATATCGACCAGGGTGTCACGCAGACCACTTTGGCCACCGGCCGGCGCATACTTGTTCAACTCGTCGACGAAGATGACCACCGTTTCTACCCCGAGCTTTTGCTGCTCGGCCATCTTCCAGACTTTCTCGATGACCTTCGTTACCAGAATCTCTTGCACATCCGAGTTGCAATCAGCGATATCAACCACCCGCAGCTCCTGATCGCTGAACGGTCCCTCGACCGCCGGCAGGTTGCCGTAACCAACCATGCCGCGCGAGAGCAAGCCACCGAACTTGTCGGGTAAGCTCTGGAATCGGTTTCGGGCCTTCTGGATGGTGAACTTGTGGTGTCCATGCCATTCGCTGGCGCTTGGGTTCTCCGCAAAATGCTCGTCGATCTCGGCGAATTTCTTGTCGAGCTGGTTCATCGACGCGATCCCGCTCGCTCTCAACTCGTAAATGAACCCGCTCAGCTTGTCGTCGAGATCGCCCCAATCGAACACCTTGTGCGGCATCCACAACAGCGGTTCAAGCGACCAGAGCACCGGGAAAACGACACCCTCAGAATCCCCTGGATTATCGCGGTCGGTATTGAGCGCGCCCGAAAACGTACTCGTCAACCGCTCGAGCTGGACGTCGAGATCGCCATGACCGCCCGGAGCCTGCCCCGGTTTGAACGGGGCGAAGATACGAAACGTCTCGAACGGCTTCGGTTCCAGTCCGAGCGCTTCGTACGCCTCCAGATCCCGCGCTCCCAACGGATTGGCATCCGCCGCGGCGTAGGCATCCTCCCACTCCGGTTCGGGAAGCGCTGGTTTGTCGAGCCACAGCAGATCGGGACCCTTGACATTGAACATCAACGCGGCCACGCTTTTCCCTTCTGCCTGAAGTTTCTGGAAAACCGCGCTCAACAAAAAAACTGCGTGGCTCGTCTTTGTCGCCAATCCCGATTGACCGGTCCAGTTGGCGTGCCCCGCCTCGGGACCAAGCAGGTAATCACTGTCGAGCCAGATCGGAGAGCGCTGGAACACCACGTCGCCGGCCGCGTTGCGTTGTTCCTCCCCTCGTTCGTCCCGCTCGGCGTTGCCGTTGGTGTGCATCAGCGCCGGCACCGCGATACCGGTGAAGTCCTCCCGGCCGAGCGCGAAGTCGATCGCCTCCCGCGTGGCGAACCAGACCGGTCCGCTGACCGGTGGCCGGTGCGACTCGACGTCGTCGCGCAGATGCCGCGTGGAGAGCACGCGCACCGTGAAGACCAGCATCTCCGGGCGCCGCGTCGCCAGCTCGGCGTCGATGGCGTCCTCCAGGCGGCGATCGAAATAGTCATCGAGAAAACTGCGTAGATCGGAGAACCGGCGCGCCTCGTCGATCACGCCAATGACGGCGGCCTCTTCGGAAAAGGCCACGACGATATGTCCCACATCCAGCGAAATGGCGTTCTCGGAGACCCAGATCGCGAAGACATGCGAGCCCGCGGGCTCGCGTTCACTCCCCACCACCCGGCCGATGGGGCCCGTGCGCTCGTCGATGAAATTCGCGAATGTTTCGCGCGGCGTCGCGATCTTCGCCAACGCAGCCGCGGCGCCATTCGGCGAAACATCCCCCGCGGCAATCGTCATCGTCATCGTCGCCTCCCCGTCAGTGTGCGCCGCTCACGCGCTCGGCCAGCCGCGGGTATCCGCATCGAGCCGGCGCTTCAGGATTCGCTCCAGCAAATGCACCGGATAGAGCAGGGTCGCCCAGCGGCTGTCGCCGGTCGCGCGGGGAGTGCGCTCGGCGAGGATCCAGCTCGAGATGGCGTCGATCTCCTCGGTCGTGCAGACATCATGCGAGGCTTCGATCCGCACCAGTGCGTGGCGGGCATCCATCCCGGCAGAATCCCAGAGCCGGATGTACCAGAGGGTCCGCGCCTCGGGGTTCTGGCCGCCCCGAAACCGGTCCGTGGGGTGAAACGCGGTTGTCCGATATCCGGGCGCGAGACCGAGCAACGTCTCCGCGTCCGGTCCCGACAACAGCGCATCGCTGAACTGCTTCACCAGCCCGATCACCCGTGGCGCTGGCGACCGCAACCGGCCATCGACCACGATCCAGTCGCTTCCGCTGTCCCAGCCCGGGCGCTGCACCCAATCCGCCAGCACCTGCGCTTCAACCTCTTCCCGTACCTTGAGCGCCGCGACATAGGCCAGCTCGTGCAAGCGTCCATAGTCGATGTCCGAATCGCTTGTCGGGGCGACGCCCGCATCGCCCGCGCCCGCCTCGCCCGCGCTTGCCGCGTCGCGGGGATCCTGGATACGCATCCCCTCCGCCTTGATCCGGCGCACCAGCTCCACCACGCGATGATCACCAGGTACATCGGGGATCAGCCAGCAATGCTCCATCCGCAACGTCCCCGGCACCATCGCGCCGTCCTCGCCCGGAACACGCTGCAAGATACCGGCGGCAACCACGGTCGCCGCGGTCGGCACCAGTCCACACCGCCAGACGGCAAAGGTGCGCTGCGCGCCATCAAGGAAATAACGCAGCCGGGAATCCCGCGCGGCAATAACCGGCACCAGCCGCGCCGCGATCGGTCCCTCGATCGGCTCGATCCCCGGCGGGTGTCCGCCGCCGTGCGTGCGTCCCAGATCGCCCGCGCCCGCGAACTGCAATTCGAGCGCGGGGGAACGACGCATGTCGGAGACGGAAATACCGTCCCGCACCAACCCGGCGTTCAAGCGATTGATGCGGTCGGTGAACGAGATCGAGGTCAGGCCGTCTGGCGACGTCACCGAGCTCTGTTCCCTCTCCAGCCGGGGCGTCCGCGAATGACGGGAACGGCGCGGGAAAAACCGAACAGGTGTTCAGATATCCAGAATACCATAAGCGGACTGATAGCCCCGTGTCACCCCGCCGCCGGCGTTCCCGCCACCGGGGTCGCGGCGCCTGGTGTCCCTGGTACGGGTGTCGCCGCGTTGCACGGCTGCGCCATGTCCTGGATCGTGACGAACTGGTACCCCTGCGCCCGCAGTGCCGCGACGATCATCGGAATCGCGATCGCGGTCGATTCCGCCGAAGCCGGACCGTCAAGATGAAACTCGACGATCGAGCCGTCCTCGACGTTTGGCACCACCCGGTCAAACACATACTCGGCGGTGATGTCCTCGCGCCAGTCGTCCGCCGGCACATCCCAGGCCACCGGCAAGTACCCCTCCCGCGCCACCAGCTCGCGCACCCGCTCATCCATATCCGCGGCATAGGGCGTGAAGTAGGCAGCCGGGTCCCTGCCAATCACCTCGCGGATATGCACCGCCGAATCCCGCAGATCGATCACCACCTCGTCATCAGAAAACCCGGTCAGATTCAGCCGCACGTCGCCATGCGTGCCGATCGGGAACCCAAGCATCGCGATCGTGCGCATGTCGTCGGGAAACGCCAGCGCCCACCATCCCATCGGAAAGATGGTGGCCGGCACGTTCTCCGCCTTCAGCCACAACAGCGGGTGAATTTGCAGCGGATCGCCGATCCCGATATTGAAAATGAACGCGACACGCTGGCAACCCGGCGTTCCCTGCTGCAAAAATGGCGTCCCGGTGGAGCCCGTCGCCACGTAGAGATGCCAGGCCCAACCAGCTCTCCCCGCCCACTCCACCGGCAGATAGCCATTCGCGGCGGGTCCGGTGACGGTGATCGGATCTTCGAGCTGGGCCAGTCCCCGCGAGCCACAGGCAACATCCGGACACGCGCGGATATTGAGCCCCGTCGTACCGACGACGACACCTGCCTCCCGAAACGCATCTTCCTGGGCCACGGCGGGCATGGCCAATAGCGGCGCTAGCAACGCCACGAGTAGCAGCAGACGCATGAACCGCCAGGCGTGCTTCGCCACCAGACCCTCCGCCCGTTCTCGGACGCTTTGGCATGACCCCGCCACGAACGTATCACCAAGCATCGGACACGGT
The DNA here is from genome assembly GCA_013697005.1 of Chloroflexia bacterium. Classification (GTDB taxonomy): domain Bacteria; phylum Chloroflexota; class Chloroflexia; order Thermomicrobiales; family UBA6265; genus JACCXM01. Next base: position 13,300 of record JACCXM010000186.1, on the reverse strand, counting down.
CAATGCCACCGCCCACGGGGCTACTGCGGACCGTTGGCCGCGATCCAGCCGAGATATTCGCGCATCCCATCGCCAAACGACGTCCGGGGCGACCACCCGAGAACATCTCGCGCGTGGTCGTTCCGGGGGAGCGGTCCCGGCCCCCCGCGATCGACCCGGTAATTCGCGTCGCCCTCGGCCACGACCCGGTAATTCAATCCCGGCAGATGCTGGCGAAACGCCTCCAGCACGTCGCCGACCGGCTGCTGTTCCCCGCTGGCGAGAATGAACACCCGCTGCGCCAGCGGGCCCGGCACGGACCACGCGCGTTCGATCCCCTCCGCCACGTCCTCGACATAGGTCCAGTCGCGATACGACGCGTCGCGTGAGGCAACCGCGATCGCGTGCCCGTCGAAATGGAGGCGCAGCATCTCCCGCAGCTCGGTCGCCCCGGCGTAGCCGGGCGTCACCCGCTCCATCGGTCCGTAGACATTGCTGGGCCGCACGGCGACGACGTCGAGTCCAAACAGGTCGCCGTAGCGCAGCGCAACGCGTTCGCCCGCCAGCTTGGTGATCCCGTAGAGATTGGCCGCATTGGCGGGAGAATCCTCGTCTAGCTCCGTGACGTTTGGAACACTGCCGAACACCGCGCACGACGAGACCTGCACGAAGCGGCGAAAACCCGGCAGCTCGCGCGCGACCTCCAGCGCGTTGACGACCCCGCCCAGATTGACGGAGATGATCCGCTCCGGTTCCCGCTGCTCGCGGTCGACGCGCGGGGTAATGGCCGCGGCGCTGACGATCGCCGTGACGCCATGCCCGATCGCCGCATTGCGCAGCCGCTCCCGGTCGGTGACATCGCCGCACACGAAGACGACCCGGGAATATTCATCACCCAGAAACGCACGCAAATAGTCGTCCGGTTCCATCAGGTCGTAGCTGATGACCGGCTCTCCCGCCCGCACGAGCCGGCGCACGACATGGCTCGGCAACCATCCATTGCCCCCGGTCACCAGCGTCGCCAACGAAAAAGCTCCTTCATCATCCCGATGATCTCAGGATCGAGATGGTACCCCGTCGCGAGTGAGCGGGATGCTATTCTCGCTAGCGGAGAGTCCTCCTCCTGGCCCGATGGCTGACAGGAGGAGGTACGCCTGGACGCCAGTCCGCACGGCACAACGCCCCTCTCCCTGCGCACAGGGAGAGGGGTTGGGGTGAGGGTGTGCGTCGCCAGAATGCGATTTCCCATCATGCCAACAGGGTTGGGGTGAGGGCATTCGTCGCTGAACCAAGGAACCCACATGACGGACCAATCCGGAACGGCGAAGGCCTGGGGAGGCCGGTTCGCAGAGGCCCCCGATCGCCGCCTGGAGGCGTTCAACGCATCAGTCGCCTTCGATGTGCGCATGATCCGCGAGGACATTCGCGGCTCGATCGCCCACGCGCGCATGCTCGGCGAACAGGGGGTCATTCCGGCAGCAGACGCGGCCGCGCTCGAACGCGGACTTTGGCAGGTGCTCGCCGAGGCCGATGCCGGTGATTTCTCGCTTACTGTCACCGACGAGGACGTTCATACCGGCGTCGAGCGCCGCCTGCGCGAGATCGCCGGTGCGGTGGCCGGCAAGCTCCACACCGGCCGCTCCCGCAACGATCAAGTGGCGACCGGTCTCCGCCTCTGGACGAAGGGGGCGCTCCTGGCGCTCATGCAGGGCGTGCTCGATCTCGGTGACGCCCTCGCGGACGTGGCGGCGGCCAACCCCGGCATCGCCATGCCGGGCTACACCCACCTGCAACGCGCCCAGCCGGTGCTGTTGGCACATCATCTGCTTGCCTACGTCGCCATGCTGGAGCGCGACCTTGACCGTCTCGATGACGCCTACCGCCGCTGCGACGTAATGCCACTCGGCGCGGGCGCGCTGGCGGGGGTCACCTATCCCATCGACCGCGAGCTGACCCGATCCGATCTTGGCTTTGCGGCGAGTTTTGCGAACAGTCTCGACGCCGTCTCCGACCGCGACTTCGTGCTCGACACCCTCTACGCCTGCGCCACGATCGCCATGCACTTATCCCGGCTGTCGGAGGAGATCATTCTCTGGGCCACCGCGGAGTTCCGCTTTATTGAGCTCGCGGATGCCTTTTCCACCGGCAGCTCGATCATGCCGCAGAAGAAAAACCCGGACGTCGCCGAGCTGGCGCGCGGCAAGACCGGCCGCGTCTACGGCAATCTGATGGCGCTCCTCACCGTCACCAAGGGACTGCCCCTCACCTACAACAAGGATTTTCAGGAGGACAAGGAGGCGCTCTTCGACTCGGTCGATACCGTGCTGGCCACCCTCGACGTATTTCCACCCATGATCCGCACCGCGCGCTGGCGGACCGATCGCATGGCGGACGCCGCCATCGCCGACTTCTCCCTGGCCACCGACGCCGCCGATTTGCTCGCCAGACGCGGCATCCCCTTCCGCGAGGCGCACGAGGCGATCGGAAAGCTCGTCGCCTCCTGCATCGCTCAGAACACAACCTTCGCTGATCTCAGCGATGCGGAATGGGCCGCCGCCCATCCCGTCTTCGCCACCGAGAAACCACCATTGACCGCGGCCGAAAGTCTCGCCGCGCGCGATGTCCCGGGCGGAACCGCCCCCAATCGCGTGGCGGCACAACTCGAAGCGGCCCAAAACACCCTGTCTCGCCACCGGGCGACTGTCACCGAACGTGAAACGCGGCGCGCCGAAATGATGTCGCCGGACGTGGACGCCGCCGGATGACCGCCCCCGCTCAAAACGCTCGCCTCTCCACTCCCGACTCACGACTCACGACTCACGACCCCCGTTTCATCGAAGTCGTCCAGGTCGCCACCCCCATGGACCGTCTCGCCGCGCTGGAGATTCGCCGTCGCGTCTTCGCCCAGGAGCAGCACGCCGCCGATCTGCGTGTTGCCGACGCCGACGATGAACGCAGTATCATCGCCCTCGCCTCGCTTCACGACGACGAGATCGGAAACCACAAACGTCCCGTGGCCACCGGCAGACTGACCCCGCCGCTCGTTGCCCGCGAACCAGCGCTGGTGGCATGGGTCGCCACGGTACCCGAAGCGCGCGGACTAGGTGCCGGCGCGGCGGTGATGCGGTTCTTGCTCGACGCCGCGGACAGTGCCGGCGCCCGCGAGGTCGCGCTCGCCGCCCAACTTCCCGCCGAAGCGTTCTATCGCCGCCTCGGATTCACGCCCGCCGGACCCCTCTACGACGTGCGTGGAATCCCCCACCGCCGCATGGTTCGCCGCCAGCAATAACCCCGTCACCCTGACACCTCGTTACCCTCGTCCCACGCCGAAGGCTCCGTCCCGAACATGCGGTCCCCGGCGTCGCCCAGACCCGGCCGGATATAGGCGTCCTCATCCAGCTCGCGGTCGAGCCGCGCCACATGGACCCGCACGTCCGGGTGATCTTGCTCCAGCCGCGCCACCCCTTCCGGCGCCGCGATCAGCCCCACAAAGGTGATCTTCGGCGCGCCCCACCGTTTGAGGGTGGCGATCGCCGCCGACGCCGAGCCGCCCGTGGCCAGCAACGGATCGAGCACGATCACCAGATCGTTGGGGCAGACATCCGGCAGCCGGTTGTAATAGCTCTCCGGCAGGTGCGTCTCCTCATCGCGGCGAAATCCCAGGTGCCAGACTTCGGCCTGGGGCAGGATCGCCAACGCGGCGTCGGTCATCCCCAGTCCCGCGCGCAGGATCGGCACCAGCCCCAGCCGCGCTGCTACCTCCTCACCCTCCGCGCTCTCCATCGGTGTCTGATAGGTCATCGCGCGCACCGGAAGATCCGATGTGGCCTCATAGACCATCAACGACGTTAGCTCATTCACCAGCTCGCGAAAAAGTTTCGATTCGGTGCCGCGGTCCGCCAGCATACGGATTTTGTGCCGCACCAGTGGGTGATCGCTCACGAAGAGATTCGCGAACGCTGGCCGTGTCCCGGTCGCTGTCGCCATTGGCATCCCCCTGCGATCGCGCTCACCCCAATCGAGCCCCATCATCCGATGGCGCGAGCCGCGCGGCAAGCATCCCTCACCATGTCCTCACGCCCAGGAGCAAATAGCGGCATCATTCCCGCAACAGGAAAGGAGTTCCTTATGCCCTCGGTCAAACGGTTGCAACACACCAGTGTGCCGATGCCCCCCGGTGGCGACGATCGAGCCCGCGCCTTTTACGGCGAGGTACTCGGTATGCGCGAGATTCCCAAACCGGAGGGCCTCGCCGCCATGACCGTCGTCTGGTTCGCCGCCAACGACGACGGCGACGAGGTCCATGTCTTCAAAGAGGAGAGCATGGGGCCAAACTCCGCCGCCCAGCACCTCTGTCTCGAGGTGGACGATATCGACGCCTACCAGACGCGCCTGCGAGATCGCGGTTACGACGTCCGCATCCCCGAGACGATCAACAACCGTCCCCGGCTCTTCGTCCGCGATCCGTTCGACAATCTGCTCGAGCTGGTCGAGATTCGTGGCCAATACACGTAGACGAGAGTCGGAAGTCGGAAGTCGGAAGTACAGTTCGTCGCGTACGAACTCAGTCCATTACGGACTGACTGCAGCGACATCGAAACCGTGTCATTCCGACGAAGGAGGAATCTCCGTGGCTGTTGCCGAAAAGATCACCTACACCTCGACCCCCGCGCAAGTCGAGTCAATGCACACCGCCTTCGATCGCGCCCTGGATGAGGTGCGAGGCGATCTGGGCCAGACCTACCCGTTGCTTATCAACGGCGAGGAACGTCCTGGTGCGGGCGCCTTCGACGTCCGTTCTCCGGCCGACAAAGACGTCGTCATCGGCCGCTTCGCCGTCGGCACCGCATCCGACGTCGACGATGCGGTGACCGCCGCCAAAACCGCCTTCCCGGCCTGGTCGCACCGGCCCTGGCAAGAGCGCGTGGCGATCATGCGCCGCGCTTCCGGGATCATCCGCGAACGGAAGTTCCGGCTGGCGGCGATTCTCATTTTTGAGGCCGGCAAAAACCGCGTCGAGGCGATTGGTGAGGTCGAAGAAGCGGCCGACATGATCGACTCCTATGCCGCCCAGATGGAAGCCAGCGATGGCTTCGTACGCCGCCTCGATACCCTTGACCCCGGCGAGCGTAACCGCTCGGTGCTGCGCCCATTCGGCGTCTGGGCCGTGCTGGCGCCCTTCAACTTCCCCCACGCCCTCAGCGTCGGCATGTCCTCCGGCGCCCTCCTGGCCGGCAATACCGTCGTTTACAAACCCGCATCGGCCACACCCCTCTCCGGCTACGAGCTGGCGCGGGTCTATGCCGACGCGGGTATGCCGGACGGCGTTTTCAATTACCTCAGCGGTTCCGGCGAGGATGTCGGCGCGCCACTGACCCGGCACCCAGATGTCGATGGCGTCGTCTTCACTGGGTCGCGCGAAGTCGGCTGGGACCTGTTCAAGGACTTCTCGACCGACTTTCCAAAACCGTGCATCACCGAGCTGGGTGGCAAGAATCCAACGATCGTCACCCGCAACGCCGATCTCGACAAAGCCGTCGAAGGCGTCGCCCGTTCCGCCTTTGGGTATTCGGGACAGAAGTGCTCGGCCTGCTCCCGCGTCTACGTCGAAGAGCCGGTCTATGACGAGTTCATGACCCGCCTCACGAAGCGCACCAAGGAGCTCGTTGTCGGCGACCCGACCGCTCGCGACACCTATGTCGGTCCCGTCATCGACGAGCGCGCCGTCCGCCGCTATGACGAGGCGCTCGAATCCGCCGCGGGCGGCACCGTACGCACCGGCGGCGAGCGGCTGCGCGGCGGACTCTATGACCGCGGCACTTATGTCGCGCCGACCGTGGTCGACGGGCTCCCGGCGGATCACCTCCTCTTCAAGAAGGAGCTCTTCCTGCCCTTCGTCGTCGTCGCTCCGGTGAAAAGTCTCGACGAGGCGCTCAAAGAAGCGAACGACACCGATTACGGTCTGACCGCCGGTATCTTCAGCGAGGACCGCGGCGAGATCGACCGCTTTTTCGACGGCATCGAAGCGGGTGTCGTCTATGCCAACCGCAAAGGCGGCGCCACCACCGGCGCCTGGCCCGGTTGCCAGTCCTTCGCCGGCTGGAAAGCCTCCGGCAGCACCGGCAAAGGTGGCCTCGGTCCCTACTACGTCCAGCAATTCATGCGCGAGCAAAGCCAGACCATCGTCGCCGGCGCCGGCGAACCGGACGACGAGGCCGGGGAATAGCGACTAAACCCCACGCCACAAAGTCCCTCTCCCGGCTCGACGGGAGAGGGATTGGGATGAGGAATTATGTCCGATCCACGACTCACAACTCCGCCTCACATCTCCGCAACAACCGGTGCACGGTAACCACCACCCCCTTCGCGTCGTCCTCCGCGTCCGGCCACGGTCCCTCCCACCGCTCGCTTTCCCCAGCCCATCCGCGATCCCGGATCGCCTCCAGAAACCGCGCCGCGGGCGGCCGTCCCGGTTCCGCCAGCCATAGCTCACCGCCGGGCTCAACAACTTGCTCGACCAGCGCCAGCAACGGCTCCACGTCCCGGCTCTCGTACAGCACATCGGCGGCAAGCACGAGCGGAAACCGCTCTCCTTGCAGCGTGGAAAGCGTCGTATCGGAATCACGCCAATTGACGCGCCGCGTGTCGGGCATGCGTCCCGTTTGATCCAGCGCGTTGAGCGCGCACAAGGCGAGCGCCTCCGGTGCATAGTCGGTGACGAGCAAATCCGCTCCCGCGTGCAACGCGCCGATGGCGGTCACACCCAGACCGCACCCCAGCTCCAACACGCGACGGCCATCGAGCGCCCCTGGCTGCCGCGCGATCGTCGCCGCCAGAGCCACCCCACTTGGCCAGATTTCCGCCCAGTAGGGGAGATGCTGTTCCGGGTCGGCGGCGGCCTCGTCGATCAGCGGGTCGTCGTTCGCCGGCCGCGCGATCTCCATCAGCTGACCGGTCCCCGGTAACTCGACGCGGTCGACGCGCAGTGGCCCCACTGCCGCCAGCGACGCCAGCAGATCATCACGTGGCCCGTCCCCAGCAGAAGGTCTTACGTTTCCAACCTCCGCGCCAACCGGCTTTGGAACACCACCACGATCAGCAAGAAAACCCCGCGGATAACATTCTCCCAGAACGAGGAAAGCTGAAACGTGCCCATTCCTCGCTCAAAATTGAGTGTCACGAAGATCAACCCCAGCAACAGGACGCCGATCAACGTGCTTCCCACGGAACCGACACCACCAGTCAGCAAGGTTCCCCCGACCACGACCGCGGCGATCGCCGACAGCTCCCACCCAACCGCGCCCGTCGGCGATCCTGAAAACGAAAGCGCCGCCAGAAACGCGCCCGCGAGCCCGGCCAATGCGCCGCTCATGGCATACACCGCGATCAGCGTCCGGCCAACCGGGATGCCCGCCAACCGCGCCGCCTCCTCGTTGCCGCCGATGGCCAGCACGTGCCGCCCGAACCGGGTCTGGTTGAGCAGGATCACGCCAATCACATAGAGCACCGCGGTGATTGCCAGCGGCAATGGCACAGGACCGAGATGGAGCATCCCGAGTTGGGGAAAACCCTTCGCGAAATCGACCATCACCGGCGCATTCTCGGACAGCACGAGTGCCCCACCCCGCGCCCCCAGCAGCATCGCCAGCGTCACCACGAATGGCTGCAGGGCGAAGCGGGCGATCAACCCGCCATTGATCAGCCCAGCCGTCAGCCCAATCAGCACCGCGCCGAGCAGCGCCGGCGCCAATCCGTACGCGCTCAACCGCGCGGCCATCACCGCCGCCAGCACCGCGACCGATCCGACTGAGAGATCGATACCCCCCGTCATAATAACGAAAGTCATGCCCAGCGCGATCAGTGCGTAATAGCTGTTGTTGTTCAGGAACGCGTCGAAGATGTTGTAAACGCTGTAGTAATTTTCGCCATAGCGCACCACGCCAAAGAGGATAAGGGCGATTAATGCGATCAGCGCGCCTTGCCGCTGAATCGCACTGACTACGCGCGCCCGCGTCGTGGTCTCGCTCTCGGAGTAGGCATCCGGAACTGCCGCGCTCACCATTGCTTCATCCTCAGGACGTCCGCTGGCGTTGGGCGAGAACTGCGGCCACGATCGCGCCGGCAATCACGATGCGCGTGATTCCATCCGGAATGTTGTGCGCAATCAGGCTGAACCGCAGAAGCTGGATGATCAACGCGCCGATGAAGGTGCCCAGGATCGTCGCCTGTCCGCCGGTCAGCGGCGTCCCCCCGACGACTACCGCCGCGATGGCGTTGAGCTCCATCAGCTCGCCGACGCTGGAAGGGTCGGACGAGCGGTTGATGGCGATCACGATCAACCCCGCGATCCCGGCGAGAAATCCACTGATGCAGTAGACGGCGAATTTCACCTGATTGACGGGAACTCCCGCCAACCGCGCCGCCGAGGCATTTCCCCCTGTCGCCAATACGTATCGGCCAAAGGTCGTCGCGCGCAACACCCAGGCGGCGATGAGCACGATAACGACCATCACGATCACCTGCGGACGGATTCCGGCGATCTCACCGAGGCCGATGAACAAGAAATTCGGAACCATCGGCGAGCCGAAGTTGCGAAACTCTTGCAGCTCGCCATTGACGATCACCTGCGCGAAACCCCGCCCAGCCAGAAATAGCACCAGCGTGGCAATGATCGGCTGCAACCCGCCAATGGTCACCAGCGCCCCATTGAACGCGCCAAACAGCGTCGTCGCCAGGATTGGCGCGATGATTGCCAGCATCAGCCCGATCGCGGGCGCTCCAAACTGCTCCCCATCGACGAGGAACATCGGCGCCAGGACGGCAGCGATCGCCATCAACGATCCGACCGACAGATCGACGCCACCAGTCGCGATCACGAACGTCATACCCACCGCGACGATGACGATCGTCGCCACCTGGGTCAGATTGGCATTCAACGTGCCGAGGGAGAGGAAGTTCGGGGTAAAGACCACGTTGTAGACAACGAGCAGCACCAACGCGCCAAATGACCCATATCTCCGCACAAGCCCCGCAATATCGGCCCCGGCCGCAACACTCCGGCGGGTCGCATCGGGATCGGATTGTGGTGTCAATGGCTCACTCACTTCCGGCTTCCAACTCCCGGCTCCCGGCTCCGTCCCCATGCGCCATCGCGTGCATGACGGTGTCCTGACTCGCCGCGGCGTGATCGAGCTCCGCGACGGTTCGTCCTTCGCGTAGCACGACGACTCGATCCGCTCCCTCCGTGAGCTCCTCCAGCTCGGAGGAGATCATCAGTACGCCGAGTCCATCATCGGCGAGCTCGTCGATGAGCCCTTGAATCTCCGCCTTCGCCCCGACGTCGATGCCGCGCGTTGGCTCGTCGAGGAGGAGGAGCGAGGGATTGAGACACAGCCAGCGCGCCAGGAGGACCTTTTGTTGGTTCCCTCCGGACAGCTCACGGATCTTCTGCTCCGGTCCCGCCGTCTTGATCGCCAGCCTGTCGATGAACCGGTCGACGATTGCCCGCTGCTCGGCGCTATCGACAATTCCGTGTCGGGAGAGCGCCGGCAATACCGCCAAGGTCAGATTCTCGCGCACCGACATGTGCGGGATGATCCCGTCGGCCTTGCGGTCTTCCACGCAGAGACCGAACCCGGCCCGGATCGCGTCGCGCGGGGACCGCCACCGCACCGGCTTTCCCCGCACACGAAGTTCGCCGTGCGCCGGGTCGGCGCCAAAAACGGCGCGCGCCACCTCGGTCCGTCCCGATCCCAGCAGCCCCGCGAGACCGACGATCTCGCCGGAACGGACCGTCACGTTGGCGCCGTCCAGCCGCTCGCCACTGAGGCCGTTCACCTCGACCAGGAGCTCACCCGGCGTCCGCGTTCCCGGTTGCCCGAACCCGGTCGCCCCGGAGCGGCGAACCTCGCCGATCTCTTTACCGAGCATGCGCGCGACCAGCTCGACCTTGTTCACACCGGCGACCGGCCGCTCGTCAATCGTCTGCCCATCGCGCATGATCGTCACCCGGTCGCAGACGGCATAGAGCTCATCCAGGCGATGGCTGATGTAAATCACCGCGATGCCGTTCGCCTTGAGTCCGCGGATCACATCGAACAGCACCTCGACCTCGCGCTCGTCCAGAGACGAGGTCGGCTCATCCATGATGACGATCCGCGCCTCGGTCGAGATCGCCCTGGCGATCGCGACCATCTGCTGGTTCGCGATATTCAGCGTGCTGAGCGGCCGCCGCACGTCGAGGCGAACTCCCAGTCGCCCAAGAACGGCCGCAGCGTCACGATGCATCCTGGCACGGTCGAGAAACCCCCAGCGCTGTGGCTCGCGACCCATGAGAATGTTCTCGGCAATGCTGCGATGGGGAACGAGATTGATCTCCTGGTAGATCGTGCTGACCCCGGCGCGTTGCGCCTCCAGAGGATTGTGGAAGTCGACCGCCCGGCCGTCGAGCACGATCGTCCCGCCGTCACGCCGGTACGCGCCGTTGAGAATCTTGATCAGCGTGCTCTTGCCCGCGCCGTTCTGCCCGACGACGGCATGAACCTCACCGGCAGCGACCCGCAACGATGCGCCGTCCAGCGCGACCACGCCCGGAAAGACCTTGTCGATGCCCTCCATCTCCAGAATCGGCGCGGGATCGGCCATCAGATCAGCCACGCAAAATGAGCTCCAGACACGTCACGGTAGGGGCACGGCATGCCGTGCCCTCGTACGCCCCTCTCCCTGCGCACACTTGCAGGGAGAGGGGTTGGGGTGAGGGTTTTTTAGAACTGCTTGCCCTGGAACTCCCCGGCATTGCTCTCGTCGAAGAAGCGATCCTCGACCAGAACCCAGTCCGGGATGTCCTCACCGGCGATGTACTTGGCCATCGTCTCGAACGCGATCGGCCCGAAGAATGGGCTCGACTCCACGGAGGCGCCAAGTGTCCCATCGAGGATCGCATCGAGCGCGGCGTTCTCGCCGTCGATCGAGACGACAATGACATCTTCGCCAGGGGTGCGTCCGGCTTCCTCCAGCGCGGCAATGGCGCCGACGGCCATCTCGTCGTTGTGGGCGTAGACCGCGGTCACGTCCGGATTCGATTGCAGCAATGTCTGCATCACCGAGCGCCCCTGGTCGCGCGTAAAGCTTCCGGTTTGCGAGGCGATGATCTCCATCCCGGAATGGGCGCCCGCCGGGGTCGGCGTTCCCTTGAACGTCCCCGCCAGGTAATCCTCGAATCCCTGCTTGCGGTCGATCGCCGGGTCGGCGCCCGTCGTGCCCTCGAGCTGGATAATCTTCGCCTCACCGCCGGTGGCCTCCACCAGCCATTCCGCCGCGCGGCGCCCCTGATCGACGAAATCCGACCCGATGAACGTCACGTAATCTTCGCCCGGCTTGGCGATCTCATGATCGACATCGCGGTCGATGAGGATGACCGGAATACCGGCTTCCTTCGCCTGCACGACCGATGGCGCCAATGCCTGCGACTCGCGTGGCGGGAAGATCAGTATGTCGACCCCCTGTGCGATCAGCGAGGCCACGTCGGCGATCTGCTTCGCCGTATCCTCGTTGGCGTTGGTTTCGACCAAGGTGTAGCCAAGCCGAGCCGCCTCATCCTGCATACTCTTCGATTCGGCCAGCCGCCATGGGTTGTTGAGACCCGTCTGCGCGAAGCCAATCGTGTAGGTGTCCTTTTCCTCCAGCGGCGGCACTTGCGCGAATACCGCGCCCACCCCATACCGGCTGGCAACGACAACGCCCGCGCCGGCGGCGGTCAGCCGTAGCACCGAGCGACGATTCACCTTGCGATCGATCACGATAATCCTCCTCCATGGTGTCTCTTGACGGCCAGCAATCGGCCAGTCCCTGCCTCGTCACCGCACCATCGCGGCGACCTCGATCGCCCTATTCCTGACTGCCAAGCCGGTGTTTCCACCACCGCCCGCGCAACACACAATGAGGGTATCGCGCGCGCACTCGACTCACTCTGGAACGATCTTTGGAATACTACCGCCCACGGCGTTCTCGTCAAGCATCCCGTCGCCTGAATCTGGAGGCTCGTCTATCGTGCGCATCACGGACATTTCCACCCTCAAGCTGCGCTATCCCATGGCGACACCCATGGCGGACGCCATCCACTACATGCCCGAGCGCACCGCGCTTCTGGTCCAGATCAACACTGATGATGGCCTCACCGGTCTCGGCGAGTGCGCCGCCTATGGCGGCTCGCTCGACAGCATGGAGCGCATCGTGCTCGACGATTTGCACCCCACCCTGATCGGCGAAGACCCCTTTCGGGTCGAGCGCCTCTGGAGTCGTATGGCGCGCCGTTCCCACCAACGCGGCACATCCGGGATGCTGATGCAGGCCATCAGCGGTGTCGACATCGCTCTGTGGGATCTCATCGGTCAAGCCACGAAAACACCTCTCTACCGCCTCCTGGGCGGCTATCACGAAACCCTCGACGCCTACGCCTCCGCCGGCTTCTACGCCGGCGACAAAGGACCCACCCTACTTGCCGAAGAGGTGGGTGGCTACGCTGCCCGCGGTTTCCGTACGGTGAAGATGAAAGTCGGGCGCAACCCGAAAACGATGCTCAACCCGCTCCCCGACATGTGGGCGCCGCACTACGCCACCGCCACCCTCGAAGAGGACGTCGAGCGAGTCCGCGCCGCGCGGTCGGCGATCGGTCCCGCTGTCCGCCTCGCCATCGACGCCAACAATGCCTGGACACCCCCGGTCGCGATCCAATTCATGCGCCAGGTCGCCGGCCAGAACATCTACTGGTTGGAGGAACCGGTCGCCACCGACGATCTTGAAGGCAGCGCCGAGGTCGCCCGCGCGCTCGACATCCCGGTCGCCGGCTATGAAACGGCGACGGGTCTCGCCAATTTCCGCGACCTGATCGCGCGCCGCGCCGTCGACATCGTCCAACCCGACGTGATCTGGACCGGGGGCATCACCCTTTGCCGCAAAGTCGCGGCGATGGCGCAGGCGCACGGTCTCCCGGTTGTTCCCCACGTCTTTTCCTCGGCCGTCGCCACTATCGCCAACATGCACTTCATCGCGTCGCTCCCCAACGGCGGTCTGCTCGAGTTCGACCAGAACCCCAACCCCCTCCGTTCCGAGCTGTTCACTGAGCCGATCGACGTCCAGCCAGACGGCACGGTTTCGCTACCCGATCGGCCCGGGCTCGGCGTTACGCTCAATCAGGCGACAATCGACCGCTACCGGGTAGCCTGACCAATGGCTGATATTGGATCCGGGTGAACACTGCCACGATTCTGCAAACTCCTCTCGTTTCCCCCCTCTCCCGTCGCGCCGGGAGAGGGGGGTAGGG
>JACCXM010000170.1 GCA_013697005.1 Chloroflexia bacterium | reverse complement strand
CCGAAGACCTGCTCGACCAGGCGCTCCTTGTCGACCGCCAGACCGATCGCCTCGCGGATGCGGATGTCGCTCATCACCGGGTGCATCGTGTCGAGCCGCAGGAAGATCGTCTCCACACTCGGGGATTCTTCGCAGACCGGGGTCGTCGCGCAGTCGTCGGGAGCAAGGAAGCGGCCGATCTGCGCTTCGCCGGCGGTAACTTGCGCGGCGCGCACGGTCGATTCCGGCCGCCAGACGTACTCGACGTCCTTGATCGCCTGGGTGCCGAATGCGGCCTCGGTGTCAGCGGCCCCCCACCAGTCGGGATAGGCGGTGAGGGTGATGCGCTCGCCGCGCGCCCACTCGACCAGTTGGTACGGTCCGGTGCCGATTGCCTCGCTGGCCAGCGAATCGGGTCGTTCACTGACCTGCGCCATGTTCGGCAATGGCGAGAAATAGAGTCGCGCGGGTAGGATCGGGTCCGGTTCGGCGGCCGAAACGTCAATCGTTACCTCGTCGACGACTTCGGCGCTGATCTGGGGACCCATGAACTGGATAATGTCGAACGCGTTCTCCGAGGACCAGGTGAAATTGAGACCCTCGGCTGCTACCTCCGCGGTAAACGGGTTGCCGTCGTGGAACGTCACCCCCTCGCGCAGGGTGAAGCGGATGGTGCGGTCGTCCTGCCACTCCCAGGCGGTGGCCAGCTCGCCGACCAACTCGTTGGTGGCCGGATCGCGGTTGAGCAGCGCCTCGAAGATGTTGCGCAACACGGGGTGACCGTCCAGGCTGTAGGCATTCCAGTTTTCGAGCGTCGCCGGTTCCGCGGAGAGCGAGATCACGATCTTGCCGGCCGGCTCCGCCCCCTGGGCGAGGACGGTTTGGGGGGCGGCGCGCAGGGCGACACCGATGGCCGAGGCGGAGAGACCGAGCGCGGCGCCCTGCTTGACCAGGTCGCGCCGGGAGAGCTTGCCGGCGGCGGCGTCGGCGATGAATCGATCGATGGGACGGACCTGAAGGTCATTTCGAGCCATTGCATCCTCCATTTCTCACACACTGAGCGTTGAGGAACGAGTACCCGCGCCGATGCGGAACCCACGGCGTGAACCGGCCGGTCGCAGCGACCGGGGAACCGGCGCACACACTATCGCCGCGCTCAACGCGTGTCAAGGGCAGTTTGGACTTGCGTTGGATCGGCTAGGTCAGGACAACCACGACACGCTCGCGGTCGATTTCGACCGGGTAGGTCTCGGCCTGCAACTCCGCGGGCTCGACCTCGACCGGGTAGCTCTTCACCCGGGTGCGGTGAGGGTCGAAGACCGACCGCCCGGTCGCCAGATCGAACTCCCAGCCGTGCCACGGACAGCGCAAGATCTCGCCCTCACGCGTGTAACTGATCTCGCCCGGCCGGGCGGCGCTGGCCAACCCGACGGTGCGTCCCAGGCAGAGTTTGCCGCCCTGATGCGGGCAGCTATTTTTCAGCGCGTAAAAGCAGCCACCGACATTGAAGATCCCGATTGAGCGCCCCGCGATCTCGACGATCAACCGCTCGCCGGGCGGAATATCCGCAACGTGGGCCACGATATGGCGGGTCATGGATAGCGTCTAAAGAACGTACGCGCGCTATTCCAACGACGTGTCATTCTGAGCCCGCAGGCGAAGAATCTCGTCGTCCGCCAGCTATCACACGATGATCCGAGAAGCTTCACTGCATTTAGCATGAGACCTTGCCGCTGCTTATCCCGGTTTCACCGGTCCAAACCAATCCTCGCCCAAATCCCGCCAATATAGGTTGGAGTCTGCGACGAGAGCGAGTTTTCTTGCTCTTACCCACCCCTTGATCTGCTTTTCGCGCAATCGCGTCACGCACCTCTGAAAACGACTCAGCGTGAACACGTTGATCGACCTTGTATCGAGCCGTGAATCCAGAAACCAATCGGTGGCGATGTTCGTAAACTCGCCGAGCGAGATCACCTGTGACACCGGTATACAGCGTCTTGGACCGGTTCTTCATGATGTAGACCCGGTACGTGCGCATGAAGATTTTTCCGTGATGATTGAGTCGTATCGCCTCACTAGGATGTTGATATCGACTGGATCGGCATTGGACGGCGTCTCCCAAAACAGGTGTCATTCTGAACCGCAGGTGAAGACTCTCGTCTCAGGATCAATTCAATGGTGAACGACGAGATTCTTCGTTCCTCAGAATGACACGCTTATCGCGCGCGGAATGACTCCCTTCCTGGGTGACTGAGAACGCGACCCTAAAACCCATACAGCTCCCGCGCGTTTTCCACAAAGATGCGGCGCTTGAGGTCTGCCGGTAAACGGGGGAAGGCTTGCTGGGGGGAATCGAAGTCCCAGTGGGGATAGTCGCTGGAGAACATCAGGATGTGGGCGGCGTCCATCATCTCGAAAATCTGTAACAGATGCGCGTCGTTGTCCGGCTCCTCGATCGGCTGGGTCGTTAGGCGGAAGTGATCGAGGATGATCTCGCTTGGTTTTTGGGTCAGCCACGGGCACTCCGAACGCAAGGCTTTCCAGTTCTTGTCCATGCGCCACATGACATGGGGCATCCAGGCGAACCCACCCTCCAGGAGAGCGAACTTGAGACCAGGGAATTTCTGGAAGGTTCCCTCGGCGACGAGACTGACCACCTGTGCCTGGAACGCCTGCGACATGTCGGTGTGCCACTCCAGATAATAGGAAGGCCACCCGGCCGAGGTCGGCGCGTGCATGATGCCGATCCCGCCGAAGTGCATACCGACGACCAGGCCGTTGCGCTCGCAGGCTTCCCAGACCGGGTCGTAGACACTCTGCCCGTAGGGCATACGCGAGCCGGCGGAGATGAGAATCTGCACGATGTCGGGCCGCGCACCGAGGCGGTCGATCTCCTTCACCGCCGCTTGGGGGTCCTGCATCGGCACGGTCAGCGAGCCGCGGAAACGGCTGTCTCGCTCGAGCCAGGTCTCGATCATCCAGTCGTTGAGCGCGCTCGAAAGCGCGGCCGCGAAACCGGCATTGGCGAGAAAGGCCGCGTTGTAGAACTGGCCGGTGAGGATGGCGATATCGACACCCCACTCGTCGAGAAGCTGCTCGCGGAAGAAATCGACGTCGGATCCGGCAGAGCCGACATCGGCGGGGCGAGCATCGACCCGCTCGCCGCCGCCGACGCCCTTGGGATAGGGCGAGTTCGGCATTCCCTTGAACTGACTCTCGACGACGTAGTCCGCCCAGTAGCGAGGCAGGTAGGGCAGAACGTCGCCGACACCACGCCAGTTGTGGTGAGCGTCGCAGTCGATGAGGGAGAGCTTGGGGGCGGTTTGGCCATCTGGGTCAATGCGTAATTCGTGAGCGACTGCCGACATGCCAGTATCCTCCTGGGCTGAGAGGGCGTCATGCGCGTCTGACGCCAAGGTTGTCACTCTGGACTGCTGCACAGCATATCGACCAGCGTGAGACTGGGCAAGACTCCTCGTACATATCGTGCGAGGATCGAGGCGCACGATGCGAGCCAACACCAGGCGGAGATAGGAGAGATAGATGGGAACGGTAAGTCCATTTCCATTCAGATTCGGGGTGCAGAGCCGTAGCGCCGGGCCGCGGGGACCGTGGCTGGAGGCGGTGCGAAGGGTGGAAGAACTCGGCTACGACACGCTGATGTGGCCCGATCACTTCGTGCGCGGGTTCGAACCGGTGGCGGCGATGGCGGCGGCGGCGATCGCGACGGAGCGGCTGCGGCTCTCCGGATTCGTCTTCGACAACGACTTCCGCCATCCGGTGGTGCTGGCGATGTCCGCCGGCTCTATCGATATCCTCTCCAAAGGACGCCTGGAGATGGGTATCGGCGCCGGCTGGTTGAAGGAGGAGTACGACTTGGCCGGTATTCCGTTCGATCCACCGGGGGTGCGCATCGCCCGGCTGGAGGAAGCGGTGCATCTCCTGAAACTGCTCCTCAGCGGTGAGCGCACCAGCTTCTCCGGCGAGTTCTACACCGTCGATGGCTTGCAGATTCCTCCGGCCCCGGTGCAAAAGCCATACCCGCCGCTGATCATCGGCGGCGGCAGTCCCAAGATTCTGGCGCTGGCGGCGCGGGAGGCGGACATCGTCGGCATCACCACCCGCGCCCTCCCCGACGGCTCGAAAGACGCCGAGGACATGACCGCCGCCGCAACCGCGCGCAAGATCGACTGGGTGCGCGAGGCGGCGGGCGACCGCTTCGCCCGGATCGAGCTGAACACCATCTGCCCCACCGTCGAGATCGCGGACGACCGCCGTGCCGCCGCGGAGCGTATCGCCGCCGATCTGCCGGTGAGCGCCGCCGAGGTGCTGGACTCGCCGGCGGTGCTGCTCGGCACGGTCGACCAGATCGTGGAAACCCTCCAGGAGCGGCGCGAGCGCTACGGGTTTTCCTACATCGTCATTCTCGAACCGGTGATGGAGGCGTTCGCTCCGGTCGTGGCGCGGCTGGCGGGGCGCTAAGGCGGCACGCAAACGCGGGGTCCAAAACATCCAGGTTGCCCGCTCGTGCGTTACAGAGCATGAACGGGCGAATGTGCGCGCACCCGATCATGCGCGGCGCGTTCGCAAGGAGGGGCACTATGGGTGGCAAACGGTTCGATTCAGTCACCCGCGGGCTGATAACCGGAACGTCGCGGCGGCGGATGCTCGGCGGGATACTGGCCGGTATCGTCATATTGCAGACAGGACCGGCGGCCTTGGCCGCCAAACGCGGCAAGCGCCGGAGCCGCGGCGACGGATCCCCGAGCGCTGCCACGCCACTCGCCCCCGGCACGCTCGCGGGCGGCGTTTTCGAGAACTCGATCGAGATTTGTCACTACGATGTCGAAACCGGTGGATACACCATTTTGACGGTGAGTCCGATCTCGATCCCGGACTATCTCAACCAGGGCGACAACCTCTTTATCGACTGCTGCGTCGATGCCGAGTGCGGGGCGCTTCCCTGCTTCTCGGCATCGGGCTGCATCGAAGGCGCCTGCGCCTACAACCCGACGATCGGGGCGGCC
Source organism: Chloroflexia bacterium (assembly GCA_013697005.1). GTDB lineage: Bacteria > Chloroflexota > Chloroflexia > Thermomicrobiales > UBA6265 > JACCXM01. The sequence continues at coordinate 3,390 of JACCXM010000170.1, read as the reverse complement.
TGCGCGTTGCAAGACGGCACGACCGGCTCCTGCGATGAGGATGGCGTCTGCATCGCGGGATACGTGCCGCCGGTGTATGTCGAGACGCCGGTGTATGAGGCGCCGGCTCCCATCGGCTAGCGCACCCTCTCGTAAATGACGGACAGACAGGACCGCCCCGGTGCATCTGCACCAGGGCGGTCGCCTTTCCCGCCATGACCCGCGTCAGGCGGTTGGTGTCGCGGGGGCGTCGCTTGCCTCGATCTGGGCGCGCAGACCGGCATGATCGGCCTCGCCCCACGACTCGACGATCATTCCGCACGAAATGCGGAAGATGTTGATGCCGGTCCAGGTAACCTCGCGCCCGGTCGGGGCGGTACCTTGCCACTCACCGGTCTGCGTGCCGGTCGCGGTCCAGAGCGTGGTGGCGAGGTCGTCCTCCGCCATCACGAGATCGACACTGAACTGGAGATCGGGGAACGCGGTGTTGAACGCGCTCCACCGTTCGGAGAACTCTGCAAAGCCATTGGTGTCCCCGCCGATGCCCCAGTGATGGATCTCATCCGGCGCGACGATCTCCGCGATCTTCCCCTGCGCCCCCCAGACGGCCTCTTCCCAATACATTGTGGCCAGCGCCTCGTTCTCTTCGGGCGTCGTCTCGACACACTCGACCGCCGGTGTCGCCTCCTGCGCCAGCGCGGCGAGCGGCAACGATATGATCGGCAGCGACAGCGCCACCATCATCAGCACGGCGCTACGAAGAACCCGGATCATGTTTCCTCCTCTACTTCCTATCACCCCATCACCTATCACCTTCGTCTCGCGCCGCTTCGAGCAACGCAATATTAGCCGCGCCCTCGGCGCCCGTCGCGCCCGCAAATGCGCCGTCCGCCGTCCAGGCGGCGAACGCCGTGACCTGGGTTTCGTAGGGGTTCGGCGCCGTGTCGTAGGCGATGTGCGCGCCGTCCGAGGCGCGCAACCGGCCACCCGCCACCCCGAGACGGGGGACGAAGACGCCGCTGGCGATGGCCCAACCGGCGGTGCCGTGGACCTCGACGCGGTTAACCGGACCTTGCACCCCGGTCGCCGCTTCGACGACCGCGGTGGCATTGCCAACTTGCAGCAAGAGCACCGCGAGGTCTTCGACGTCGACTGGCCAATGTTGATTGCTGAGACGGCTGCCAATCAGCGTCGTTGCCGGAAATCCGGTCAACCAGAGCGCGGCATCGAGGGTATGGGTGCCGATGTCCATGATCGCCCACCCACCGGAGGTATCGCGGCGCAGCCGCCAGGACCCAGGCAATCCCGCGTATTGCGTCTGCCAGCTCGCGCGGACAAACGCGACCTCCCCCAACGCCCCGTCCTGGACGCGCCGCCAAAGATCGTGCAGCGCGGGATGAAACCGACCTTGGTAGCCGACCGCGAGGCGCCGGTCGACGCGTTCGGCCAACTCGGCCAGCGCTTGGGCGCCGCTGCCGGTGGTGGCCAGCGGTTTCTCGGCCAGAACGTGCTTGCCGGCCGCCAGCGCGAGACGGACGTGCTCTTCGTGAAGATGGTTCGGCGAGGCGATCCAGACCGCTTCCACCTCGGGATCGCCGAGTAGCGCGTCGAGCGAGGCATAGGTGCGCGGCGTGCCGTGCCGCACGGCGAACGCCGCCGAGCCATGCGGCGACGATCCCGCCGCGCCAAGCAGCTCTTGACCGGCGTTGCGCAGCACCGGCGCGAAGACGGCATCGGCAAAGCCGCTGGTACCGGCCATTCCCCATCGCAAGCGAACCGGATCGCTCATGCGCTCCTCCTCCATCAACGCATGCTACTCCCTTGTGGAGACAACGCGGGGAGCAAGATCCGCAACCGAGTCGATCACCAGATCGGCCTGCGCTACCTCGTCCGGACCAACCGGTTTTCCGCTGCGAACGAGCACGCCAAGCATGCCGAGCCGCCGCGCCGGGACCAGATCGTGGCGAGCATCGTCACCGACCATGACCAGTTCATTCGCCGGGAGACCGATGTCGCGGATGGCCTGGCGAAAGAAGGCGGCCGCGGGTTTGCCAATCACCGTCGGACGCACCCCGGCCGCCGCGGCCAGGACGGTAACGAAGGGACCGCTGTCGAGGGACATCCCCTCTTCTGTGCGCCAGGCAGTATTGCGGTGCATGGCGATCAGTTTCGCGCCACCCAGGAGCAGCCGGTAGGCATGATTGAGGCGGGCGTAGGTCAACTCGTCCTCCGCGCCGCCAATGACGACGACTCCCGCATCTGGCGCGCCATCTGGTCCCACGATTGGCACCCCAGCGGCATGGAAATCGGTGGCAACGTCGCCTTTGGCGAGGAGATAGCAGGGCACTCCCGGAAAGCGCCGCCGGACGTAAGCGGCGGTCGCCATCGGCGCCGTGATGAGCAACTCCTCGCCGGCGGGAAACCCCATGGCGCGCAGCCCCGCCGCGAGCATGGCCCGGCTGGCGGTCGTGGCATTGGTCAGCAATCGGAACGGGATGCCCCGCGTTGCGAGTTGATCGAGGAGGTCCCCCGCGCCAGGAATTGGCTCCGACCCGACGCGCAGGACTCCGTCGACGTCGAAGAGGAACCCTCGCGCCTGGGACAGCGAATTGGTAGCCATTGGGGCGACCGGCCCTCACCCCCCTACCCCCGCTCCCGGCTCGACGGGAGAGGGGGAAACGAGAACTCGACAAAGATCATGCGACCGGGGTTGCCTGCGCCGCGCCGACCACGCCGGCCCCGCCGCCGCAGCCGTTTTGGGTCGCGCACATGCCCGGTCCCCCTGGGACATTCGGCGCGTTCATCTGACTCTGGCAGCAGACCAGACCCTCGGAGCAGGAGTTCTGCACGCCGGCGGTGCATTCGCACCCGACTCCGGTGCACGGAGCCGCGCCGCAATGGTCGTCGCTGCCGCAGTAGCCGGAGCAGCAATCGTGGCAGAACTCACCGGCCGCGCAGCTACTGGGGCAGGGATTCGTGGTCGCCTGGCATTGACTGCCCAGGCAGACCGATTCCTGCTCGCAGCGTCCCGGCCCGCCGGGAACCGACGAGTCGTCGGCGCAGCAGAAGAGCCCATCGTCGCAGGCATTTTCGATCCCACTGTGGCAGGCGCAGCCTTCGCCGGTGCAATCCCCCGGGTTGCAGACCGCCTGCCGAATGCAGTGCCCCGGTCCGCCGGCGACGCCGGGATTATCCGGGCAGCAAGCGAACGGATCGTCGCAGGCGCCCTCCACACCCCCGTCGCAGCGACAGCCATGCCCGGTACATGACGGACCGAGCGGATCGCATCCGACCGACGACGGAGTGCAGGTGCCAGACGCACCAGGAGCCGCGTTCGCATCGGTGGCGCAACAAAGCAGCGTCGTGTCGCCGCAAGGGTTGTCCGTCCCGGTCGTGCAGTCGCAACCGACA
>JACCXM010000147.1 GCA_013697005.1 Chloroflexia bacterium | reverse complement strand
TCCGACCTCCGACCTCCGACCCAAATTGCGCCGCATGCAGCCGGCGGTAGATGCCGCCCGCCGCGATCAGCTCGTCGTGGCGGCCTTCTTCGGCGACACCCGTTTCGTCGACAACCACGATGCGGTCGGCGTTCTGGATCGTGGCCAGCCGGTGCGCAATCACCAGCGTGGTGCGGCCCCTGGACAGTTCCGCAAGCGATTGCTGGATCGCCCGCTCCGTCTCGGAGTCGAGCGCCGAGGTCGCTTCGTCGAGGATCAGGATCGGCGGGTTCTTGACGAACATGCGGGCAATGGCGAGCCGCTGCTTCTGTCCTCCTGAGAGTTTCACCCCGCGCTCGCCGATGACCGTTTCGAGACCGTCGGGCAGCCCGGCGATGACGTCTTCCAGTTTCGCCCGCCGCGCCGCCGCCTCGATCTCGTCCTCGCTCGCCTCCAACCGGCCGTAGGCGATGTTCTCGCGGATCGTACCGGCGAAGAGAAAGACGTCCTGCTGCACGATCCCGATTTCCCGCCGCAGCGAGGCCAGCGTCATCTCGCGGATATCGATCCCGTCGATGGTGATCCGCCCGGCGTCGATCTCATAAAAGCGCGGCAGCAGCGAGGAGATGGTCGTTTTCCCCGCTCCCGAAGGACCGACGAAGGCCACCGTCTCACCGGCGCGGATATCGAGATTGACATCGCACAGCACCGTTTGATGCGCGCCGTAGCCGAAGGTGACGTTCTCGTAGCGGATGTCGCCGCGCAATCCGGAGACGGCGATCGCGTCCGGGGCATCGACGATATCCGGCTCGGTATCGAGCAGCTCGATGTACCGCTTGAAACCGGCGATTCCTTTCGGGTAGGTCTCCAGCACGGCGTTGATCTTCTCCACCGGCCGGAAGAAGACGCCAACCAGCAGCAGGAAGCTGATGAAACCGCCCTCGCTCAGCTCGTTATGCAGCACCAGGTAGGCCCCGGCGAGCATGACCACGAGTTGGGTGAAGCGCATGCTGAGGTAGCTGAGAGACATGCTGGCAGCCATGATGCGGTAGGCCTCCAGCTTGGTCGCGCGGTAGCGCGCATTGTCGCCGGCGAAAAGATGTCGCTCGTGATCCTCGTTGGCAAAAGCCTGCACCACGCGCATGCCGCCCACGTTCTCCTCGATACGGGCGTTGAACTCCCCCACCCGTCCGAAGAGCGCCCGCCAGGTGCGGGTCATCCGTCCCCCGTAGCGGCCGGTTATCCACCCCGTGACTGGCACGATCAGCGCGGTGATCGCCGCCAGTTTCGGATTGACGACGAACATCAACACGAACGCGCCGACGAACGTCATCACCGCGACGAAGAGATCTTCCGGACCATGGTGGGCGACCTCGCCGATCTCTTCCAGATCTTTCGTCACCCGCGCCACGAGATGTCCCGTTTTCTGGTTGTCGTAGAAGCGGAAGGAGAGTTTTTGCAGGTGGTCGAAACTCTTGCGCCGCATCTCGGTTTCGATATTGATCCCGAGCACATGGCCCCAGTAGTTGACGACCACCATCAACCCGGTATTCAGCAGGTAGATACCCAGCAGCGCCGCCGCCGCGACCAGGATCAGGCCCCAGTTCTGACCGGGGAGCAAGCGGTCGACGAAGAGCCCGACCGCCATCGGGAACCCCAGCTCCAGCACACCAGAGAGCACGGCGCAGGAAAAATCCAGCGCAAAGAGCCGGCGGTGGGGCTGGTAGTAGGTGAAAAAGCGGCGCAGGATGGTGGTTGTGCCGCTCTCCTCGCTCATCGTCGTCGTCCCCTCACGCACAAGCAAAACGCCGACAAGTCAGGCGCTTGCGCGCTAGCCTCGTCGGCGTTTGCTGGCCGCCCGCTTTCGGAATTGCTCCCGTCCGCGTTTGGCGTGCAATGAACGTACACCCTCGTTAGCAATCTGTCAATACCCTGAGGCGGTTTTCGTGGAACGTCCCCTGCGGAACGAGGCGATGGATGGGTTAGCACTCTCACGCGGCACTATCCCGTGCCCGCCGGCGCGGCCGTCGCCTGCCATTGAGCACGTCGTTTCCCTCGCGGTCGACCGGTGGATAGAGGAGCCTGTCGGGGCGTTCCCACCATCCGGGTTGCGCGACCGAAGCCCATTGCGGCAACTGCTCGAAGGCGAGTCGTTGCGCCAATCTGGCAAGCGGGGTCGGCCGCGGAGCCGCGCCGCCGTTACGGATATCGAACGCACC
>JACCXM010000133.1 GCA_013697005.1 Chloroflexia bacterium | reverse complement strand
AGATTGGGGTCTGTCTCCTTGACCAGGATATCGAAGAGGGTCTCCCCCCCATGCCCCCCTCCACCGGAGGGGGAAGTCTCGCCATCGCCGTCCGCCAGGGGAAAGAACTCGAAGTCATGGTGGTGGTAGGCGAAGCCGAGGCCGTTCTGCCTGGCCGCTTCGGCCCAGCGGTTGAGATTGGCGGCCAGCTCGTGCGCGAAAGCTGCCCCTCCCCGCCGCTCCTGCGGCACAAAGGGAACGACGGCGTATTCGCCGCCGAGGGCGACGATATCGGCCAGGGTGGCATCGAGCTGTCCTTCCCAGGCCGTAAGCGGCACATGTGCCCCGCAGACGCGCAGCCCGACCTCGTCGAGCAGCGCTTTCAGATCGGGAATGGTCATCCCGCCGTAGCCGGCGAACTCGACGGCGTTCGCGCCGCCTTCCGCGAGACGGCGCAGGGTGCCGGCAAAGTCATCGCGCGCGGCTTTGCGCACGGTGTAGAGCTGGACGGCGATCGGGTTGTCGGGGGCTACGATCATGGTGTTTCTCCTTTGGGTGGCGGGGTGACGGGGTGTCAGGGTCGGGGCTGTCTGTTGCCAGCGCGGGCGACACAGGCGTCGCCCCTACACACGACTCACGACTCGCCATCTACACACGAATCACGACTCGCCATCTTGCATCCATCCTATCCAATCCCTAGAGTGCGCGTATCCGCCCAATCCCTAGAGTGCGCGTATCCGCCAATCGCGGCGGCAAAGAAGCCTTTGGCAAGGGGTTTTCCCAAGTCCACGTCTCGCGCGAGTATCCGCCGTACTGTCGTTGCCGCCGCCCTGGCCGCGCCGCTGGCCACGGCGACTATGGTCACCCGCGCCCAGGAGGCCACGCCGTCCGCGGTCGACGTCGAGGCCATCGTGCGCGCGTTTTACGAGCCGTTCAACACCGGCGATACGAGCGTCTACGACACCATTCTCGCCGAAGACTGGGTCGATACTCCGCTCGGGCCGAGCAAGCAGCCGGGCCGGGCGGGATTCCCGCCGGCAATCGCGCAGTTTCGCGGCATCTTCCCCGATTTGCAGATCACGAACGATGAAATCATCGTCGCTGGCGACAAGGCGAAGGCCACCGTGCGCTCGACGATCCGCGCCACGCACGAGGGCGATCTGTTCGGCATACCGGCGACCGGGCAGCCGATCGCGTTCATGGCGATTGACATCCATCGCCTGGAGGATGGCCAGATCGTGGAAACCTGGCACATCGAGGATTTTCTGAGCGTGCTGATCCAGCTGGGGGTCACGTTCCAACCGGCGATGGCCGCGGAGGCGACGCCGGCGGCGTAGTCGGGAGTCGACTCACTAACTCACGTCCACCGCGCATCCCTCCGCCATCGACTGGCCGGCGGCGAGGATGATCTCCAGCACGTGGGTGGCGCGCTCGGCGGTGAGGATGGGGGCTTCCGTGCCTTCCAGCACCGCGACGAAGTGCTCTGGTCCGGCCTGGATCATCTGCGTTATGCGCGATGTGCCGGGTGGCGTGGTTTGGGTCCAGCGCTCGACACCATCGGGGCGCTCATCGCGCAGCAAGAGATCGACCGGGGCGTCCGGTTCGTACCAGCTTTCCATCGAGATGCTGACCGTTCCGTTTTCGCCATGGATCTCCAGCGCCGGGGCCTTGGAGCGGGGTGTCGCGAACGAGGAGAGCACCTGGGCAAAGCGATTGTCGCCGAAATCGAGATGGATCAGGAGATGGTCGGGCGCGGTGACGTCGACCACCTCGCCTTCGCGGCCAGGAATCAGCACGTTGCGTTGCGGGATCGCGATGCCGCCGAAGGCTTCGACCCGTTGCGCCGGGCCCAGGAATCCGGTGATGGCGTGCAGGATGTAGACTCCGGTATCGAGCGCCGGCCCCACGGACGGCCCGTAAAAGACGGCAGGGTCGCCTTTATAGCCGCGCCAGGCGGCGGGTCCCATATTCACATACTGCCCGACTGCCAAGGTCAGGCGGCCGAGCCAGCCGGCGTCGAACTCCTGCTTCAGCCAGCGGAAGCGATTGGTGGCCATCACCGCCGGGGCGCAGAGCAGGGTCAGCCCGCGCTGGTGCGCCAGAGCGATCGCGGCGCGGGCATCGGTGAGGTTGGCGGCCAGCGGTTTCTCGGAGAAGACGTGCTTGCCGGTCTCTAACGAGGCGACATTGATCTCATGGTGAAACGGCGCGGGGGTGAGGTTGAGCACCGCCGCGACCTCGGGATCGGCGAGGAGCGATTCCAGCGACGCTGCGATGCGGGGCCGGGGAAGACCCAGCGCCGCGAGATCGTCCGCCAGCCGTCCGGCGCGCGCAGGATCACGGTCGTAGACGGCGACGGTGGTGGCCCGCCCCGCCAGCGGCGCCATGGCCGGCGCGTAGGTGCGCAGCGCCACATCACCGCAGCCGATGAATGCTATGCCGATGCCGTTGTCAGCCACGCTGTTCCTCCACGAGGGCGATAAGGGTATTAGGGTGGGAGTTACGGGTGAGACTCGTGGTTCTCGACGATCACGATCTGACCCGATCTGGACCCCAAAGAACACTGTCCTATCACCCCATCACCCCATCACCCCATCACCCCATCACCCTCGTCGCTTGCGCATCCGCACACCGGGGCGGCCGGGACCGTAATAGTTGGGGTTTTCCGCCGCGTCCTCGTAACCGACGCTGCGGTAGAGGGATCGCGCCGCGCTGTTGCCGGACTGCACCATCAGGGTCATGTCGCCGCCGGGGAGGGTGCGCTCGACCGCGTGCAGCAGGGCAGTTCCGACCCCCTGCCGCTGCACGACGGGATCGACGGCGAGATTGATGACCCGCCCCCCCTCGACGACGCGATCGCCGATCACGACGCCGAGAATTTGGCCATTCCTGCGCGCGGCCAGCAGGCGAACCCAGGGGAGCGCCCAGAGGACTACGAGCGTGCTCAAGGTATAGGCGAGCGGCGGCGGAAAGGCCCGCCGCTGCAAGGCGGCGATGGCGGGCAGGTCGCGCAATCGGGCGGAAGCGATCTGAATATCCGGGGCGCCCTGGGCGCCGGGGGGAATGTCTGGCGGCGGGTCTGTTAATTGCCGAGGAGGTGAGGGCGGATCGGGCCGTGGCGGGATCATCCGGGCATGGTACAACCGCTGAGAAACCCTCACCCCAACCCCTCTCAGTGTGCGCAGGGAGAGGGGCTCTGTCGGGAGCCTTTCGCTATGGAGGCGCGGCTAGCAGCAGGCCGAAGCGGGGAAGGAGGGCATCACTAATGGGATCGCCAGCGAGACTGGTGAGCCGGGCTGACGCTCGGGACACATCAGGATGCTGATTGTGGCCGCGGAGATTGCCAGGCCATCGCGGGCAGTGCGGGCGAGAAGCGCATTTCGCCCTCTGGTCCGGTGATGATCATCGCCATACTGGCATCGAAGGTGTAGGTCGTGGCCGCATCCAGCGCCTGGACGTAGGGCTCCTCCAGCGAATCGACCGGGCACCCCGCGACCGTGCTCATGGTGACCGTGATATCGAGCACGCCGTTGGCGCCGGTCCAGGTGCCGAGCACCCAGTTGCAGTCGGCGCGGATGTTGACGGTGCCGTCCGGGACGAACTGGATGGTGTAGCGCCCAGGCGCGATCCCGGTGGTGACACCGGGGAAGGTGGTCAACTGCCAGGCGAACGATGGGATGGGCGGCGCCACGGGCGCCGGAGGCATGGTCTGGGCGCTGGCGGACCCCGCGGAAATCAGGCTGGCCAACGCCACGGCGAGGATGAGCAGGAGCATAGTCGGCGATCGCATCGGGGAAACCTCCAGCGCAATAGTTCCGCACAGGAAGTGCGTCCGTCTGTTGAAACGTTTGGTGAGGGTATCAGGTTACGGACGGAGTCGGGAGTCGGGCGTCGGGAGTCGGGAGTCGGCGGTCGAGAGAACGACGGCGCGGCGATGAGGGGTACTTCCTCTCACCCCGTCACCCTTCGAACGTGATGACGCTGCGGGCGACCTCGCCACGGCGCATGGCATCGAAGCCGTCGTTGATCTGATCGAGACCGATGCGGGCGGAGACCAGCTCGTCCAGCTTGAGGCGGCCGCTGAGGTAGAGATCGACGTAGCGCGGCATATCGACGCGGAAGCGGTTGGAGCCCATGTTCGAGCCCTGGATTGTTTTCTCGTCCAGGAAATCGGACCCGGGCAGCTCGATTTTCTGGCCTTCCGGGATCATGCCGATGATCGTCGCCGTGCCGCCGTTTTGCAGCATGGCGAACGACTGCTCGGCGGTGATTTTCAACCCGATCGCTTCGAAGGAGAACTCCACCCCGCCCGCGGTGAGATCGCGCACCTGCGCCACCGGGTCGCCGGCGGTGGCATCGACGAGATCGGTGGCGCCGAAGTCGCGCGCCAGATCGAGCTTCCAGGGATTGGTATCGACGGCGATGACGCGCCCGGCGCCGGCGATGACCGCGCCCTGGACGCTGTTGAGCCCGACGCCACCGCAACCGATGACGGCGACGGTGCTGCCGGGGGGGACCTTGGCGGTGTTGAAAACCGCGCCGAGCCCGGTGGTGACGGCGCAGCCGATGAGGGCGGCGCGGTCGAGCGGCATCTCCTCGCGGATTTTGACCAGGGTGTTCTCGTGGACGAGCATCATCTCGGCGAAGGCGGAGAGGCGCAGGAATTGATGGAGCGGCTCGCCGTCGTGCCAGGAGAGACGCGAGCTCTCCTCGGGGTCGCGTTCCAGCCCCTGCCGGGTGCAGAGCACGGGACGGCCGGAGAGGCAATATGCGCAGTGGCCGCAGAAGATGGAGAGACAGCCGATGACATGATCGCCCGGCTGGAGGTAGGTGACGTCGGCACCGACGGCCTCGACGATTCCCGCCGCCTCGTGCCCAGGCACGGTCGGGGTGCCGCAGGTGTACTTGCCTTCCATGAAGTGGAGATCGCTGTGGCAGAGCCCGGCGGCGATGGTGCGGACGAGGACCTCGCGCGGGCCGGGGGTATCGACCTGAATGTCGGTGACTTCCAGCATTGACGGGATCTGAGGGAGAACGGCGGCGCGCATGGTGTCTTGCTCCGGCTCGGCGATGGGCGGACGATCGGCCGGGGCCCCGATAGAGACGCCGGTAGGGAGCATTGTCGCCGAAAACTCACACCGCAACTCCCTGAGAAACCCTCACCCCAACCCCTCTCCCTGGGCGCAGGGAGAGGGGCTCGAACTTGGCAAACTTGGCAAACTTGGCAAACTTTTCGGGTGTCGGGATGGTGGGAAAGTTCGCGGCGGGGGGCGCGGGTAGAGGAAGGGAACGTGGCGGGCCAGGGATCGGTCGCGGGTGGAGGGGAGGGCGGGACCCCACGACCCGTCACGTTGGGGTCATCATCGGTCCTGGCGGTGTCGGACGCATCGGTACAAGTACGGAGGAATGTACGGATTTGTGGTGAAGGCCCTCACCCCCCTGCCCCCCTCTCTTCCCCTAGCCCCGTCGAGCCGGGAAAGGGGGGCCGCGAGACGGGTTGCCAGATTCGAGGCACGGGTTATGCGAATCTCGGATCACACGTATCTGTAGCGAATTTCGGCGAGGGGGGAGTTGCCATGCGCGCGGGTTTGGTTGGTGGTCTGATCGGTGGGCTGGCCGTTGTCGGTTTGCTGATGCCGGGGGCAACCATGCTCGCCAGTGCGCAGGAGGCGACGCCAGCGGCCGCCGAGTTACCGGTTGCGCCCGATCCTTCGCTGTGCCAGGTGGAGCCGCGGCCGCTGGCCTTTTTCGAGCAGTACGTGGGCACCCCAACCGCGATGGCAGCGGCCACGCCAGAGGCCACGCCAATTGAAGAAGGGGCGGATGCGGTCGAGGGGACGATGGAGGGGTTCGTGCCGCCGGTGGGGCAGGCGGCCGACCCGGAGACGGTCGATGCGGTCGTCGCCACGGCGGTCGAGGTCGTGGCCTGCTTCAACGCGGGCGATCTACCGCGCGCGTTCGCGCTCTACACGGATGATCTGATCGACGTCTTCGCGGGCGCCGAGCCGCTGCCGCAGGAGCAGTTCGACATCATGGCGGCGACCCCGGCCGCGGTGCCAGTCGAGGCGCGCGAGCAGGTACTGGCCATCCGCGAGGTGGTAATTCTGCCCGATGGCCGCGCCGGGGGGTTCGTCGATTTCGCATTCGCGGGCGGGTATCGGGAGACGCAGTACGTGGTGCTGACGCAGGAGGGCGAGCGCTGGCTGGTTGATGAGATTCTGCTCTTCGC
>JACCXM010000112.1 GCA_013697005.1 Chloroflexia bacterium | reverse complement strand
TCCATGACCCCATCACCCCATCACCCCATCACCCTATAACCCTATCACCCCGTCACCCCGTCACCCCGTCACCCCGCTATACTTTTCTCGACATGCGAGACGAGCGCCGCTGAAGGAGACGAGGACGCCCCGCAGTGCCAGCGCAGCAGGGTGGCGTCGCGTGGCGACCCCTCGTCCTTGCCGGGGGGTTTTTTGGTGCCCCTCCTCGGGCCGCATACGATGAGACGACAGAATGACCGCGCAAGAGACGATCGACTACATACGAACCCTCGCCATGACAGCGCTCGATGGGGCTGGCTCGCTTGAGGATATTGTTGCCTGGGAACGCGCGTTTCTCGGCGCCAAGGGCGAAGTGACGCTTTTTCTGCGCGGGCTGGCCTCACTTCCTGCCGATCAGCGACCGATCGCCGGCCGCGGCGGCAACGCTCTCAAGACGGAGCTCACCGCGGCCTGGGAAGCGCGCCACGCGGCACTCTCCGCTGGGGCGCTCGATCGGCGTCTCGCGGGGGACGCGATCGACGTCACGCTGCCGGGACGGCCACCGATCTTCGGCGCCTCGCACCCGGTTTCGCAAATGATCGACGAGCTCAGCGAGATCTTCGCGCTGCTCGGTTTCCAGACCGTCTTCGGCCCCGAGATCGAGACGGCACACTACAATTTCGACGTCTTGAACATCCCGAAAGATCACCCCGCGCGTGATGTGTGGGATACGTTCTACGTCGATCTTCCCGGCGAAATCGTCTTGCGCACGCACACCTCACCGATGCAGGGCCGGGTCATGGAACAGACGGAGCCCCCGGTTCGCGTCGTCGTTCCGGGCCGCGTCTACCGCTACGAGGCTCAGGACGCCTCCCACGAGTGGATGCTCCACCAACTCGAAGGTCTGGCGGTCGACCGCACCATCACCATGGCGGACCTCAAAGGCACCCTGGCGGAGATGGCGCGGCAGCTCTTCGGTTCAGAGCGGAAAACGCGTTTTCGCTGCGACTTCTTCCCGTTTGTCGAGCCAGGTGTCGATTTCGCCGTCGACTGCGCCATCTGTGGCGGTGCGGGCTGTCGCGTTTGCAAAGGGACCGGCTGGCTGGAGATGGGCGGGGCGGGGATGGTCCATCCCAACGTGTTGCGTGCGGTTGGCTACGACCCCGACATCTACAGTGGATTTGCCTTTGGTCTCGGTATCGAGCGCCTGGCCATGATGCGCTCTGGCGTTGATGACGTGCGCGCCTTCGCCGGCAACGATCTCCGTTTCCTGCGCCAATTCGCCCGCGCCGCGTAACGGCCGCCTCATCGCCGAGGACAAAGTCTGATGAAGGTCCCACTACGTTGGCTGAAAGAGTTCGTTGATACCGGACTCTCTGTCTCCGAGCTTGCCCATCGCCTGACCATGGCCGGGCTGGAGGCCGAGAAAATTACCGTCATCGGCGCGGACTGGGAGAAGATTTACGTCGGTCATGTCGCGGCGGTCGCACCGCATCCAGACGCGGACCGGCTGGTGCTGGCAACGGTCGATGCTGGGGAACATCGGCTCACCGTCGTCACCGGCGCGCCGAACATCGCCCAGGGGCAGATGGTGCCCCTGGCCCTGGCGGGAGCGCGGCTGATCGACGGCCACAGTGAAGGTCAGGTCTATCGCACCCTCAAACCAAGTGCGATCCGGGGCGTCCGCTCCGAGGGGATGGTCTGCTCGGAGAAAGAGCTGGGGCTTTCCCAGGAGCATGAGGGAATCATGGTGCTCGAAGCGGACGCGCCGCGGGGAGCGCCGCTGGTCGACTGGCTTGGTGACACGGTGATCGAGTTCGAGATCACCCCGAATCTGGTTCACGACTTCTCGATCCTGGGCATCGCACGCGAAGCAGGCGCCCTCACCGACCGCCCGGTGTCGACACCGCCTGGGTACGACCTCGATCAGGCCCCTCCGGGTCCGGCCGATCTGGTGACAGTCGAGGCGCCGGACCTCTGCTCTCGCTACGTCGCGGTGGTCATCGACGGTATTGGTATCGAGGCATCGCCGGCCTGGATGCAGCGCCGTCTCCTGGCCGCCGGGGTGCGCCCCATCAACAGCATCGTCGACGTCACGAATTACGTGATGCTCGAATATGGTCAGCCCCTCCATGCCTTCGACGCCGGCGCGCTCGAGGGCGGGCGCATCGTCGTCCGCCGCGCGCGCCCTGAAGAGACCTTGGAGACGCTCGATCATCAACGACGCCAGCTCGATGGCGAGATGCTCGTCATCGCCGATGCAAAGAAACCCGTTGGCATCGCCGGAGTCATTGGCGGACTTAACAGCGAGATTCACCACGGCACGACCCGGATCATCCTGGAATCGGCGAACTTCGACATGAAGACCACTCGCCGCACGGCGCGCACGCTCAAAGTCCGCACCGATGCCTCGGTGCGGTTCGAACGGGGCCTCGATCCCAATCTGGCCCGTGACGCCGCCGCTCGCGCCACGCAGATCATCCTGGAGCTCTCACCTGGGGCGACAGTCACCGCCGTATCAGACATCTATCCCGCTCCGCTGACCCCGCGCTCTATGTCGCTCCCCTTCGCCGAAATCGAGCGGCTCCTTGGTATTCGGTACGAGCCGGAACAGGTGGTAGACGTCCTGCGCCGTCTGTGTTTCGCGCCGGAGATCGACGGAGAGCGAGATGACGCAGCGCTGCGCGTGGTCGTCCCTACCTGGCGTAGCGACGTCACGCTCGCCGCCGACATCGTCGAAGAGGTCGCTCGCGTCATCGGGTACGAGACGCTTCCGGAGCGCCTTCCCACCGGTCAGACGGCGCCCGTACAGCGCGATTCGGTCTACACCATGCAGCGCGCCGTGCGATCGGTGCTGACCGGCGCCGGCGGGTGGGAAACCGTCACCTACGTCGCCATCAGTGACGAGGATTTGCTCCGCCTCGATCCCGAAGGTGAAGAATCAAGTGGATTGCATCCGGTCACGCTTTCTTCCCTCATCCGGCTCCGCAACCCCCTGCAGGCGGATCGCGGCGTGCTTCGTCCGACACTGCTGCCGAGTCTGCTCGCGGTCGCGGCCGAGAATCTCAAACATGAGCGTGGGGTCCGCCTCTTCGAGCTCGCTCATGTCTATCTCCCCACGGATCTCCCCACGGCGGCAGAGCTGCCACGGGAAGTGAATGTGCTGGGTATCGTTCTCGCCGGTCTGCGCGAGCCCCTGAGCCGTTTTAGCGCCGCGGACCAGGGTGAGCTCGATTTCTTCGATATCAAGGGAATGGTCGAGGGCCTGCTCTCGCGGTTGGGGGTGCGTGGAACCTACTTCCAGACGGTGACGGCGGCGGCGCTGCACCCGGGCCGCGCCGCCGGGCTCTTTGCCGGTGATATGCAAATCGGTCTTCTCGGCGAGCTGCGGCCCGACCGCGCTCAGACGTTCGGTATCGAAACCGCGCGCGTGGCCGTCGCCGAAATCGATCTCGACGCTATGCGCGCGCTGGCGCACCCGGTGCCGGTGAATGTGGCGGTGCCGCGCTTCCTCCCCGTGGAGCAGGATTTCGCGATCGTGGTCGCGGATGAAACCACCGCGGGCGAGATCGAAACCGCATTGTGGGCCGGCGCGGGTCCGCTAGCGTCCGCAATCTCGCTGTTCGACATCTATCGCGGCCCGCAGATCGGCGAGGACCGCAAAAGCCTCGCTTTTCGCGTAACCTTCACCGCTCCGGACCGCGCTCTCACCGACGCCGAGCTGAGCAAGGTGCGAGACCGCATCAGGCGCACGCTGCGAAACATCGACGGCGAACTGCGAACGTAGGGCAGGGTAGAATCGAGATACGCACGATGTCTTTGCAAGCCGACACGCTAACGATGCCCCGCCTCGTCCGGGATCCGGAGGAAGCCCGGCGCGCGCTGTCGCGCCGCCGCGGTTTCGAGGAAACCGAACTGTCGCCGCGAATGCAGGACGGTATCCAAAGGGTGTTTGGCGCCAACCTCAGCCCCGAGGAGGTCGTCGACCGTATCCTGGCCGAGGTGCGGGACGAAGGCGACGCGGCGGTCTTGCGGTACTCCGCGATCCTTGATGGCACGACCGAGCCAACGCTGGAAGTTCCCCGCTCCGCCTGGGGGGAGGCGCTCGCCGGTCTCGAACCCGGTTTGCAGGATGCGCTCCGGCTCGCCGCCGACCAGATCACCGCGTTCCACCGCAAACAGGTGCGCACCTCGTGGCTCGACTACAGCAGCGAGGGGGCGTTGGGTCAGGTTGTCCGCCCCCTGGAGCGCGTCGGCATCTATACCCCCGGCGGCACCGCAGCCTATCCCTCCTCACTGCTGATGACCGCGATTCCGGCGCGGGTTGCCGGCGTGCAGGAGATCATCGTCTGCACGCCGCCGGGCGCCGATGGGCAGATTTCTCCTCTGGTTCTGGCGGCCGCGGAGATCGCGGGAGTTGACCGCCTGTTCCGGATCGGCGGGGCACAGGCCATCGCGGCGATGGCCTATGGCACCGCGTCGGTTCCTCACGTCGACAAGCTGTACGGTCCCGGCAACATATTCGTCGTTCTCGCCAAACGACGGGTGTTCGGTATCGTCGACATCGATCAACTGCCGGGACCGACTGAAACTCTCATCGTCGCCGACGAGTCGGCCGATCCCGAACTGGTCGCCGCCGATTTGCTGGCGCAGGCCGAACACGATCCGATGGCCAGCGCCATCCTGATCACGACCAGCCCCATGCTCGCCCACGCCGTACTGCAAGAGCTGCCCGAGCAGCTCGCGGGGCTGGAGCGGGCCGACATCGCGGGGCAGTCGCTGGCGACGAACGGACTCATCGTGCTGGTCTCTGATGTCGAAACTGCCATCGATCTGGCGAACAGCTATGCCCCGGAACACCTCTGCCTGGTGTTACGTGATCCCTGGTCGTGTGTGCCGCTCGTGCGTCACGCCGGTGGCATATTCGTGGGTGAAGATAGCCCCGAAGCGCTCGGCGACTACACCGCCGGTCCCAGCCATGTCATGCCTACCGGCGGCACCGCGCGCTTCTCGTCGCCCGTCAACGTGGCCGAGTTCACCAAGGTCATCAGCATTACCGCCGCCAACCGCGCCGCGTTGCGCCGTCTCGGTCCCGCAACCTCGACGCTCGCCCGCGCGGAGGGGCTTACCGCTCACGCCCAGGCCATCGAACGACGCTTGGTGCACTTGGAAGATGCGTGAGCGACAAAAATCCGGACGCTTCCCGGCCCCCAGAAGTTCCCGAAGTTCCCGAAGTTCGATTTCGCCCGCTGCGCCAGCCAGCGAAACTGGCGCCTACGCCTCGGACAGTTCGCGCAGCGCCGCCAGCACCCGGTCCTCGATCGTCAGCTCGGGATCGCGCGGGATGCGCACCAGCGCGCCGTGTGCTTCGGCCGTCGTGTAGCCCAGCGATCGCAGCGCCTCGACCACGTCGGCGTCGACGCGTGAGGGCGCACCCAGGGACGAACCGCTGGCGGGAACGAGCTTGCCGCGCAGCTCGAGAATGAGCCGGGCCGCGGTTTTCCGGCCCACCCCCGGCACCGTGGCCAGCAACTCCGCGTTCTCCCCGTCGATCGCCAACTCGAGGGCGTCCGGCCGCACTCGCGAGAGGATCGCGAGCGCCAGCCGCGGCCCCACCCCCGATACCCCGATCAGCGTCTCGAACAACCGTAGCTCGTCGGTCGAGGCGAATCCGTAAAGGGTGAGTTGATCCTCACGGACGTAGAGATGCGTGAAGAGCCGGACGTTCTCGCCAACGTCGCCAATGTCTTCGAGCGTCACCAGCGAGGTGTTGACCCGGTAGACGACTCCGCCGACGTCGACGAGCGCGGCATCTTCCTGTTTTCGTTCAATGCGTCCCTTGAGCGCCGCGATCATTCGGATAACCCCATGTGGTCGCCGTTTGGCACAGTATCGTGCAATCTATAGACACGACGGGCATTGCCGGCCATGACCAGATCCCGTTCGTCGGAGCGGATACCGCCCATCCGCCGTGTCCGGTCGAGAAATTTGCCCATCCCGAGCACCGGGTGGTCACTGCCCCACAACACCCGATGCGGTCCGACGAGATCGAGCACTGTCCGGAACACCCCCGGCCGATAAAGATACGTCGACGCGGCCGTGTCATAGACGGTGTTGTGGATGACCGCCGCGATCTCCGGCACCAGCTCGTAAAATGGGAGTCCCCCGCCCCAGTGCGCCAGCACGACAGTCAAGTCAGGATACACGGTGAGAAAATCGACCAGCCGGTCAGGGGTCGCCGTTCCCTTTCCCGGATAGCGATGCCCGACCGGTTCCGAGGCATGGAGCAGCAATGGCCGCCCAGCGCCGGTGAGAACCGAGGCGACATCCGCCAGCACGTGCGGATTCGCCACGTCGAATCCCTGTGCATCGGCGTTCAATTCACCAATCCCGGCAGCACCGTGCGTCAGGCAACGCTCGGTTTCGGCCGCCGCGCCGGGCGCCGCGGGCGAGACGACGCCAAGCCAGGCCAGGCGTCCCGCGCTCGCTGCGCAGGCGTCCGCCAAGTAGTCGTTGTGTTCCTGGCAAAGACTGGGATCGGCCCACGGCCAACCACAGACGACCGCCTGCGCCACACCGGCGGCATCCATCGCTCCGATCAGCTCGCGGGCATCGATCATTTTGGCGGAGGGGGTTTCGTACAGCTCGCCAAACCAACGGTCTCGCGTGCAATGACGAGTGCGATCGGCGACCCATTCTGGCGGGAACGCATGGGTGTGGGCATCGACGACGAGCGGCGACGCGTCCGCCATCGGTGTCCTACCGGGACCCTAGAACGACCACCGCCAGGATGAGCAAGACGATGAGCAGAACCGCGACAGCCGCGGCAATCACCGTGCCCGGCACGCCCCCCGTGCGCGAAGCGAGCATCGGTGGCGCTGCGGCGAGCGGAATCCGCGTCGGAATCGCCGCCGCGACCACCGCCGTCGCGTTGTCCCTGGTGCCTCGCTCTTTGGCGAGCGCGACGAGCTGCTGGGCCGCGTTCGCTGGCTCCTGATCGCCCAGCATGCGCCGGATATCGACGTCGTCGAGAACGTCGTACAGTCCGTCACTACACAGCAACAACCGATCGCCTGGCAGCAACGTGAGCTCGAAAATGCTCGGCAGCCGGTTCTCGAGCCGGGGAGTGGTGCCGATGGCGTGCGTGAGGATGTTCCGGCGCGGATCTTTGCGCGCCGCCTCGGCGCTGATTCGCCCCTGGGCGACCTCGTCGGAGACCATGGTGTGATCGCGGGTCACTTGCGTCAGGATATCGCCACGCAGGAGATAGACCCGGCTGTCACCGACATTGGCGACGGTCGCGTATTTGCCATGAAGCAGCGCCGAGGTCAGCGTCGTCCCCATTCCGGCGTACGCCGGCTCGGCTTCTCCCGTCTGGTACACGGTGTCGTTCGCGCGTCGATAGGCCTGTTTCAAGGCGAGTCCGAGATCACCCTCCGGCAGCGTCGGGAACGCGTCCGTCAGCATATCCAACGCCATGCGGCTGGCGACGTCACCGGCGGGATGACCGCCCATGCCATCGGCGACGACGAGCAGGAAATCCTCACTCTCACCGGCGGGGCCAGCCGCGATCGCCAGGGCCACGGCCACGTCCTGGTTCTCTTCCCGTCCGGCGGTGTCCGACACTGCGGCGACGGCCAGCCGGAGTGATTCGGCCGGCAGATCGACCGTTCTTGGCGGCGCGCTCACGACAATGCCCGTCCCTCCCGATTCAACATCTGTCGCTGATGGTAGCACGCGTTTTCTGTCCGATTGTGAGACAGCAGGGGGTCGCGAAAACCCTGATGCTAGACTCGGGCGACCCGCGTTCGCTTCACGAACACGCGGCTCGCGCCAGGCGAGAAGGAGACGTGTTGCCGCTGCACCGACGCCAATTCTTGCGGGCTCTGGGCGCAGGCGGCGTCCTCGTTCTCAGCGCCTGTGGCCCGGCGCAAGTGGATGTCGCAACGCCACTGCCAACGCCGACAGCGGCCGCTTTACTCGAAATGGCGAGTAAACGGCTGGCGGAAACCCCGGCGGTTCATTTTGCGCTCGCCGTGCAGGGCGAGACGTTCGTCGATACCGCCAGCTCCATCCGTCTCCTCGGCGCTGAGGGTGATTTACGGCGGCCCGACCGCGTGCGCACGACCTTCCAGGCTGAGATTCTGGGACGGGCGATCTCGCTCCAGTTGATCACGATTGGCGATCGCTCCTGGACGACGAACGTCCTGACTGGGGAATGGGGGGAAGCGCCGCTCGAGTTTGCCTATCGGCCGGACGTGCTTTTCTCCACCCAGGACGGCATTGGCCCGGTGATGGGACGCGTCCAGGACGTCACGCGGCTCGCCGACGAGCAGACCGCTGGAAGGACTACCTATCATTTGCGGTCAACTGTCGATCAGGAAGTCGTCGGCCCGCTGACGTACTACACCATCACCGGGTCACCCGTGACCGTCGATCTCTGGATCGATCAAGAGACGCACGACCTTCTGCGCGCCCAACTGTCGGAGCCACCCGGAGCCGAGCGGCCCAATCCTGCCGTCTGGACACTCGACCTCTCCCATCATGGTGAAGAGGTCACCATCGATCCGCCGGTATGACACGTTCCGCCCGCCGTGCGCTCGGGGCGGCGTTGCTGGCCGTCTTTCTTGGCGCTCTCGATCTCACGGTGATCGCCACCATTCTGCCCAGCATGGTGACCGATTTGCGCATCAACGCCGCCGATGTCGACCGCTACGTCTGGATCGTCAACAGCTACCTCCTCGCCTACATCGTAGCCATCCCCGTCGTCGGCCGCCTTTCCGATCTGCTGGGGCGGACTCGCGCCTTTCAGGGATCGCTGGTTCTTTTTCTCACTGGCTCATTGTTCTGCGCACTGGCGAGTGATTTGCCATCCATGATCGCCGGGCGCGCCATCCAGGGCGCCGGCGGCGGCGCCTTGCTGCCGGTCACGATGGCGATGGTCGGCGACATGCTTCCTCCAGGACGGCGTGCCGCTGCCCTCGGACTCGTCGGCGCGATCGACACCCTGGGGTGGGTCATGGGTCCGCTCTGGGGGGCCATGTTGGTGGAAATCGCTCCCGGACAGGAACCTTGGCGCTGGGTTTTCTTCGTCAATATCCCACTCGCAATCGCGTCCGCGTTGGCTATCGGCCGCGCGGCTCCCGCGCGGCGACAAGCGGCACGAAACTGGCTGACCCAGTTGGACATCCCCGGTGCGCTCCTGCTCGCCGGAACATTGCTGGCGCTCAATCTCGGTCTATCCGCCGGCGGCGAACTGGGGGCAGCGACCGGGGGGGCGCGAGCGCTCGGCGGCTCGCGCAATCCCGTTGCCGGGTTGGTCGTGCCGCTCCTGGTAGTCTCCGTTCTGCTGGGAGCGCTGATGATCTGGCGGCAGCGCCATTCGCCATGGCCGCTCCTTCCGGTGCGGCTTTTTCACGATCGTCAGTTCACGGCGGCAATCGTCGCCAATTTTCTCGTCGGCGCGTCATTGATCGTCGCGATGGTCGATATTCCGGTCATCACCTCGCTGCTGGTGGACGCTGACGACGTAAGCCGCGTCGCCGCGCTGATGCTCGCCCCCTTTACGGTGCTTATCGCGGCACTTTCTTTGGCGGGTGGGCGGATCACCTCCCAGATCGGATTTCGTCGCACCGCCACGATCGGACTACTGCTCGTCGCCGCCGGGTACGGCGCACTCTGGTTCGGTCTCCGCAATGGGGAGCTGCTCGGGATGGTCCCGGGTCTGCTCCTGGCAGGCGCCGGGTTCGGTCTGGTTTTTGCGCCGATTGGAGCGACGGCGATCGACGCCGCCCCTGATGCCGACCGCGGCATCGCCGCGGCGATGACCCTCGTCTTCCGGCTGCTGGGGATGACGATCGGCATCTCCGCGTTGACGGCGATCGCGGTCCGTCGCTTGCAAGGACTCGTCGGCAATCTCGACGCAATCGAGCAAACCCCGAACGAAACGACAGCCGAGTTTCTGGCGCGGCAGACGACGCTGCTGTACGAGATCGTCCTGCCCGTTAGCCTGCAGGTCGCGCGCGAAACATTCTTGCTGGCCGGTGCAATCGCCTTGATCGGACTCATCCCGATTGCGGCATTCACCGCGCAGCGCGTGCATCCTGACAGGTCTTGAGGCCAGCCGGCCGTCTGGATCGTACAATGCGCGCCGCGCTCGGTTTCAGTCCCGGCGGAGGGGAACATGCCGCAATCGGTTGTGCTCGGTGTCGATTCGAGCACCCAGTCCACGAAAGTGCTTGCGCTCGATGTGACAACCGGCGAGATCGTCGGCGAAGGGCGCGCCCCGCACAGCGGTCAGGATATACAGCACCCCGCGGAGTGGTGGCACGCACTCATCGCGGCGACGCGAGCGGTGGTTTCGCCCGATATGCGCGTCGTGGCGATTAGCGTCGGCGGCCAGCAGCATGGGTTGGTGACGCTCGATGCGGCCGGTGAGGTGGTCCGTCCCGCGCCGCTCTGGAACAATACCGCCGCCGCGCCCGACGCCGAACGACTCAATGCGGAGGCCGACTTCGGAGCGGAGGTTGGCACCCGGCTCGTGGCATCGATCACGATCGCCAAGCTCGCCCATCTCGCCCGCACCGCGCCCGATGATCTGGCTCGGACCGTGGCCGTCGGTCTACCGCACGATTGGCTCAATTTGCAACTGACCGGCAATCTCGCCACCGACCGCGGTGAAGCATCCGGTTCCGGCTGGTGGTCGCCGCGGGATGGACGCGTGCGGCGCGATCTCCTCGCCCTCGCCGTCGGGTCCGAGTCAGCGGAACGTCTGGTTCTGCCCGACGTGCGGGGACCTGTGGAACCGGCCGGTAATCTTCGCGCCGATGCCGCGGCGCTGCTCGGTCTCGAAGCGGGAATCCCGGTCGGTCCTGGCACTGGGGACAACATGGCCGCCGCGCTCGGTGTCGGCGCGGCGCCCGGTGAGCTGGTAATCAGTCTCGGCACCAGCGGTACCGCGTTCGCCGTCACGGAGCGACCGACGACGGATGACGACGGTGAAGTTGAAGGCTTCGCCGACGCTACCGGGCGATTTCTTCCCCTCGTCTGCATGCTCAATTGCACCCGCGTCGTCGATGCCATGGCGGCCATGGCCGGGCTCTCCCGCGAGATCGCCCTGGACCGCGCGGGAAAGGCGCTGCCGGGCGCCGGCGGCATGCTGCTCATGCCCTACCTCGCGGGCGAGCGCACCCCGAATTTGCCCCAGGCCATGGGCTCGATTGCGGGGTTGACCGCAGAGAATGCCACCCCTGACCTCATCGTCCGCGCCGCGCTCGATGGTGTTGCCGCCGGGCTCGCCTACGCTGTCGACGTGCTGGCCCAGCTCGGCGTCACCGCTCCGGTGGTGACTCTCGTCGGTGGCGGCAGTCAGCATCCCGCCTGGCGTCAGGCCATCGCCGACGCCACTGGACTTCCGGTCGTGGTCCGCGGCGGCAATGAACATGCCGCGCGGGGAGCGGCGATACAGGCCATGGCGATTGCGAGCGGGGAGTCGATCGACACCGTCGTGCGGCGATGGCGACCAGAGGTGATTGCGCGTATCGAGCCTCGGCCAAAACACCGCGCCGCATTCCGTCTCGACGAGCGGCATCAGCTCATTGCTGAGCTCAAATCGGCTTCAATTGGTCAGATGAGCTGCTAATGAACGTTGGCTTGTAGTATTTCAGTTGGAGATTCAGAACCCGGTCAGCCACGCTTCCGGATCGGGCGTGGCACTAATCGTGGTCCAGCGCTTTTCGCGTACCAATCGCCCAGCCGGTGGCTGATATCGATCACCGGCTGGTACGCCTCACGAAAGAGCCCATAGATCTCGTTGTATTGCCCATGCCGTGCCGAGTTCGGCTCGGTTGGCGGAGCGTAGCGGGCCCATCGCTGCGCGGTCTCCACCGGATCGAGACCGCGGATACCAGTGAACGCCAGCAGCGCGGCGCCGACCGCCGATTGATCGCTGATCGACAGTCCGTAGACGGGCAGATCAAAGACATCGGCCACCATTTGCCGCCAGAATGGACTTCGTGATCCCCCACCGGCCATGACGATCCGCTCGGGATGCGCTCCGGCATCCTGCAACGCCGAGAAAGCATCGCGACAGGCAAACGTGACGCCTTCCATCACCGCCCGCACCACGTCGCCTTGCCCATGATGCGGGGCCAGACCGAGAAAGGCTCCCCGCGCCCGCGGGTCCATATGCGGCGAGCGCTCGCCGATCAGATATGGCAGGAAGAGGAGACCCCGCGCGCCAATCGGCGCCTTTGCCGCCGCGCCCGTCATTCGTTCATACGCGCCGGCAGCGGGCAGTTGCAGGATCTCGTCGCGCAGCCACCGCAGCGCCATCCCGGCGACGAGGGTGGCCCCCATCTGATACCACCCCGGATGACCGGGTCCAGGTTCGATTCCCGAGCAAAAGGCGTGGGTGCGGCCCGCCAAATCGGGCTGAAACGCCTCGTCTGGCACGATCACCTGGGCGCCCGTGCTGAGGGATAGCAGCATCGTCGCGGGATCGACGATACCGGCGCCGAGCAGGGAACTCGGTGCGTCGCCCGTTCCGGTCACCACTGGCGTCCCCACGGCGAGCCCCAGCGCCTCCGCCGCCTCAGCGGTCACTTCTCCGGCAATGGCCGCCGCCGGCTTCACCGGCGGCAGCAGGATGCTCGGGGTCTCGACGGCATCCAGCAACTCGGGAGACCAGTTTCGCCACCGGGCGTCGAACAGGAGCGACGCCGAACCATCTCCGGGATCAGTCGCCGCCGTTCCCGTCACCCGCCGCCGGAGCTCATCCTTCGGGGAGAGTATCCGCTTCGTCCGCCACCAGACCGACGACTGCTCTTCCTGCATCCAGACCGCGGTGGCAGCCATGAATCCGGTCGCCAGCGGGCTGCCCGCGATGCCGATCAGGTGCTCGGGACCGACTTTGGCTGTGATGGCATCCACCTGCTTGACCGATCGCTGGTCGGACCAGATCACCGCCGGCGCCAGTGGCCGATCGTGCTCCCCCAGGAAGACGGCGCCATGCATCTGTCCGGAGAACCCGACACCGGCGATAGTTGCCCCTCCCGACCAACCGACCGCCTGCTGCACCGCGGCACTCGTGGCCTCCCACCAGGCGTCCGGGTCCTGTTCAGTCCAACCCGGATGCGGCCGCAATGTTGGGTACTCGGCACTTCCGGTGCCGCGCACGTTGCCATCGGCATCGACCACCAATGCCTTGACCGCCGAGGTGCCGAGATCGATCCCGAGAAAGGCGTCTGTCATTGCCTATGCCTCGTCTGTCAGGGTTCTTGGCGCGCTGGCGGTGGACTGGAAATCGCTGATCGTCTGACTGAGCGGTGCGATCGCCGGGTAGAGTTGGCGATACACCGCTCTGAACATCGATTCGTACACGGGGACATCATTGGCGTCGGGCTCGACAGTCCGCTGACCGTATCGCATGTGCCCGACCGCGTCGTCAACGCCGGTATAAATGCCCGCGCCAAGTCCACCCAACATCGCCGCGCCGAGCGCGGTGGCTTCCTCCGCATCGAGGATTTGGTGTGTGAGGTTCATGACCGAGGCTTTGATGCGCATCAGCAACGCGTTGCGCGCGCTTCCCCCAATAGCAACGATCGATTCGGGCGTCGTCACCTGCGGGTAGCGCATCAGTGGCTCGAAGGCGTTGCGGCTCTCCATCGCGATCCCCTCGAAGATCGCCCGGGTCACGACATCCCGCCCCGCATCGGTGGTGAGTCCGATCAACGCGCCGCGAGAACGCGGATCGTCGTACGGCGCGTTCGCCAGGCGCAAATGAGGCAAAAACATGACCCCCAGGCTGCCAGCGGGGACGCACTCCGCTCCTGCGACCAGAGCGTCATACGCAAGCGGATCACCTTTTGCGCCGAGGAGATCGCGTATCCACTCGATGCTGGCGCCCGAGGTGTATTGACCACCGAACACGTAGTAGCCGCCGCCGACCACGTGCGCTCCCTGCGCATAGCCTTGCCGTCCCGCCTGGGGATCGGTAAGCGGCTGCGTGGTTGGAAAAAACAACGCCTCTGCCGTCCCCAGCGAATTGAGCATCTGCCCCGGCCGCGACACTCCCGCGGCGAGCGCGCCACAGACATGATCGTGTCCGCCAGAGGCGACCATGGCGGTTCGAGGCAGCCCTGTCGCCGTGGCGGCGAGAGCCGTAACCCGCCCCAACGCCGTGCCGCCGGGAACAAGCGGCGCCAACAGGTCTCGGTCGATTCCAGTTTGCGCCAGGGTTTGCGTGTCCCAGCATTTCTCCCGCAAATTGAGCAGCAAGGTGCGTGACGCCAGCGAGAAATCGGTGGCGATTTCGCCGCTGAGCAGAAAGGCGATGTAATCGGCGAGCATCAACCAGCGTACGGAGCGCCGCCAGATATCCGGCTGATGCTCGCGATGCCAGAGCAACTTATTCAGCGAGAAGATCGGTTGCAGCGACAGCCCCGAACGGGCGAACAGTTCATCTTTGCCGATGTGCTGCGCCAGCCATGCGGCTTGCGGCCGGGTGCGGTTGTCATACCAGGCAATGCTGTCGCTGATCGCCTTTCCGCTCGCGTCGATCAACACCCCCGACTCACCGACCGCGGCCACGGCGACGGAGGCGATTTCCGCGGGATCGGAGAGCTCTGCCAGGGCGCGCTGGATGACCGTGATGACACCCTGCCAAAGCTCCTCGGGACGGAAGAAGGCCCATCCCGGCTGGGGGATATGCGTCGGGGTGGGGAGCGCGGCGCTACTCACCGCGATGCCGTCGGTGCGATAGACGACAGCCTTGATGCCCGTCGTCCCGACGTCCAACCCGAGGAGAAGCGTCACGCCGTGGCTAGCCCTTGACCGCGCCGAGCGACAGTCCGCGCACGATGAATCGTTGACAGGTGAGAGCGATGATGGTCGGCACCGCGATCATCAGCAGCGCCATCGTGCTCGCGGCCGGGAAATCGACCCCACGCGTGCCGGACAACCCAACGATGTACATCGTCATCGGGATAGCATCCTTCGAGGCGACAACGAGCGCGAAGAACACCTCGTTCCAGGAGAACGCGAGCACGATCAACCAACTCGCCACCACCCCCGGCGCCACGAGCGGTAGCGCAATGCGCCGGAAAATTTCCCAGCGGCTGGCGCCGTCGACTTGTGCCGACTCTTCGAGCTCCACCGGCAGATCGCGGAACATCTGGCTCATGATCAACACCACGAACGGGATATTGAACGTTCCGGCCAACAGCACGAGTGCCAGCACCGTGTCGAGCAGACCGAGAGTCCGCGCCAGGATAAAGATGGGCGGGGCAAAGATGACCGGCGGCATGATGCGCTGCGAGAGGAACCAGTTGGTCATGGCCATGTTGCCCTTGGTGCCAAACCGGAACCGGGCAATGGCATACGCGGCAGGAACGCCGAACGCGGTAGCCAGTGTTGCTCCACCGAGTCCGATGGTGGCACTGGTGAGCAAACCTTGGCGCACTTCGCGAATGCTCCAGACCCGTTGCCAGGTATCCAACCGGGGTTCGAACTGAACCCACGGGATCCATTTGCTCCCGAATGTGTCCACCGCGGGTTTGATTGAATTCAGGAACGCCCAATAGAAGGGGAAGGCAATCCAGACGATGACAATTGCGCTGACGACGATCAGCGCGATCCGTGTCGCGATCTTGCGCGCGGTCTTTCCGGGATTTTGCGCCCGGACATATTCGGGATGAACAGGACGCGCCGACGCTGCGCTCACCATGGCCAAGCTCCGTCCGACGACCAGCCGCGTAAAAGGTTCATCGCGGCGCCCCATAGTTGTGCTTGATGCGGCTCCACAACAGCGTGAACAGGATCGCCACAATGAGGAGCAGCAAAAATCCCTGGGCCGCGGCATACCCGTAATCAGAGAACTTGCGCATGGTGATGTAGGTGTAGCGGCTGATCACCTCGGTGGCGCGGCCGGGTCCACCCGCCGTCAAGGTCACCACGGTGTCGAAAACTTTGAATGCCTCGATCGCGCGCAGCAGCAGAATCAGCCACAGCAGCGGCGCCATCAGCGGCAAAATGATGAACACCAGACTTTGCCACCACGCCGCGCCGTCGACTTCCGACGCCTCGGTCAAATCCTGTGACAGACCTTGCAATCCCGCCAGCGAAACAAGAAAGACGAACGGCGTCCACTGCCAGATGTCCAGCAGGATGATGGCCACCTTTGCCCAGAACGGATTGGATAACCACGGCACTTGCGAGCCGCCCAACGTCTGGATGAAGGCGTTGACCGGGCCGCCCTCTTCGTAAAAGAGCGTGATCCCCAGGTAGCCAATCGCCACCGGCGTGGCAAACAGCGGCAGCGTGGCCAGTGTCCGCAGCAGCCCGCGTCCGCGCATTTCCCGGTTGAACAGAAGCGCCAGGCTCACACCGACCACCATCTCCACCGCCACCGACGAGATCACGAACTGAAATGTCGTGACGAGGTCTTCATGCAGCACCGCGTCGGTCAGCAGCCGCTGAAAGTTGCCGAGACCGACGAATGCGCCCTCGATACCGAAGCGGTAAGCATGCAGACTCATCCGAATGGCATAGAGCAGGGGGAAAATCGTGAACAGCAGAATCCAGACGACCCCGGGCAGCAGGAAAAACCACTTGGCGCGGTCGCGCGCCCGCCAACGTGCCGATGGCTCGGAACGGGGGGCGGCACGTACCGGGGCCTCGACTGTTGCCTCTCCGCGCATAGCCTTCAACCCTTTTTGGCGAGGGACCGGCGTGGCCAGTTCAGTGCCCGTGGCCGCTGGGCGCGGGAGGAGGCCGAAACCTCCCCCGCGCCACGTCCGGCGGAGACCGCCGAACAGCACGAGCCCCGCTTAGAGACCGAGGGAGGTCCTGTACTGCTCGAGTTGCGTCTCCCGCCCGAGACGGTCCGTGATCCCCTCGAAATCCGCCACGGCGGCGTTCAACGCGTCCTCTGCGCTCGATTGGCCGGTGACGGCCTCGGACAAGCGGACGTCAAACGCCTGCCAGTACTCGAAGGTGCCGGGGATGCGCAGATACGGGAACTGCAGCTCGGCGCCGAAGTTCTCGAAGTAGGCGGTCGTGTACGCTTCGGCATCCGCCGCGGCCCAGCCGCCCCCTTCATAGCCCTCGATACTGTTGTCGCCGTTCGGCGGCAGGAAGTGGAACGTCCGTCCCGGGTCGACCCCATCCCAACCACGATAGCCGTACACCACCGACTTGGGTTTGGTCGCCATCAACGCGAGCAGGAAGTACGTCGCCTCCGGCGCCTTGGAGAACTTCGAGATCACGCCGGCCCACGAGCCTCCGGTCGTGTTGCCGACCATGTTCGGCTCCGCGGTCTCCACCATGGCGTTGGTGGCGACGTTGAAGTACCCATTCGTCCCGGGGATCGGTCCTGCGCCGGTCATGCCCTGCACCGTGGACTGACCGCCGCGCTCGGCGGTCTCCTGCGCCAGCGCGCCGAGGTCGCCCCAGGTAAAGGTCATCGCTGCCCGGCCGGCCAGGAAATAGCTCCAGCCTTCGGGGAGATTCCAGCCAAACATGGCTTCCGGGCCAAACTTGGTGATCTCGATCAGCTTGTTCAGCGCCGCGACATGACCCGCGCTATTGACCAGCGGCGTCATATCGTCCGGATTGAACCAGTAGAGCTTCGGGTTTTCCGGACCAATCACAAACGGCGCCGAGAACGACATGAAGTGGAACATGCCCTGCTGGCCGACCTTCAGGTGCAAGACAACGCCGCTGTCCGGCTCGCCGTCACCGTTGAGATCCTTGCCGTTGAAGTACTCCGCGATATCGGCGAACTGGTCCCACGTCGTCGGCACCGCGAGGTCGTAGTTGTACGCCTCGGCGAACGCCGCCTGATGCTCGCTGTCCGCGAACAGATCGCTCCGGTAATAGAGCACCTGGCCGTCGTGGTCGTTGGGGACCATGTACTTGCTGCCGCCGTATTCCAGCAGCGAGCGCGGACCCGTCAGTACGGCATCATAGTCCCACTCCGGGAACTTGCCGCTCGTATCGTTGTAATACTCGTCGTACGCCAACAGGAAATCGGCGGCGACCAGATCGCCCAGCCACCACGCGCCGGCGACCGAGGTGTCGTACTGCCCGGTTCCGCTGGCCATATCCTCGATCAGCTTCGGGAAGTGCTCCTCGAACGGCACGGCCGCGATGTTCAACGTGGCCCCCGTGGCCGCTTCGAATTCGGCGCGAACCTCATGGAACGGCCCCTCGATCGAGCCCTTTTCCCCACCGCCGGTGTTGACGAGCACGGTGACCGTCTGACCAGCGAACGGGCAATCGTCACCGCACGGCTCGGCCACGACCGGTGGCACCGGTCCCGAGTCCTGGGCACGGGCGCCAGGCGCGGCGCGCAGGAACAAATCCGCGGCGGCCGCGGAGATGCCGAGCACGCTGGCTTGTTTGAGAAAATCGCGGCGGTCGATCCGCCCCGCTAATAGTGCTCGAGCCAGTTCGAGCTGTTTTCGATCCGCCATGGATCAACTCCTTCTGGAAACGGAGCCGGCGCCTTCACCGGCTCGACCGTGCGGCCGCACGTATGGCCGCGGTCCCGAGGGACCAGAGCGTTGCTCCCACTTTTCGGCTCCCGCATCGACGCGGGAGTTGGCAGCCTGGCCGATCAGACCGGAACGGCTACCCGACCGTGTATCACATCTCGCAGCAGACCGCACATCAGCACCGGGTCGTCGGCCTGCCAGACATTGCGACCGTAGACTACACCGCTTGCGCCCGCGTCCAGCGCGCCGCGGGTTGCTTCCAGAACGACGTCCGGATCGGAGGAACGGACGCCGCCGAGCACCAGCACCGGCACCGGGCAGCCAGCGATCACCTGCCGCATCGTTTCGGGATCGCCGGTATAGGCGGTCTTGATCGCATCGGCGCCGAACTCGGCCGCGACGCGGGCCCCGAATGCAAGAAGCTCAGGATCGCGCTTGTCTTCCATGCGGGCGCCCCAGAGCACGGACTCGACGATGACCGGCATCCCGGTGCGACGAGCCTTTTGGACGTTCTCCGCAACCTGCCGGGCGTTGCTGGAAAATACTGCGCCATCGCTGGTGCCGACGATCAGAAACATCGTGATCGCACTGGCGCCCATGGCCAGCGCGTCCTCCGGCGAACAGATGACCTCGTAGTGCTCGCCCTGGCGGGGATCCTGCAGCAAGGGGGGCAACCCGGGATAGACGTCGGTGTTGTAGATCCAGTCGGCGCGGACGATCGGAACCGGCGCGCCATGGAAGGCGAAAAGGTGGCCGCCAACTTTCATCGTACCGGGCGAGATCAGGATGCCGTCGGGATTGCCGGTGACAATCCGGGCCAGGCTCTCCAGTACGCTCTCCGATCCCGGTTTGGGTCCGAGCGTCAAACCGTGGTCGAACGCCGCGATGAATGACCGGCCGCTCTCGCGGTCGAACAACTGGCCGAATCGGACTTCCGCACCGTTCACGATCGCTGGTTCTCCAGAGACGAGAGGAACTACCCCTCGTCATGCTGCCGGCTAGAGCAGTTCCCTGATGTCATATTGCCGGTCGGTTAACGCTTCGCGGCGGATGATATGACTGCCCATCGCGACCGTCAATAGTCAAGCGGACATCCGCTCCCGACGTCGCCCCCACTGCTAGAATGCGTAGGCGATGCCCGATGACATCATTGCCCCAGAACGGGCCCGAGAGACGCGCGAGCGCGCCGACGACGAACTTGCCGTGGCCGCGCTGCACCCGGAGCGTTTCGGTTTTCGCCGCCAACGCGATGGTTGGCGGAGACCGTTTGCCGGGCTCGGCGACGTCGTGTTTGCGCCGCTTGGCTGGCAGCACGCTCAGTGCCCATCCTACGATCTGGTTGACGGCGGTAGGGAGCCGATCGATGCGCTGACCCTCGTGGTCCGGCTCCAGGAGCGCGTCTGGGGTATGCCGGCTGCCGAGTTGGTTCCCGTCAACATCCTGGCCATCCTGCCCGACACGGGGGGTTCAGTTCTGGTGGCCTATCGTGAAGAGATGGGTTTCAACGGGGACGGCTGGCTCGGTTTCGCGATCGCGGCGGGAGGCCGTTCCGGCACGCTGGTCTCGCACATGCTGGGCGTGCGCGAAGAGCAAAGGGGAACGCGTGATTTGGGTTGGCACCTCAAGGTGCTGCAAGGGTACGAAGCCTTGCGGTCCGGGCATCGCTCCGCGGTCTGGACGTTCGATCCCATGCGTGGCGCAAATGCGCGGCTCAATCTCGAGAAACTGGGCACCACCGTCCGTGAGCTGACCCTCGACAAATACGGTGTGCTGCACAGCGAGCTCTATGGTGACGTCCCCAGCGATCGCTTCACGGCCTTCTGGGATCTCTCGGCGGCGACAACGCATGGACGGCTCGAAGACGTCCGCACCAGGCGCTACCTTGGACCCGACCCGGAGGTAGTGCGCGCGCTGCCCGAGATCACCCTGGACAATGCCTCAGCCATCGCCGCCTCCGCGCCGAAGGAAGTCCGCTACCGCATCCCCGCTGACATCGACGACTTG
This sequence comes from Chloroflexia bacterium, assembly GCA_013697005.1. Classification (GTDB taxonomy): domain Bacteria; phylum Chloroflexota; class Chloroflexia; order Thermomicrobiales; family UBA6265; genus JACCXM01. The sequence continues at coordinate 8,969 of JACCXM010000112.1, read as the reverse complement.
ATGAACGAGGACCCCCGCCGGGCAAATCTCTGGCGTTCGGAGATGCGCGCGGCGCTCGGGCCGTTCGTGACGATCAAGTCGGCGCGCAGCGACGATCGCTCGGCCGGTTCCCCTATCGACTCTGGTGTGTCCATACGGCCCGGCGCGTACGATGTGACCGCTTTCGTCACCGACGAGCGGGCGCCGGGCGGGCGCGAAAACTGGTATGTGCTGCGCCGCCGTGGTGGGTCAAGATAACGAGCCGGAGGGCAGCGCGTCGTGTCGATTCATCGTCTCGCCGTCTACCGGGCGGCACTCGAGCTGCGGGCGCCATTCACCACCTCGTTCGGGACGTACGAGACTCTCGATCGCCCCTTTGTTGCCATCGAGACGAGTGACGGTTTGCGCGGAGCCGGCGAGATTCCGACGCTGCTCGACCCCGCCTACAAGGCCGAGGTCGATACGCCGGCAGTCCTGACCTCACTTGAATCATTCATCCTGCCCAGCGTAGCGCGGTGGCAACGCGACCGCGGTCCGATTGACGACATCGCGACGTTGCGCCAAAGCTACGCCTGGATCAAAGGCGCTGTCTTCGCCAAAAGCGGCGTGGAGGCCGCGATGTGGGACATCCTCGCCCAGCGCGCGGGCCAGCCGTTGTGGCAGCTCTGGGGCGGGGAGCGGCGGATTTTCCCGGTCGGGGTCAGCATCGGTGGCAAGACCCTGCCCCAAATTCTCGACCTCGCCGAACGGGCGGTCGCGCTCGGATACAGTCGCCTCAAGGTGAAAATCTGGCCCGGATTCGACGACGAGGTCGCGCGCGCGTTGCGCACCCGATTCCCCACCATCCAGCTTCAGGTCGACGCCAATTCGGCCTATACGCGAGAAAACTGGCGGGGCTTGCAGGCGTTGGACGATTTCGATCTGCTCCTCGTCGAGCAACCACTTTACGACGACGATATCTTCCTCCACAGCGAAATCTCGCGCGAGCTGCGCACCCCGGTCTGCCTGGATGAAAGCATCCATTCCCTGCGCGATGCGCAAACGGCGGCAACCTTGTGGGAACGGAACGGCGCCCTCGACCGCCTCATCATCAACATCAAACCCCCGCGCGTATCGGGATTCGACGAGGCCATCGCGATTGCCCGGTTCTGCCGGGAGCGCGGCATCCGCACCTGGATCGGCGGCATGCTCGACTCGGCCTGGGGCAAGGCCATGAATCTCAATCTCAATGGCTTGGCGGAGATCGACCTGCCTGGGGATCACTTTTCTCCGGGCGGCCCCTATTTCGTGGAGGACATCACCGAAACCGCACTCGCTGCGCCCGACGGATGCTTCTCGCTGACCGACGGCGTCTCCGCGGGCATCGCGTTCGACTGGCCCCGTCTCGAGCGAATGGGCAGCGTCGTTTACCGGCAAGACCTTTCCGCGTAGGTTCCACGCCTCAGCCGTTCACTATCTCGCGCCACCACGTCACCGACGGGTTCAGGGGGCGACGGTGATTGTCCAGGCCAAGCCGTTGATCAGCGTCGACAGTGCGACCAACGGAAAGCAAGCCGCAAACCCGGTCCGCCGGTTGAGCCCGAGGATGGTCAGGTTCACGGCCAGGAAAAGGATTGTCATTCCCGCCGCGGCCGCTATTGCTGAAATGTCCGGAGCGTGGTCCAGCCTGGCGAAGGCGATCCAGGACGAAAGAGGGGCGGAAAGCGTCGTCATCCAGGACGCGAGAAAGGTTGGTCCACCACCGAGCCGGCTGGTCGCGGTCGGCAGTCCCGCCTGGCGATCGATCGCGACGTCAGGGAGCGCCTGCGCGAAATGCACGCCAACGGTGGCCAGTGCTCCCAACGGGTAGAGCCAGAGCAGGCGCGGCTCCGGCCGACCTAGTGCGGTAAAGACCCAGATCGGCAGCAGTGGGAGCGCCAGCAGATATGGCAGCCATGACCACGCGGTCTGCTTAAACCAGAGGTCGTACGCCACGCCGAGGCCGGTACCCAGAGCCAGCAGCGCAAATGCCAGGCTGCCGAAGGGCAGTCCGCACGCGATCATCAGCAGCAGACCCACGAGGGTCATCACCCTGGCGCCACGCAGCGAAACCGCGCCACTTGGGAGCGGTTTGGATGGCTTGCCCACGGCGTCGGATGGCAGGTCGACGAGCTCGTTCGTCGCACCGATCGCCAATTGTCCGCCGAGCATCGCCAGCAGTAGCGGCACGAGCAGCCGCGCGGGCGGAAATCCGTCCCACGCGATGACGGCAAAGGTGGCGGTGGCCAACTCGACGACAAGTACCGGGACGAGGTGCGGCAGGAGGAGGTAACCGCGAATGCTCCGGCGCCAGGCCGGTTTCATCGGTGCTCGCCGGCGCCGGCATCGAACGGCATGAACGTGACCTTCCATCACTTGAATGCAGGGTTGCGATGACACGGTCCTTGCGAACACACTATCGTCGTGCGGTCATCGCGTGCGATCTTGAACCGATTCCAACCGTCGTCGGTGCATGGCCATCAGGGCAGAAGGAGCGAAGCCCCGTGAGTATCACTCGATGGGACCCCTGGGGGGATATTGTCAGTTTGCGTGAGGCGATGAACAATCTGCTCGAAGAAAGTTTCGTCCGTCCTCAACCCGGCACACCCGGGCCCGGCATGGCATCCAGCCTGGCGCTGGACGTCCGCGAGACGCCGGACCGATACACCGTGACCGCCTCGGTGCCGGGGGTGCCGCCGTCCGATATCGATATCACCGTTCTCGGCGATACCCTGCGCATTCGTGGTCATCGCCAGGAGGCTGTCGAAGAGGCAACCGAGGGCAGCCGCTGGCTCCTGCGCGAACGCCGGTTCGGTGCCTTCGAGCGAACGGTTTCCCTGCCGTCAGTGGTCGATGCTGATGGCGCACTCGCTGACTTCAAGGACGGTGTGCTCACGATCATGCTGCCAAAAGCGGATGTCGCCAAACCGCGCAGCATCCCAATTGCCGGGGCCACCAGCGGCGACGAGTCATCTGGTGGAGCAGCGCCGACTGAAGTCGAGATTCACGCCCCAAGGTCGAACGCGAATCCGGATGGGCGGTAAGAGGGAAATTCAGGCATCGGCCACGACCTCTGCGCCGGTTCCCATCGGAATGTCGGGAGCGATCGATTCGGGCGCCTCCAGCCTGGCGCGAAGCTCACTCCGCCGCTCGACAATCAGCACCGATTCCGCGCCAAACCGTGCAAAGAGGTCCGACACCACCGCGACCCGGCCGGGGGCGGTAACCACCACCAGGACCGCATCAGATGTGAGCAAAGGATTTTCGCGGACACGAAGTCCCGCCCGGTCCAACTGCTGAAGAACATCACCACGCGACCCATCGATCACCCGCGTTTGCGGTCCAAATCCGGCGCGATGCGTCGCGGCGAGGACTGAGCTCAGCCCTTCGCGGGGAAATGCGCCGATGACGTGGTCGGCATCGGAAGCCGGTACGGAACGTGAGCTCACGGACGGTGCCTCATCCTTTCACCTGCCGCTATCGATCGGATGGCCGCCTGGCGATCGCATCCTTCACCCGGCGCTTGACCTCGCTGATCTGCGACGGGACGTGTCGCATCGACTTGGCTGGCGCAACCGAAGTGCTTGCCTCGGCATCGCCGGAAACGTTGGTTTCGGGTGCGCCGCGCGCGACGCGGACGCTGCGCACGGTTGACTCCTCGCCGCTGGTGGTGATGTAGTAACGAATCGGCTTCTCCATGGATTCACCGCCTTTCTCGTGGACCATGCTCTGGCCCACTGAATCCCCCGGTGCTGCCGGGGGGAGGCGGTTGTCCATGTCAAGGACGGAAATGCCGGACCGGCTAGTCCTGAGGGTGCTCGATCGTCCGCGCGTAAGGACTGCCAGCGTCCAACGAATCTCCCTTCACGGGGTCGAATGCGCTCCGGTTGGCACTCGTTAAAGCGCGCAAAAGTCCGGGCACACATCAGAGGAGCCAGCGGAGCCGGTTCCTGCAAAGAGACTCTACGCACATCCGCGGGCCGCGTCAATGTCCCGGACCGACATGCGAAATGTCGTGACACTCAGACACCGAGTCGACCCGTTATTGAGGGTGGCGCAATGCTATACTCCCGCCATCTCCCGCGACGTCCGTCGAACTTGACGTCGAAACCGGCGCGGGTCGCGATGATGCCATGCACGCGGCCAACACGCTGAGACGGACGTGTGCCGTCTGTGTTAAGAGGAGCACCCGGTTGTTCCGACCCCTTTCCAGGCTCTTTGGTATGTTCAGTCGGGATCTTGGTATTGACCTCGGCACCGCAAATACCCTCGTTTACGTTCGTGGCAAGGGTATCGTCATCTCTGAACCGAGCGTGGTTGCCATCGACACACGGACCCGCCGCGCGTTCGGCGTCGGGGCGGAAGCCAAAGCGATGGTCGGCAAGACGCCAGAGAGCATCGTCGCCATCCGCCCCCTCAAGGACGGCGTCATCGCCGATTTCGACACGGTGGAGATGATGCTCCACTACTTTATTCGCAAGGTCCATCTGCAACGGCTGATGGCTCCCCACCCGCGGGTGGTGATCGGTATCCCGAGCGGGGTCACGGAAGTCGAGAAGCGCGCCGCCAAGGACGCGGCCCTCTCCGCCGGCGCCCGTGAGGCGTACACCATTGAAGAACCGATGGCGGCGGCTATCGGGGCGGGGCTGCCGATCAACGAGCCAGTCGGCAGCATGATCGTCGACATCGGCGGCGGCACGACCGAGGTGGCGGTCATCTCCCTCGGTGGAATCGTCGTCAACCACTCGATCCGGGTTGCCGGCGACGAGATCGACGATGCCATCATTCAGTACGCCCGGCGCGATCACAACCTGGTCATCGGCGAACGTACCGCCGAGAACGCCAAGATCGCGGCGGGATCGGCCTATCCCCTCGAGGAAGAAATCCGGGTGACGTTACGCGGCCGCGATCTCCTCACTGGATTGCCCAAGTCAGTCGAAGTCTCCTCGGTCGAGTTGCGCGATGCGATCTCGCAACCAGTCAACACCATCGTCGAGGTGGTGAAAACCGCGATCGAAGAGACGCCGCCGGAGTTGGTCGCCGACATCATGGAGCAGGGCATCACCCTGGCCGGCGGCGGAGCTCTCCTGCTCGGACTCGATCGCCGGCTGCAAACCGAATTGAAGATGCCGGTCTATGTCGCCGACGATCCGCTGACCTGTGTCGCGCGCGGCACCGGGCGGGTAGCCGAAGCCCTGCATCTCTACGAGCGCGCCCTGGCCAGCGGATCGGAAATCCGCCGCACGAGACAATGAGCGGCCGATAGCCGATAGCTAACGGCCGATGCTATCGTTTGCCCATGACGACAATGAACACGCGCCAGACGTTCTTGCTGGTCGCATTGTTCGTGATCACCAGCCTGGCGTTCATCCAGCTCGATAGCCGCCGCGCCCTCGATCCGGTGAAGGACGCCATGCGCGGGATCGTGGCGCCGATCGTGACACAGGTCGGAAATGTCGGCACACGCGGCGACGTCGCCATGGAGCGCGAGATTGCCGCCGTCAAGGCCGAGCGCGATCAACTTGCCGCGGAGAATGCCCAGCTCAAGGCTGCCGTGCGCGAGGTGGAGCAGCTCCGTCTGCAGGCCAAGCTACAGCAGGACCGGGCAACGTGGACGATGCTGCAGGCTCGCGTCCAGGCGCCCGATCCCACGAACCAGCAAAAGTTTCTCACCATCGACAAGGGCGCCAAGAACGGGGTCGAAGTCGGCATGGCCGTGGTTGCGCAGGGACCCAATTATATTGGCCAGGTGACGGAGGTCTGGGAAGAATCATCCCGTATCATGCTCATCATCGACGTCAGCCAGCGGGTCGGGGCGCGTCTCGCGGACGGCGGGGATGGGGTGGTGTTCGGTGTCTGGCAAAATGGTGGCCGTCTCGAGTTGCGCTACCTGGATCGTGATAGTGACCCCCAACCGGGCGAAGTGGTGCTCACCACCGACAGCCCAACGCTGCGCACGGCGCGGGTACCGGGCGGTCTGATCGTGGGCCGCGTCGGCGATGCGCCGCCGAATGCCGCCAAAGGCGATACCCAGACCGTTCCCGTGATCCCACTCGTCGCCTTCGAACGGCTCGAGGTGCTCACCGTCGTTCTCACCGATGGCTCCTAGCCCGGCGCGAACGCCCGATGCCCGGCTTACCGCGGCTCTCGTCGCCGCCAAGGTAACCGGCATGGCGATCCGCCGCCTGGGTCGCGGCGGGGGCACCGCGGCGCCGGGTCTGATTGCGGAGCGCATCGATCCCAATCTGCTCGGCAAGATCGCGCGGCGGCTCCCCGCGGGGACCGTGGTCGTCGCCGGCACCAATGGCAAGACCACGATCTCGCGCATGCTCGCCGACATCCTGCGCGCGCATGGCTTGCGCGTCGCCCACAACCGATCCGGCTCCAATCTCGTGCGCGGTGTCACCAGCGCCCTTGCCGGCCACGCGAGCCTGTCCGGGAGTCCGCGCGCCGATATCGGCGTGATCGAGAGCGACGAGGCGGCCTTTCCGGAGATCGTCCGCCGCCTGAATCCATCTGTCGTCCTGCTCAACAACCTCTTCCGCGATCAACTCGACCGCTACGGTGAGCTGGACACGGTCGCGGCGCTGTGGCAATCGGCGTTGCGACGTTTGCCCGCGGAGACGACCGTAGTCGTCAATGTCGACGATCCGACACTGGCAGCAATCACCGAGGGAATCGCCGCCCGCCGCGTCACGTTTGGCCTGGATGATGCCAACCCGGTCTATCTGCTCGACCAGATTCCGCACGCCGCGGACGCGAAGACGTGCCGGAGGTGCGGTTCGGATTTGCGATACGACCGCTTGTACAGCGCCCATCTCGGCGCCTGGCGTTGCCCGCAATGCGGCGCGGCGCGACCCCCGCTGGATTTGGCGGGTGTCGCGATCGCTCTCGATGGCGTCGAAGCCCTTAGTCTCGACGTCGCGCGGCCACGGGAAGCACGGGATGCGCTCCCGCTGCACATCGCGATTCCCGGCCTTTACAACGCCTACAATGCGGTCGCCGCGGCTGCCGTCGCCACCACGCTTGGTATTCCCGACGAAACGATCGCCGAAGCCCTGCGCGGCTATCGATCGGCGTTTGGCCGGGTCGAGCGCGTCACTTACCGCGGGCATCCGCTCACGCTCGCCCTTGTAAAGAATCCCGTCGGGTTCAACGAAACACTGCGCATGCTCACCATCGCCACCGATGGTCTCATCGTGCCGGCACTCATCGCCATCAACGATCTTGCCGCTGACGGGCGCGACGTTTCCTGGCTGTGGGACGTCGACTTCGAGATGCTTGACCGCGGCGCGGCGCCGCTGTTCACGACCGGCATTCGCGGCGCGGAAATGGCCAACCGTCTCAAGTACGCGGGAGTCTCGCCCGAGCGGATCACGCTGCTGCCGGAGGATTTGGCCGCGGGGTTGGACGCATTCGTTACCGCGTTGGCCGAGGGCGCGCCGGGATACGTGTTGTTGACGTACACGGCGCTGCTCGGTTTGCGCCAGGCGCTCGCCGACCGCGGGGCGGTCGCCCAGTTCTGGGAACAGTGAGGACAACGCCGATGAAGCTGACGATCGGTTGGCTCTACGCCGCGAAGATGAATATCTACGGCGATCGCGGTAACGTCATCGCCCTGCGCCGCCGCGCCGAGTGGCGGGGGATCCCGGTCGATGTGCGCGAGATCGGCGTGGGAGAGCCGATACCCGCGGACGTCGATCTCTTTTTCTGGGGCGGCGGCCAGGATCAGGAACAGGACACCGTTTCCCGCGACCTGCAGGGCGGGAAAGGCGATGCGCTGCGGGCTGCCGTCGATGATGGAGCGGCGCTGCTGGCGGTCTGCGGCGGTTACCAGCTCCTGGGTCATGAGTATCGACCCCACGACGCCGAGCCGCAACTCGGTATCGGTCTTTTTGACGCGACCAGCGTCGCCGGACCGGAGCGGTTCATTGGCAACGTGGTCGTCGACAGCCAGTGGGGCGAGCTCGTTGGATTCGAGAATCACAGCGGCCTGACCACGCTCGGTCCCGGCATGGAGCCGATGGGCCACGTCCGGATTGGCCGGGGCAACAATGGGCGCGACGGCACCGAAGGCGCGATCTACAAAAACGCCGTCGGCTGCTATTTGCACGGTTCGTTGCTCCCGAAGAATCCGGTGCTGGCCGATTGGCTGGTTGCCCGTGCCTTGGCACGACGCCACGGATCCGTGGAGCTCGTGCCACTCGGCGACACGGTCGAGCAGACGGCGCATCGGTCCGCGGTCGATCGCGCGGTTTTGACGAGGTGAGCCACGCAGCGACTGGGCTGTAGGGAACGCGGGCGATGCAGGCGTTGCCCCTACAGGCGCATATCAATCATCGATTGCGAGGGTGGCCTCGTGTGCTGAAGATCTATTTGGTCCGCCAGAGGCGCGGCTATACTCGGCTCATCGGGGAACGACGAAGCGGCCGGTGCTATGGGGCGACGACGCGCCGGACTCAAGGCGAGGGGGCGTGATGAGCGAGACCGGGATTCCGGGGCCGGGATCGGGTGCGCGCGCGGCGGCCATCGAGACGCTGTTCCGCGAAGGACGCACCTTCCCCCCTCCGCCCGAATTTGCCGCCCGCGCCAATGTCAACGATCCCGCGATCTACGAGCAGGCCGCGGCGGACCCGGAAGGGTATTGGGCCGGCGAAGCGGCCAGGCTCGATTGGTACCGTCCCTGGGACACCGTGCTCGACTGGCAGCCTCCCTTTGCCACATGGTTCGACGGCGGGCAGCTGAACGTCTCGGTCAACTGTCTCGATCGTCATCTCGGCGCCGGCGGTGGCGAGAAGATCGCCTACTACTGGGAGGGCGAGCCAGGGGACCGCAAGGTCATCACCTACCGCGATCTGCATGACGAGGTGAACCGGGCAGCCAACGCCCTGAAGGAGCTAGGGGTGCGGCGCGGCGACCGCGTCGCCATTTACATGCCGATGATTCCCGAACTCCCGGTCGCAATGCTCGCC
>JACCXM010000089.1 GCA_013697005.1 Chloroflexia bacterium | reverse complement strand
GGGCGGGCTGGGCATGAGTTCCTCCAGGGGCCGCTATGAAACCTGCACGTGCGCCTGTAGGAACCAGAGATCCTTGTCGAGTTGACGCGAAATCTCGGTGAAGAGGTCGGCCGTGTCGGCATCGCCGGCCTCATCCGACGTGTCGATCGCCGCCCGCGCATTGTTGGCGTGAATACCGTAGCGCTCGACCAGCGCCTGCACGTAGTCGACCCCATTGTCGATATCGGTGGGCATCTCTGGCAGGCGCGAGCTGGCGGCCGCCATGCGCACGGTTCCGGTCGCGTAGCCACCCAACTCGGTGGCGCGTTCCGCAATCTCGTCGGCCTCGCCTTCGCGCAACGCGGCCAACTCATCGAAGAGGAGGTGAAGTTGGTAGAAATGGATGCCCTTGACGTTCCAGTGCGCCTGTTTGGTCTGGCTATACAGATCGGAGGTATCGGCTAACGCCTGATTGAGGAGCGCGATCATCGCGGTCCGGGTCGCGGCCGGGATGTCGACCGCGGTCTGGAACGTCCGATTGCGATTTCCGGACGTGTCGCTTTTCGACTTCATCACGCGAATCTTGCCCTTGTCTTTTGCTGCCATGATGCGGCTCCCCCTACTCGCTTCGCGTTGCCTGACGCCGATTCCGGTGGCCGTGGGCCACATGGCGCCGATCTCTCTTGTGGAGCATAGGGTACCCTGCCGTGACGACATCTGGGTTAGGCATTCAATGCGTCCCGAGCCCGGCACACACAGGAGCACCGATGCATCGCTTCTACTGGATTATCGACGACGTGCTGGCCGGTTGCTCCCGGCCCGGAGCGAATGGCGGCGAGGTCGATCGCGATCTCACGACGCTCAGCGAGTACGGGGTCGGCGCGCTGCTGTCCCTTACGGAAACGGCGTTGCCGCGTGGCGCGATGGAGCGACACGGCTTGCTGGGACTGCACGTGCCGGTCGATGATTTTCACGCCCCGACCACGACGCAAGTGCTCGATGCGCTCGCCTTCCTCGACGACTGCCGGGCCACGAGCACCCCGGTAGCGGTCCACTGCCTGGCCGGGCAGGGCCGCACCGGTACCGTGCTGGCTGCCTATCTGATCCGTGGCGGGCTGTCCGCGGAGCAGGCCATCGCCGACGTGCGCGCCATTTGCCCCGGAGCAATTGAAGCGGCACGGCAAACCGCCGCGCTCATGGGCTGGGCCGCGGAGCGGCCGTGGATGGTCTAGGAGCGAGTCGACGCTGGGAGCGAACCGGAGTAGCATCGCACGCGGCTCGCCCCTGCCCATCCGCACCAACCCGTGAAAGGTCTCGCGTGAACAGGCATTCCAGGATTCGCCGGGCTCGGCTCGGAGCGTTGCTCTTCCTCATGCTTGTCAGCCTCGTCATCGCGCCCGCGGCGAGCGGCGCGCAGGACGCCGGTACGCCGGTTGCGGCGGCGACACCGATCACGGGGGTGGCATCCCCCGGCGCGGCGGGGATCGGCGATCCGTATTTCCCCCTGCTTGGAAACGGCGGGTATGACGCGCTGCACTACACGCTCGATCTCGACCTCGATGTGGAGGAAGGAAGCATCCTCGACGCCACCGCCACCATCGACGCCGTCGCCACCCAGGATCTCAGCGCGTTCAATCTCGACTTCCGGGGACCCGGGATCGATGCGGTTTCCGTGAATGGCAATGCGGCAAAGTGGTCGCGGAACCGTGGCGAGCTGACTATCACTCCGGCGCAGCCGCTCCCCGCGGGGCTACCGTTCCAGACCACGGTGCGCTACCACGGCACACCCGATGTTGATGAGGACGACCGCTTCGAGCGCGGATGGTGGGCAAACGGGAGCTCGATTTTCGCGGTCGGCGAACCGGCGGGCTCCGATGTCTGGTACCCGGTCAATGGCCATCCGCGCGACAAGGCGACCTACACCATGACGTTCACCGTGCCCGAACCGTACGACGTCGCCGCCAACGGTGTCTTGCGCTCCGTGGCGCGGACCACGGGAGCGGGGGAAAATCCTTCGACGAGCACCTCCACCTGGGAGAATGCGGAGCCGACCGCGAGCTATCTGGTGACTTTCCATGCCGCCGAGTTGGAGATCATTACCGAAACCGGACCCGGTGGCGTGACTGTCATCGAGGCATTTCCCGGTGATCTCTCCCCAGGTGAGGCGGCTCTGTTCGATCGCGTCCCGGACATGATCGCGGCTTTCACTGAACGCTTTGGCCCTTATCCCTTTGCCGCGATCGGCAATACCGTGTTCGAGGACACCTCCTTTGACGCCGCGCTCGAAACACAGGGGATGATCGGCTACGACCGTTCCGCCGTGCGCGAGCCGACCATCGCCCACGAGGTGGCGCATCACTGGTTCGGCAACAGTGTCTCCCCCGCGCGGTGGCAGGACATCTGGCTCAACGAAGGATTCGCGCGCTATTCTGAAATTCTCTGGGCCGATGCCGCCCACGGTGCGGACGCCGCGGACGCCGCGCTGCGCCGGCAGATGTCATCATTGGCGAACGTCAGCCGTACACCCAATGGCGAAGGTGTGCTCATCGGCGACCCGGGACCGGACCACCTCTTTTCGGAAGTCGTTTACGCTGGCGGCGCCCTGCTCCTGGATGATCTGCGCGCGCGATTGGGTGACGAGGCGTTCTTCGCGTTGCTGCAGGAGTGGGCGGCGCGCTACCGCCATGGCAACGCCACGACCGGTGATTTCATCGCACTCGCGGAAGAGGTATCCGGTGAAGATCTGGACGCCTTTTTCCGCGACTGGCTATTTACCCCGTGGACGCCGGAGCGGGTCGCCGACCGCTTCCCATTGGACGGCACCCCGGTCTCCTGAGCGGGCGCCCGGACGCGGACGGGAGGCACGGCGGCTGGCGCGGTGAAAGGGGCGAGCACGTGAAACGCGGTGCGGATCGCCACAGTTCGGCACGAACGCGTGTTGCGGTAATCGGGCTCGGCCGCTTCGGCAGCAGCGTCGCCCGTGTTTGCCACGAGCTCGGCTACGACGTCACGGCAATCGACATCAGCGAAGCGCGGGTCGCCGAGGTCGTGGACTACGCGACTCTCGCTGCCCAGGCTGACGGTTCGAATGAAGAAGCGCTGCGCTCGCTGGGGGTCGACCGGTCCGATGTCGGCGTCGTCGGTCAGGGGCAGAACATCGAGGCGAGCATCAGTTGCGCGCTGATACTGAAGCGGTTAGGCGTACCCTGGGTGATTGCCAAGGCCGAGACCGAGATTCATGGTGAAATCCTGGTCAAAGTCGGCGCCGACCGTGTCATCTTTCCGGAGCAGGAAACCGGGGTGCAGGTGGCGCATTCACTCGAAATCCGGCATCTGGTTGCCTATATGAACCTGACGACGACAAGTGGCGTGGCCCGCATGCTGGTTCCCGCGAGCGCGGTACAGCAAACGGTCGGTCAGATCGATAGGTCCCAGCCCGACAGCTGCATCCTCCTCATTCAGCGCGGCAACCTGCTGCTGCCCCGCCCCATACCCGACACAGCATTGCAAGACGGGGATTTCATCCTCGTCGCGGGACTCGACGCGGCGATCGACGCGTTCGCCGACAACTGAGTCTGATTTGGCCAGGGGGATGGCACGGCGGGGAACGGTGTTCGGGCGCGTCATCTTCGCGCCACCGGCGGCCGGTCCCGGGCCGCGCACCAACGCCCGCCGGCACGCGCAATTGTTCGTCCTGGGGTTGATCGTCACCTCGCTTGCCGGAACCGTGCTGCAGACATCGCCCTGGGTGACGAGAAGCGGTCAGCGCACCCCGGTCGTCGACGCGTTCTTCACCTCGGTCTCGGCGGCGACGGTCACCGGTCTTTCCGTGGTCGATTCGCTGGAGCATTGGAACTGGTGGGGGCAGGTCATTCTGCTGGCGTTGATCCAGATCGGCGGACTGGGGTTCACCGTCGGCGCCAGCGTCCTGCTCCAGATGCTCCGTCGTGGGATCGGGGCCTACACCCTGCGCGACGAGCTGTTGCTCAAGGATGGCGCGCCGGCTCTCTCGATCCAGGAGGCCGTCTTTCTCGCCGGGCGCATCGTCCGCTTCACGATTGTGGCCGAGATCACCGGCGCCATGGTGCTTACCGTGTGGTTCGTCTCGGCCGCCGGGATGCCACCGCGCGATGCGGTCTGGAACGGTCTTTTCTACGCGATCGCGGCCTTCTGCAACGCTGGATTCGATATCACCGGAGGATTTCAATCGATCCGGCCGGTGGCCACCGATGTCTGGGTGAACTTCGTGTTGATCGTGCTCATTCAGCTCGGCGCCCTCTCCTATGTGGTCTTCGCGGACATCGGGCGGGCGCGGTCCTGGCGGCCACTGGCGCTCGATACCAAGATCGTGCTGAGCTTGAATGGCGTATTGCTGGGGATCGGGACGATCGTCTTCCTGGCGGCGGAATGGGGGGGCGCGCTGGCCGGATACGCGACAGAATCGAAGCTGCTCGCCTCGCACTTTTAGAGTGTTTCGGCCCGCTCGGCGGGGTTCACCTCGATCGACTGGGAGCTGGCCAACCCGCTGACCCTCTTTTTCTGGATCGGTCTGATGTTCGTCGGTGGCGCATCGGGGTCGACCTCGGGCGGCGTGCGCCTGAGCACGGCCGGCGTCGTTCTGGCGGCGGTAGTCTCGACGCTGCGCGGCAGCGCCGAGACGCAGTTGTGGGGACGCCGCATCGCCACCCCGATCGTGTTTCGCGCCGTCACCGTGATCGTGCTATTTGTGCTGATGTATGGTGTTGGCGCCGGGGGACTGGCGATCGCCGAGCATTATGGGGGCGAGCGGGACACGCTCATGATCGATCTGATGTTCGAGGCGATGAGTGCCCTGGCCACGACCGGGGTCTCGACGGGGGTTACGCCGGGGCTCACCGCGGCCGGGAAGCTGGTGCTGTGTGCGCTGATGTTGGTTGGGCACCTGGGGCCATTGATTACCGTCTACGCCCTGCAGCGACGACAGCGTTCGGAACGGTATCGATTCCCCGACGAGGCGGTGCGCATCGGGTAAGTGGTTTTGACCGATGCGCTCTCGTTGCGAAATTGGCTGTGTGGGCGTGGATTCATCCTGCGTGCGGCGAACGATCAGATCCGGGTCATCCCGTTCTGGCGGCTCTCGGACGAGGAGCGGGATGCGGTCCGCCGCTACGAGCATGAGTTGGTGACACTGCTCAAGCGGGGCTGGCTCGCGGCGCGGCGGGAAGAGCTGCCGGCGCGTTCCCGCGCATTGTACGCTCCTGATGGCTCGCCAGGGTGCTGGTGGTGCGCTGCCCCCGCCCGCGGCGACGGCGGCCACCTGTGCGATACGTGCGCCATCGCGCGTCAAGCCGCCTGAATTCGCGATCCCAGGTCGCGGTTCGGCGTAGCTCAGACGCCAGGAAATTGGATCATCCGTGGTAAAATCGTCTCATTGACGCGGCCGCCGCACTGGCGGCCCGTTGTCTGAAAGACGCCGGCAACGAGGGGACGACAGGCGTGGGTTTCGAGACGTTCGGCGGCAACTGGGTCATCATCGCACTGATGCTGACCGCGGCCTTCGCCATGGGCATGACGCTGCTGATCCTCAACTGGATCGTGGCGCCGCAGAAACCGAGCTGGCTGAAGGCCGCGCCGTACGAGAGCGGTATCCCCAATGTAACCCCCGTCCAGGCGCGCTATACCGCCCGCTTTTACGTGGTCGCGATGCTGTTCGTGATCTTCGA
>JACCXM010000075.1 GCA_013697005.1 Chloroflexia bacterium | reverse complement strand
GCCTACAGCCGGGCAATCCCGCCGCCGCGCCCAGCCCCCGATCCCTCCGCTATCACCGCCGCCGCCGCTCTCATCGCCGCGGCCGAGCGGCCCCTGATCATCACCGGCGGCGGCACGATCCTCTCCGGCGCTGGCAGCACCGTGGGCCGGTTCGCCCGTCGCTTCGCCATCCCGATTCAGACGACGCCCGCTGGTCGCGGCTCGGTGGCCGAAACCCACCCTCTTTTCTGCGGACTGACTGGCCTCTACCGGACAACCTTGCCGCGCCGGATTTACGAGGCGGCAGATCTCGTGATCACTGTCGGTTCCCGCATGGAGGAGTTTCAAGGTGGCTTCCTGCATTTTCCCGATGGGGCCAAGCTCATCCAGATCGATATCGAACCGTTCGAACTGGGGCGGAATTGGGAACCCGATGTCGCAATTCAGGCCGATGCCCGGTTGGCGATCGAGGCACTCTCCGCGGCGTGCGACGCTAGCGAGGTTGATCCCAAGTTCGACCTCATGTCGGAAGTCCATGAGGGCCGTCTGGCGGCGATGCGCGCGGCGATGGACGACGCCGCACATGCCCTTGAATCCGGTGAGATGCCGCTCAAAGGCAAGTCGATCGTGCACGAGATCAACCGCGTCTTTGGCACGAACACGATCCTGGTCAACGAAAACGGCGGGCAGGATCTGTGGTCGTATTACTGGCCATACTACTTCGTCCTCGATCCGGGGTGCTGTGTGCCGCCGGCCGAGCAAACGGCCATGGGCTACGGCATCGTGGGGGCGATGGCGGCGAAGCTGGCGCGGCCCGGTCGTCAGGTCGTCTGCACCACCGGCGACGGCGCGTTCCAGATGCAGCTGCACGAGTTGGGTACCGCGGTGCAAGAGGGGCTCGCCGTCACCTGGGTCGTGTGCGACGACAGCGCGTTCGGCTGGGTGCAATGGATCCAGAAGCGTACCGAAGGCCCGATCGTCGCCACCCAGTTCGCACCGGGGACCGATCTCGTGGCCGCCGCCAACGCCGCTGGTATCGAAGCGATTCGCGTTATATCAGCCGACGGTCTCCGCCCGGCGCTGGAAGCCGCCAAACAGGCTAACGCGGCCGGCAGACCATTCGTCGTCGTCGCCCCCGTCGACCAGGCCCACCACCACGCCGAGTTCGACCGTTTTCACGGTTTCGAACCAGCGGCTGGTTCGGCAACGGCCTGATCACCGCGGAAACATGTACTACTGAGTATTGAGGTGCGGCGGCGAACGATTTCGAATCCCCGATGACGCAAAAAGGGCAGGTGACGATCCCGGCAGTGATTCGCTCCCGGTTGGGTCTCCGCCCCAAAGACCGCATGCGTTTTGAACTCGATGGCGACGAAGTGAAGCTCAGCCCGGCCAGATCGCAGCTCGATGACGGATTTGGCGCAGTGGCGCCCCGCCGCCGGCCAGAAGACTGGCCCGACGTCAAAGACACCGTCCAGGAAAAGATGGCTGCCGATGTTGCCGCGGAATGCTAACGCGCTCTACGCTCGATCCCGTGGTATCACGGAAATCTACTGTTGGGACCGTGATTTTGATGCGATCGAGGGCATCACGCGCGTCGAACCAAACGGTGATGAATAGGCGCCCGATCAATCTGCCGCCGACGCCACCTTTGCCCGCACCTTGGTCAAAAAGTGCGCGTAATCCGGGTTGCGCCCGCGCACGGTGTCGAAAAACATCTCCCGGATCTTCATCGTGAGCGGGCCGGGGATGCCGTCGCCAACCGGCCGGCCGTCAATGCTGGTGATCGGGGCGATTTGCACCCCCGTGCCGCAGAAGAACGCCTCGTCGACGATGTACAGCTCGGAGCGGTCGATATCGCGCTCCTGAATCGGGATGCCTTCGTCGCGGGCGAACTGCATCATCGTGCGGCGGGTGATCCCCTCCAGAATATCGCCGGTGATGGGAGCGGTGACCAGCGCGCCGTCGCGAACCAGGAAGAGGTTGCAGCCGCTCCCCTCGGCGACGTGACCGTGCGCGTCGAGCAGGATCGCCTCGTCGGCTCCTTTCTCCTCGGCCTCGTCCTTGGCCAGCGCGGAGTTGATGTACGACCCGGACAGTTTGCCCCGGCCGGGCACCGCGTTATCCGGCACCCGCTGCCACGACGAGACGGACGCCTTTACCCCGGCATTGGTATCCAGGTAATCGCCGAGCTGCAGCATGTAGATGGTCAGCTCGTTGTCGAGCCCATTGAGCCGCGGCGTGAGCTGCACCGACGACTTGTAGATGAATGGCCGGATGTAGACGTCGCCGGTCGGCGCGTTCTTCTCGACCAGATCGACTATCGTCTGCGCCAGGCTCTCCTTGGAGAACGGTAATGTGGCGCGGAGCAGCTTGGCGGAGTTGAGCAGCCGCGTCGCGTGCTCAGGCAGACGGAAAATGTTGATCGTCTCGCCGTCCGCATCGAGGTACCCGCGAATCCCGGCGAAGGCGCCCGTGCCGTATTGCAACGCGTGCGTACCGACGCTGACCTTGGCGTCGACAAACGGAATCATCTCCCCCTCAAAATAGGCGTATTCCAGCATCGGGCTCGGCCCAGCCATTCGTCACTCCTCAAAAGCGCCACTCGCGGCGGATCGATCCCGTGAACAAGTTCCGCGATGCACCGATTATCGCACGCCCCATCACCCCGTCACCCTCAGTCGAGCTTGAAATACTTGAAACTCTCCACATACTCGCCATTGCCCGGATGCTGCTCGGCAGTCTCCTTCGCCCACTGCCGGATCATCGGCTCGAAGTCCCAGTCGCCGAGTTGGGAGGCGTGCGCGCGCAGCGAGTCGAGTTTGCGCTCCATCTGCGCCGTGATGTCGATCGCCACGTCGGGCGACTGCGCCCCGGCAAGATAGATTTCGCGCACCTTGTGCGGTTCCAATCCCTCCCGCAGCAGCTCGGGAAAGGTCAGCCGGTCTCGTGCGGAGGGAAAGACCGCCGCCAGGGTCGCTTCACCCGCCGCGCGGTGATCGGGATGGTTAATGTATTGCGTATCGACCCAGCGCACAGTCGGATCCTGGCAAACCACAACGTCCGGTTTCAGTTGCCGGATGACACGCGTGATCTCCCGGCGCAGCTCGAGATTCGGTTCCAGCTCGGCGTCTCGCCGTTTCATGAAGTGAACTTCCTTGACACCCAGGATGCGCGCCGCGTCCCGTTGTTCGGCCTCGCGCGTCTCGACCAACTTCTCCGAGGTCATCTCCGGGTCGTCACTCCCCTTGTCGCCGGAGGTCAGCAGCACGTAGATGACCTCGTTCCCCTCGTCAGTCCAGCGGGCCACGGTCCCCGCGCAGATGAACTCCGCGTCGTCCGGATGCGCCATGACCACCGCGATCTTCTTTGGTCCCGTCGGCTCGTCGCTCGTGTCGGCGGCGTCCAGAGCCACCTGTACCGCCTCTGCATCCACCGCCGCCGATGGCTCACTCGGCGCCGCTTCCCGTTTCTCGTCGCTCATGCCCACCTAATCCCGATCTATTGCTGTCCATCCGTAACCTGCCGATTGTGCGAGACACCGGGCTTTTCGCGCAATGCCCTTGAAAAGGGAAATCTACGGAGCGAGGGTGCCATTCAGCAGCCCACAGAGCCCCTCTCCCGGCTCGACGGGAGAGGGGTTGGGGTGAAGAGGGGAGGCGTGGCCAAGATGCGATGTTCCCTATTGCCCCTCGTCCTTCTCTCCTTGAAAAGACTTCTGAAGAACGGCACCAGTGAGGATTGTCCGCAGCATGGACCCCTCCTGGGGTATCGTCCGTTATCTAAAGGAGAAAGAGGAGCGTTTTGGGCTCCACGTTGAGAAAGAACCAATCGTGACCATCACCCAGCCTCCGATAGGGGGCGAATTGACCAAAGAACGCGTGCTGGAGGCCGTCGCCAGCGTCCAGGAGCCGGCCGTCGGCCGTAGCCTCGTCGAGCTGCGCATGATCCCCGCCGTTGAGATCGACGGCAATCGCCTCGTCCTGACCGTCGAGCTCCTCTCACCGATCGCGCCCTATCGCGACACAATCGAGCAGGAATTGAAAACCGCCGCGGGGGCGATTCCCGGCATCGAGACCGTCGACGTCACGTTTCTCACCCGGGTGCGGGCATCCGGGTCCGGGAAGGCTGACGCCGATCCCATCGCCGGGGTGCGCAACACGATCGCGGTGGCCTCGGGGAAGGGTGGCGTCGGCAAGTCGACCGTTGCCGCCAATCTGGCCGTGGCCCTGAGCAAGGCGGGCGCCAAGGTCGGGCTCCTCGACGCCGATGTCTACGGTCCCAGCATCCCCCTGATGATGGGTCAGGGGGCCAAGCCGTTGGTGCGCGGCGGCAAGATCGTGCCCCTCGAAGCACACGGGGTGAAAGTGATGAGCATCGGATTTCTGCTCGATCCGGATAAAGCGCTCATCTGGCGCGGACCGCTGGTGGCGCAGCTCATCACCCAGTTTCTGAACGACGTCCTCTGGGAAGATCTCGATTATCTGGTGATCGACTTGCCGCCGGGTACGGGCGACGTCCAGCTCACGTTGACCCAGAAGATTCCGCTCTCGGGCGCGGTCATCGTGACCACCCCGCAGGAAGTGGCGCTAGCCGATGCCGTCAAAGGTCTCAAGATGTTCCAGGAGGTGAAAACCCCGGTCATTGGGATCATCGAAAACATGAGCGGGTTTGCCTGCCCATGTTGCGGCACGGTCACACCGATCTTTGGCGAAGGTGGGGGCAAGCGCACTGCCGCCGCGCACGGGGTGCCGTTCCTCGGCGACGTCCCGATCGATCCTCGCATTCGCGAGGGAGGGGATACTGGCTCTCCGATCGTGGCCGCCTTCCCGGATTCGGCGACCGCCAAAGCTTTTGCCCATCTGGCTGAAGCGGTCGCGGTCCAACTCGCCCGCGATGCGGCGACCAAACCGCGCAAACCGATGATCAAACTGATGCAGGCGCGCCCCACCGGTTAGCGGACGGACTCGACCCGATCGCTCGTTTCTCCCGCCGTGAAAGGGTTCGCCCAAGCGACATCCCCTCCGAGTTCGTGGAATCGCGCGGGCCGGAACGGCTCGAGATCGAACCCGGGTTCCTGACCATTGAGGAGGCGAGCGATGGCTTTGCCAACGATGACACCCCAGGAAAATCCACCGCCGTTGAACCCGGCGGCAACCGTCAAACCCGGAGCGGGGTCGTAGGGCCCGATCAGCGGTAGCCCATCGGCGGTGAACCCCATGATCCCGGACCAGGCGCGTACGACCCGCGCCAGCCCCCGCAGCGACGGAAAGAGATCGCTCAGACAACGGGCAATCCCGGCCAGCACGCGTGGTGTTACTTCTTCGCGAAAGGACCCCAATCCCTGATTCACGTCGTGGCGGCGGTATCCTCCGCAGAGAATCTGGCCGCCGGGGGTCTGGCGCCCGTATTCCTTGTCGAAGTTCGTGCCGAAGGGGCAGGCCAGGATTGGTGGCAGCGGCTGCGTGACCAGAATCTGACCGCGCGCCGGAACGATGGCGCCTTGGGCCAGATCGGGCAACAGGCGCGGGGTCCAGGCATTCGTGGCGAGAACGACGTCCTCGCTGAGAATCGTCTCGCCTTCGGCGACAACCCCGGTGACGCGATCCCCCGACCAGGCGAGGTGATCGACGCGAGTACCAGGGCGCAGCTCCGCCCCGGCGCGCATTGCGGCGTCGGCCATTCCATTCACGAGCGCAAATGGCCAAAGATGGCCGCGATCGCGCGTGTAGGCCGCTCCCAGAATGTGCGGCGACAGCGCCGGCATGATCGCGCGCGCCGCATCGGTATCAATGAGCTCGACGTCGATCCCGGCGTCCCGCTCTGCTGCCACGGCGGGCTCCAGATGCGCGAACTGCTCCGTCGTGGTGATGACGTCCAATGTTCCCGACATTCGCAACTCGAAATCGCGGTCAAGCTCAACAGCGAGCGTTTTCATGACGCGCAGATTTTCGGTGGTCAGGGCGTAGGCGGCGCGGCCACCGCGAGATAACGCGTGCATCGACGATCCGGCCCCGGTCATTCCGCCATTCCGCCCCGAAGCGCCCGAGCAGATACCTCGCTGCTCGAGTAGCAGGATCCGCTTCCCGCTCTCGGCAAGACGCCAGGCTATCGACGTGCCGGTGACACCACCGCCGACAACAATGACGTCCGGCGATCGCCCGCCTCGGTGTATGACCGCGGTCACTGCGCCTCCTTCGCCGGAAAAAGTCATTTCCTACCGCGGGCTTATATCACACGAGGGGGGCGGAGATTGACGAGCGAAGTCCAGCGTCCGCTCGCTGCTGCCGATATACTCATGAGTGCTCGCTCTTGCACCCCATCTCGTCCGAGCGGATCGTCGCCTATGCGTAATCTCCTTGGCCGCTTGCACGCCCGGCGCTTACCGGAGCTCCTGCGTATCGCCGATGCGTGGGCCGTTCCGCTGCACGGCGAGAGCAAGAGCGATGTGGTCGGGACGCTCTATCGCGCGATAACCGACCCCCGCACCATGCGCGATATCTGGGATCGGCTCGACCCGGCGCAACGCGCGATGGCGATGGCGATGGCGGATGCGCCCGACGCGGCAGCCTCACCGACCCTCGACGAGCTCGCGGCGCGACTCCAGATCGCCGAAGCCGAAGCGCGCGAGACGGCGCTACAACTCTTCCGGATCGGACTCCTCGCCCGCGAGGGTGATGATGAACCGCTGCCGATCGGAACGGTTCCACGGCTGCTCATGCCACGGGAGATCGCGCTCAACATTCGCCGCCTTCAAGATGAGATGGCCGCGGGCGATCTGACGCGGGCACCGCTGCGCGTGCTGATCGAGCTCCTCGACGACGCCGAGCTCGAAGCCGCCGCCAGAATATGGGGACTGCGCACGGTGCCAGGCGTCGCTCGCCGCGGTGACGTCGCTACGCGGTTGTTGCGCCTCGTCAACGACGGTAGCCGGGTGGACCGCGTCGTCCGCGGCCGTGGCCGCGACGCGGCGGCAATCTGGAAGGTGGTCCGCGCCGCCTCCGGTTCCATCTCGCTTGCGGACGTGGCCGCGACGACGCATCTTGACGGGCAGGAGAAAACCGCGGTCGCACGGTTGCGCGCGGCCCTGACCGAGTTGGAAAGCGCCCTTCTGGTGTGGCACGCCTACCAGGAGGAAACACGGCGTCTTTTTATCCCGGCGGAAATCCGCACGCCGGGCGAGAAACCGGTGGCGGAGCTGCCGGACCTCGTCGCGGCGCAATTCGATGCAGGGAGCAATCCACCCTGGCGTCACCCGCACGCCGCGGCGTGGGATTTGCTGACACTGTTGCGCATCGCTTCCGATCGCCAGGCTCCCGTCTGGGAAGCGGGCGGTGAGCTTCCCCGCTGGCTGATCCGGGCCGTGCAACGGCGGCTCTGGTTCCGTGGCGCTGATGGTCCTCCAGTCGGGTATCTGGAGCTCTTGCAGGCGCTGGGTCTGGCCGAGGGTATCCTGGCGATTGATGAGCAGGCGCGGCCGCCGCGTATCGTCGTGGGACCGCGGGCGCGGGCTTGGCGCGGCCAATCGTTCCCGGCGCAAACGGCGCGGCTGCGCGAGCGTTGGTTGCGCCTGGCGCGCTGGATCGAGGGCGAACCGGCGGCGCTGGTGGAGATTTGGGGCGCAAACTGGCGTGGCATGCGGCCGCGCCTGCTGAGCGCGCTCGCCGATCCGAAGATGGGTTTGCTCCCCGGCAATTGGGGCACGCTCGAGAGTCTGGCAGTGCGTCTCGCGGCCCGACTGCCAACGCTGCTCGGTTCATCGTTTTCGGCAGCGACCGCGCGTATGGGTGGTGAGGCAGGCGCCGGCGTGAATGAGGATGAGTCGCGTGCCGCCGCCCTGAGCGATGTGATCGCCATCGAGCTGAGTGGACCG
>JACCXM010000029.1 GCA_013697005.1 Chloroflexia bacterium | reverse complement strand
AAGTCATGATCGAGCCGGGGGACCTCTCCCGCGGCGCCTGAATTATCAGACCAAGGAGGAAACTCAATGTCGGGCGACGCGGCAGAAATGGATATGAGCGCGTTCAACACCCAACTGATCGAAGAGTTCCGCGCCAATGGAGGCAAGGTCGGTGGCATGTTCGCGGGAGCGCCACTCCTGCTCCTGACTACCACCGGCGCGAAGTCCGGGCAGCCGCGGACCGCGCCGCTCGTCTACACGATTGACGACGGGAAGTGGGTCATCATCGCCTCCAAGGGGGGCGCACCGACGCATCCGGACTGGTTCCACAATCTCCGCGCCCACCCGGACGTCACGATCGAAGTCGGCACTGATACGTTTTCGGTGCGCGCCTCGATCCCCGAGGGTGACGAGCGTCAGCGACTCTACGATCAGATGGCGGCGCAAATGCCGAACTTCGCGGAGTACCAGCGCAATACCACCCGTCAAATCCCGATTGTCCTGCTAGAGCGGGCTGGCTAACCCTGGGGCCGCGGGGGTATGGATCGCACGGCGCCAAGCGACCCCGGCACGCCCCCAATTCGCTATGTCGAGTCGCTCGACAGCATCGAGCCGGCACATCTGCACGGGTTTTTCGCCGGCTGGCGACACCCATTTGCACCGGACGAGCACCTACGCATGCTCGAAGGCAGCGATCGCGTCGTACTGGCGATCGATACCGAGACGGCCAGGGTGGTGGGCTTCGTGGCCGCACTGACCGACGGCGTGCAGGGGGCATTCATCACGTTGCTGGAGGTGCTGCCCGCGTTTCAGGGGCAAGGCGTCGGACAGGCGCTGATGACGCGCATGCTGGAACGGTTGAGCGACATCCAAACGATCGAGCTGATGTGCGATGCCGGCCTCGTTCCCTTCTACGCCCGCTTCGGGATGACCCCCGCCTCGGGGATGGTCCTGCGGCGGCGGGAGCCATAGCGCATGCGGCAGGATGACGGTAGCGCTGATGGACCGGCGATCCGCTTTCAGGATTCGCTAGACGGTATCGGCCCGGGCCTGTTGCACGGATTCTTCGTCGGCTGGTCAAATCCTCCCTCGCCGGCGACGCACCTGCGCCTGCTAAAAGGCAGCGACCATGTCGTGCTCGCTATCGACTCGGCCACCGGCCAGGTGGTGGGATTCGTGACC
This sequence comes from Chloroflexia bacterium, assembly GCA_013697005.1. GTDB lineage: Bacteria > Chloroflexota > Chloroflexia > Thermomicrobiales > UBA6265 > JACCXM01. The sequence continues at coordinate 6,056 of JACCXM010000029.1, read as the reverse complement.
GCGATCACCGATGGTGTGCTCAGCGCGTTCATTCCGCTGCTGGAAGTGCTCCCCGCCTACCAGGGCCAAGGCATCGGGCAGGCATTGATGCAGAAGATACTGGAGTGGCTCGACCATCTCCCCAATGTCGATCTCATGTGCGATTCCGACGTCGTGCCCTTCTACGAACGCTTCGGAATGCTGCCGTCGACCGGCATGGTCATTCGGCGACCAATGGGGGATTCGAATCGCACGCCGAGCAGGTGAACGGCTTTGAAGATGAGGCTGGCCGACGCCGCGTGAGCGATAGTGCCATCCAGCGCCCACGCCATCGCTTGCTCCAGCGGGACGGCGACACACGCGAGTTGCTCGGTTTCTTCGCGCTCAGGCTTGACAAAGGAGAGTTTCCGCGCCAGAAACAGATGGTCCGCCGACACGACGACCTCCGTGAGCTGATCGACGACCCCGAGCGCGATCAGCTCCTCCGCCTCGATCCCCGCCTCCTCGCGCAACTCCCGGCGCGCCGTCTCCTCCGCTGATTCGGCGCCCTCGATGCCCCCGGCAATGGTTTCGATGCTCTCGCGATCGAGGGTGTAACGGTAGACACGAACGAGATAGACCGTGCCGTCATCATCAACCGGCAGGACGGAAACCCCCGGGATCATCTCGACGACGCCGAACGTCCCCTCCTCCCCGTCCGGTTGAATGACCCGATCCTCGCGCACGGTGATCCACGGATTGGTGTACAGCACAGTGCTGCCCAATTTCGTCCACTCACCTCGCTGCTGACCCACCTGCGATTTTCCTCCTGACGAGGCGATTGGATGCCCGGCTATCGAACCCTTTGGTCGTTCCGTGGTGCGGGTTATCTGCTCGCACGGATATGGTGTCAGCGCTTGTCAGCAGGCGTTGCATCTGGCGCGGTCCCGTTCTCGACTTGCGCGGCCATCTCATCCCGGATCCGCGCCGATGCCGCGGCAACGTGGAGGTCGATCGCGGCGTCCAGGGCTTGTGAGAACGGAGGTGGGCTGAGGCGCTCACCCGGTGTCGCTTCCAGACCGAGTTCGGGCGCGACGGTAGCAACCCGAACCTGTAAGGCGTAATGGCGCAGGCTGGCCTCTGACCACGCGATATACGCCCCGACAGCCGCCGCCACGTCACGCACCGCAAGGTCGGCAAACCGGTCACTGCTATCCCGAATGGCCGTTTCCGCCGCGGCGAGATCGGCATCGTACGAATCGATGACGTTTTGCGCCCATGCCTCGCGGCGCGCCGCGTGCTCCTCCAGGGCACGGCGCTGGGCCTCCTCGGCCTCGGCACGCTCTGTCGCGGCGCGCTGCATGGCCGTTTCGGCTTCTGCCTGCGCCTGATCCGCCTCGCGCATCTGCCGCTCGAGTTCGCTATCCAATTCCGCGTTCTGTGAGGTCCCCATTACCTTTCCGTCTCTCTCTCTTCGTGCTGAAACGCTTCGGAGCGGCAATGCATCAGGCGATCGCCGCAGATCGGGAATAGCAGGATCGCGGCCACCCGCCTGGGCAGCGTACGGACCACGCACAATCGCGGAGGACGACATCGGCGCGGACGGCTTTTCTGCTGGCGCTGGCACAAGGATTGCGCTACGAACCCGCACTGGACGCACGAGCGCATTGTCCGCGTTGACGCACGGTCGGGCATGGCGAGGATATGTCCCACGAGTATCCAGGATGAAGGATTGATCTCATGGTGGAGTCGGGAGCGAACGGCCCGGAACCCAGCAGAACCGATAGGCCGCGACCAGCGGCGGAGTCACCGGGTCGTCAGGACCGGCTGGGAAATCCGACCCGGCTCGTTCCGCGGCGGCCTCCCACAACGGAAGCAGCGCCTGAAACCGAGGCATCCGAACTCCTGGAGGACGGTTACGCTCGAGAGGATCAGGCGCCGCCGTCGGGTGGCCGGGTGCCCAACTCGCTTTTCGCACCCCGCAGCTTTGGCAACGGACGGATCCAGGTGTGGGGATTTGCTCCCGGCTGCCTGCTTGCGTCGCTCATCGCATCAGTGGTGGTGACAATTCTGCTGAACATCGTGTTCTAGCCTGCCGATTGAGCACGACGAGCGGCCGCCCAACTGGCTCGGCCGCTCGTCGTGCTGACAGCCGGGACTACTGCGCCCGCAGTTTGCCCTGCTCACCGAATTGCTCCAATTGCTGCATCAGGCGACGTACGGCCTGTTCATCCTGTTGCCGCAATTCGCGCCAGATCGGATCGTTGGCGCTCCCATCGCGCTCAAACTTCTGGTAGGCGGCCAATCCCTCGAGTTTGGAAGAGAGCGCCGTAATCAGGTTGTAGACCTCGTTATCGACGAGCGTTGTTTCTTGGCCGGAACTTTGATCGCCGCTGCTCATGTTCATTCCCTTCGTTCATCCTATACCAACGTGCAAGGCCGTCTTTCGTCGGTCAGCCTATGGCAGGCCAGGTCCGGTTCCTCATGATCCGAAACCGACCCAGACGCGTGAGTCTCGTCGCAGGGGGCGTGCCAGCGCCTCGTGTGGCGATTCCGAGAATGAACCGAGGACCATGTTCTTGAAGCGGAATGCTCGCCATTACTGGAACGGCACACGCGGCGCTGAACCGCTGCCATTCGGGACACTGGCTCGCGTGCTCGCGTGCTCGCTAGCCGCTGCCGGTCGCCGCGTGCGGCGCGGCAACGGGTTTGGACTCGGGTGATCCGCGCTGGCGCAGGAAGATGGAGAGCACCACGATCGAACCCATGGCCAGAAACTCACTCTGCCAGTTCTGGAACGACTGGAACCAGAACTCGTCCGTGCGCACAAACTCCAGCGTCGATACAGCGTGACCGCCGTGAGCCAGTTGCTCCTCGCTGTATTCCCTGGCGCCACCGGCCGCGTGCAGCACGAACGAGAAGAAAAACAGAAGCAGCAGCGCGATCGTCAATGAATATTCGTAGAGGGTGAGCCAGATGCCTCCTTTGCGCACCGGCCAGGACGCGTCGGGATCGGTCTTGGCTTGCCGTGGGTTCTCGTCGACCGGCTCACTCTTGTCGGGGTCCTTCGACTCGGACGAGCCGCGCTGAAACAGGAACACGGTGAAGAGCACGTATGCTCCCATCTGGAGATATTCGCTCTCCCAGTTCTCGAAGGTGGCTTCGATGAAGTGACCGGTGCGCAGATAGGCGCCATACGCGATCTGTGATTCCCCGTGGTCCTGGTGATCGTCGTTATAGACATGCCACCCGGTCACGCTCTGGGCGAGAAGAAAGAGACCGAACAGCGCGAACATGACCAGACTGAGACCATTGTCCCGCACGAATCGCCGCATCTCACCCTCCTCCAACGCATTGCTGTTGAGAACGATACCGCCAGTCCTGCTGCACGCCGCATGCCTCAAGCCGTACCGCGGTACGTGGCATACCTCATGCGTACGTACACTCGGCCAGCGAACCGTCGCCGGTCAAGAGTACGGGATCCTCAGGGGGAATGTTCCAATGTCCATCAGCACCACGCGTGAACTGTTCAGCCACGAACTCGCCGACGCCATGAGCGCCGAGCAACAGGTTCTGAAGATGCTGCCCGAGTTGCAGAAAGAAGCGCTCCACCGGGAACTGAAGCAGGCGCTCAAGGACCACGAGGGCGAAACCAGGCAGCACGTCAAGAATCTGCAAGCCGTCTTCAAGCAGCTCGGCGAGTCGCCCGAGGAGACGACCTGCTTCGGCATGAAAGGGCTCGCCGACGAGCACAAGGCGCTGCACGAGGAGAAGCCCTCGCCCGAGATGCTGGAGATGGCCAACGTCACCGGGGCGATCAAGACCGAGCACTACGAGATGGTGATGTACACCGATCTGGTGCAGATGGCCAAGGACCTGGGCGAGCCAGAGTGTGCGCAACTCCTGCAGGAGAACCTCGATCAGGAGAAGGCGATGGCCAAGCGCGTCGACGCGCTCTCCAAGACGATCGCCAAAGAAGCCAAGAGCCGGGAAAAGGAGCTGGTTGGCGCCCGGAACGGGCGGCGCGCGTAAAACGACGGCGCCATGCGACCTCTATCCGAGAGATTCAGCGAAAGGAGGGAATTGGATGATTCTCCGTATCGACCGGTTGCCGATCGAGCTCCCCCAACCCAAGAATCCGTCACCGAACGCGGCGGCGGCAGTACAGGAGCTACTCGGCGGCCGCTTCGGCGAAATGTCGACTCTCATGAACTACACGATGCAGTCGTTCAATTTCCGTGGCCGCGGTCAGGCGCGTCCCTTCTACGATCTCATTGCCAATATCGCCGCCGAGGAGTACAGCCATATAGAGCTCGTCTCATACACCATCAATCTCCTCCTGACCGGCACGACCAAGCGCGATCCCGATCCCGTGGATGCTCCCCTGGCCGGCGCCGTCGATGCCCGTAACTCGTACCACTTCATCGCCAGCGGGCAGCAGGCGCTGCCGATCGACTCCATGGGAGCGCCCTGGACCGGGCAAAATGTCTTCTCCAGCGGTAACCTGAAACTCGATCTGCTGCACAACTTCTTCCTGGAGTGTGGCGCCCGCGCCAACAAGATCCGCGTCTACGAAATGGTCGATGACCCCACGGCGCGGGCGATGATCGGCTATCTCCTGGTGCGCGGTGGTGTCCACGTTGTCGCTTACGCGCGGGCGTTGGAGCACCTGACCGGGGCCGACCTGGGCAAGCTGTTCCCGATCCCCGACGTCAGCAACAAGCAGTTTCCGGAGGCGCGCAAGCTCGAAGAGCAGGGGTTGCACCGGATCATGTTCCGTTGGAGCCCGGACGACTACCGGAGGATCGGCGAGGTCTGGAATGGCAAGCACCCGGAGGACGGCTCGGAGGTGATCGTGGAAGATGGGATACCCGTGGGGTTCGCGCCACCCGATCTCGACGCCGAGCCGCAATTGACGGCGCCTGGCGTGGATGCGGGGTTCATGCAGGAGGCCGCGGCACGCCTCTTCCGGTAATTCGCGACGCTCCGTTCAGCGCGTATGGCGAACGTGCGGTAGGCTATCCGCACGTCCATCGGCCCCCGATTGCGGTCCGATCGTCTCCGCGGGTGAGGAGTCCCATGAATCGATACCGATACAGCATCGTTCTCGCTTTGACGGTTCTGGTCACATCGTCGGTCACGAGCGGCGGTGTGAGCGCGCAGGAGGCGTCGCCCGCGGCCGGGACCCCCTTCCCCGAGCCGACGGCATGCACCGCCGAACCGCTCGACATCGATTCCATGCTGGCGCTCTGGTTTGACCCAGCGGGAACGCCAATGGCCACCCCAGCCATCGCCACCCCGCTCAGCGGTGATGCCGATCTGCCCCAGGGCACCCGCGCGGACGTCGCCACCGAAGTGGCCATCACCGAGACGACCCTGAACTGGATCTACTGCATCGAGGTCGCCGGGGAATACGCCCGCGGTTTCAGCTATTTGACCGACAGTCTCCTGGCGCAGTTCGGTCCCGATGTCACCAATCCGGGGCAAGACACGCCAGAAGAGGTCCGCGCCGCACTGGAAGGACAATTGATTGGAACTCCGATCCCCGGCGACATCACTCTTGCCCGCATGCCGGCCATGGCTGGTCCACGACGCATCCGTTTGCTGGATGACGGGCGAGTCTCGGCGCTGTGGTCATTCAGTGGCGACCGGGTCGTGTTCATCTACGCGCTGCAGGACGACCGCTGGCTGATCGACGAGGCGATCGACCTCATCGACATGCAAGGCACCCCAACCGCGGGTACCCCGGCCGCGGCCACCCCAGCCCCATAAGGCTGCACGCGGTCAAATTGCGCGATACACCCGCATGATGATCGATACCGTAGCGTCGCCGTTGGCGACGACAGCCGGCGCTGACCCGGCGATCGCTTCGACACTGGCGCAGGTGCGGCGGATCGCCGCCGCGGCCGCGCGCGGGGCGGCTGCCATCGACCATGAAGGCGCGTTTCCCACCGTCGAGTTGCACTCTCTCGCGGACATGGGATTCTTCGGCGCACCGGTTTCGCGCGCGTTGGGAGGGCTCGGTCTGGGGATCGATCCGGGGGGCATGGACGCCCTGCTCCAGATATTGACGACCCTGGGTTGGGGAAACCTCTCAC
>JACCXM010000011.1 GCA_013697005.1 Chloroflexia bacterium | reverse complement strand
TAGCTACCTGCTGCCCGTGGGTTGCAAAATCCCCGCCGCGTTATGATTCCCGATTGGAGTTTACGCGCCGTTTGTCGCACTTCATGTCGGGTAGACGTGTGGCGTTGTTCGCAAAGATGCGTCGCGTACGAGGGACGGAGTTGGGCCGTTGACGATTGCGGTGCTCATCAAACAGGTTCCGGATATGAACGCGATTCGGATCGACCGCGCCACTGGCCGCATCGTGCCCAGCCCGCAATTGGTGATCAGCTCCTACGACCAGTACGCGATCGAGGCGGCCTTGCGGCTCAGGGACTCGCTCCCTGGCGAGGTCGTCGTCGTTTCGGCGGGTCCGGCCTCCGCGCGCGACGCAATTTCCCGCGCGCTGGCAATGGGTGCCGACCGAGGTATCCATCTCGAGCTCGCCGATGTGAACGCGTTGGATACGCTCGACGTCGCGCGCGTCATTGCGGATGCCGTACGCCCGCTCGAAACCTCGGTGATTCTCGCGGGGCAAACCGCGGACGATCTGGAGGCGGGACAGGTTGGCGCCCAGGTCGCCGAGTTGCTCGATATGCCGTTGATTTCCAATGTCGTCGAGATCGAGGTGCAGACGCAATCGCAAACGCTGCTCGTGCGCAGGGACATGGAAGATGGGTATCAGACCGTACGTTGCCCATTGCCCGCTCTGCTCTTGTCATCGACGGGTCTGGATGAGCCGCGGCTCCCGTCTCTGAAAGGGATCATGGCGGCAAAAAAGAAACCGATCGACGCGGTTCCCGTCGCTGCCGATAACGGGAATCGACTTGCCTGGGATGAGCCCTACGTTCCGGCGAAGTCGACAGCAGGCACCCTCGTTCAGGATCTCGCACCCGCCGCGGCAGCCAGTCAACTTGTCGCGTGGTTGCAGGAACGCAAGCTGATCTAGACCATCTGCCCAAGGGGATGAGACGAATGAAGCGTGGCATGGACGTGCTTGTAGTCGGGGAGGCCGCAATCAGCGGAACGCCACGCCCGATCGCGTGGGAGTTGCTCACGGCCGCGCGGCAGGTCGTGGATGCGGCCGGGGGCACGGTGACCGGCCTGTTCCTCGGTTCCGGCATCGCGGCAGTAGCGCGGGAGTGGGGGACGGCCGGCGCCGATCGGGTCATCATCGCCGATGATCCGAACCTGGACGGACTCATGGCGGATGCCGCGGCCGCCGCGCTGACGCGGGCGATTGCGGTGACCAAACCGGATGTGGTGCTCATTCCGGGGACGACGGCGGGACGAGATTACGCGCCCATGGTCGCCGCGCGGTTGGGGACTGGTCTCGCCGCCGATTGCAGCGAGCTCGCAATCGACGACGGAACGCTAACCGCAACGCGATCGGTGTTGGGCGGTCGGGCACTGACCAAAATCCGATTTCTCGGCGATGACCCGGCGATGATGACAATACGTCCCGGCAGTTTTGCGAAAGCGGAACCGGGAGCGCGTGAGCCGGCGTTCGAAACGCTTCAGGTGCCGTTCGCACCAGACGACCTGCGGATGGAACACATCGAGACCAGCCCGAAGGGCTCGAGTGTCTCCCGCCTCGACTCGGCCGACATCGTGGTCAGCGGCGGCCGGGGCCTGAAAGAACCCATTCAATTCGCCCTCGTCGAAGATCTGGCCAATGCCCTCGGAGCCGCGGTTGGCGCCACGCGGGCCGTCGTCGACGCGGGCTGGCGGCCACACCAAGAGCAGATTGGCCAGACCGGCCGCTCCGTCTCGCCGCGTCTCTACATCGCCATTGGCGTCAGTGGCGCGGTTCAACACAATGTGGGCATGCAAGGTTCGGACTATATCGTCGCGATCAACCGTGATCCGGATGCGCCGATCTTCAAAATCGCGTCCTTCGGCATCGTTGGCGATCTCTTTGAGATCGTGCCCGCACTGACGGCAGAGGTGCGCAACGTCAAAACCTGACACGGACCAAGTGATCCGGACCGGCGCGATGCCTGATACCACCCTGTGGAAACTTCCCGCACAGACCGGGGAACGGTTTCTGGTGACGTAGCGCCGGGCGCTCGGCCGCCGGTGTCAGTATTGTGGTCGCCCCCGCATCTTTGACGGCTATCTCGCCCTTCGCGACACCTGCCCGGCGTGTGGGGTCCGTTTCGAGCGGAAAGAGGGATACTTCCTTGGCGCCTATGCGCTCAATCTTGTCGTCGCTGAGATTCTGGGCCTGGGTCTGGCACTGTTTCTCCTTTTCCGAACCGATCTCCGGCGGCTCGACCTGATCTGGCAAGAGGTGATCGCCGTCGTCCTTGCGGTGGCTTTCCCGGTCCTGTTCTTTCCCTTTTCGCGCACCGTCTGGATCGCGCTGGACCTGACGTTCCATCCCCCTGGGCGCCATGGCGAGCGCGAGTTACGGGGAGTGCAGACGTCACGGCACGATTACGATCGGAGCTGAGGAGCCGGTCGCGGTCCTCGAATCAGATCGCCAGCGAGCACTCTACGCACCCCTGATCCAGGTTCGTCGAGCAGCAAGGCGCCGTCCTCGTCAATACCCACAAAGACCCCGCGGACTGCGCGACCCGCGTCCGTGATCGCAACCGGTTCTCCCAGCAGCGCGGCGCGGGCGCGCCAACCGTCGAGCGACGGTCTGCCAGTGACATCAAGAAAATGGTCGTAAGCGAGATCGAATCGAGACAACAGGCAGTTGAATACGGCGTCCACATCCAGTGCAACTCCCGTTGCCGCCAGAATCGTGGTCCCTCCCGGCGGGAGGATTTCGCGGTCGCCGGCAACATTGATGCCGATGCCAACCAGGACAAACTCTGCGACGCCGCCTTGAACGTGTGATGTCATCAAGATGCCGGCGATTTTGCGTCGCTGCGCATCCGTGCCGATCCAGACGTCGTTCGGCCATTTGAGCTGTGCCGCAACCCCTGTCAACGCTTCGATGGTCTCGGCGACGGCTACACCCGCGAGAAGTGGCAGAGTAGACAAGCGATTCGGGTCGACGCGCGGCCGCAGCAGCATCGTGCAATAGAGGGCGCGTCCGGGCGGGGAGGACCAGTCTCTGCCACCTCGCCCACGGCCAGCGGTCTGTTCACTACTGATGACGACCGTGCGATCGGATGCACCGCGCTGCGCCACGTGCATCGCAACATCCATCGTACTCGTCACGCTTTTGAAGTAATAAATGTTCCAGCCACGAGCATCGGTCATGATTGGTGATCGGGTGATTGCGCCGCGATTTGCCTGTCGTCCGCATTAGCAACCAGTGGAGGATCGTCCCGGTTGAGCTTGGTCAGACGCAGGTGCCGTAAGCGATGGCCCTCCATGTCGAGCACCTCGGCGCGTAAGCCCTGCGCATCGAATTGATCGCCGGGCTGGGGCATGCGGTCTAGATGCCAGTGTACGAAACCGGCGGCGGTGCCGTAGGGATCGTCGTCGCCCGTCAGGGTGAGTCCCAAAGCCGCTTCGACTTCTTCGATCGGGAGGCGCCCGTCAGCGATGATTTCGCGTTCGCTGATGCGCTCGATGAGGATCGTCTCCTCATCATACTCATCATGAATCTCGCCGACGATTTCTTCGAGAATGTCTTCGATGGTAACGAGTCCGGCCGTGCCGCCGTACTCGTCGGCAACGACGGCAATGTGGATGCGATTCCGGCGTAATTCTGCCAGAAGATCGTCGAGGCGCTTCGATTCGGGGACGATGTAGGGCTGGCGCAGGAGCTGCTTGAGGGGGAGACTCTGCGTCGACCCGATGACGAATGGCAGGAGATCCTTGGCGTACAGGACGCCGACGATCTGGTCGATTGTCTCGCGGAAAACGGGAAGCCGGGAATGACCGTTTTCGGTGATGGTGGCGACGACTTCGCGTGGAGACGCGTCCTCCGAAACCGCGATAATGTCGACCCGCGGCACCATGATGTCGCGCGCGGTGGTGTCTTCGAGACGCAGGACGTTATCGATCATTCTTCGCTCTTCCGGCTCGATGACGCCATCTTCGCCGGAATCGCGCGTCACCAGGAGCAGTTCGTCTTCTGATCCAACCGGTACGGTATCCGGGTGATCGCCGCCGAGCAGGCGCGTGACGAAGTCCGCCATGCCATCCGCTACCGCTGAAAGTGGCCGCACCAGCGCCACCACCAATCGAGCCAGATTGAGCAGCAACCCAGCGACCGCCGCCGGCTTGGTTCGCGCCAGGGCGCGCGGTATCGCCTGACCGAGAATGAGGAAGAGTGACGAGACCACGATTACCGCGATCACTACCGATCCCCGGCCGCCCTGACGCATGACAATGAACGTGATCAAGCTGGCGGCGAACGCAATCGCGATCGCCTGCACGAGCTGAAGTGCCGAGACCAGAGAGCGGCGCGGGTCCAGCAGGGCCTGCACATTCCGTTCGCGGCCAGTGCTGCCCGCGGCCTGGCGAAACCGCTGGCGCCTGATCAGCCCCGCGCTGGATTCGACGGTCGCCGCGCCAGCCATCACCAGCAGCGAGAGCACCGTCATGGCGATCAGGGTCCAATTACCGCTCACGGGACACATGCCTCCCGCGGATACCGTTCATGTCCAGCTCACGTGAAGAGGGCGCTGATACTGAGGTCCTTGTGAATGCGGGTAATCGCCTCCGCGAGCAATGGGGCAACCGACACGACCTCGATCCGGTCGATCGGTCCGCCCGCCGGCAATGGCAAGGTATTGGTCACCAGAACCTTGTCCAGCGGTGACTCGGCGATGAGCTCCAGACCGTCCTGGGCGAAGATGCCGTGGGTTGCCGCGGCATAGATCGGTGATGCCCCGCGATCCTTGAGCAGGGCGGCGGCGAGCGCCAGGGTACCTCCCGTCGAGATCATGTCATCGACGATCACCGCCGGTCTGCCGTCGACGTCGCCCACCATCTCCAACGCCTCGGAAACATCCGGGCCCGGATGTCGTTTCGAGATGATCGCGAGCGACCCGCCGGTGCGTCCGCGAAGCTCTTCGGCGCGAGCCACGCCGCCAGCGTCGGGGCTGACCACGACCAGGTCCTTGAGACTCTGGCGATTGATGTGCCGCGCCAGAATCGGAGCGGCCCGCAGATGATCAACTGGAATATCGAAAAACCCCTCGATCGCGGGGGAATGGAGGTCCATGGTCAAGATCCGGTCGGCGCCCGCGGTCGTCAGCAGATTGGCGACGAGTTTTGCCGAAATCGGTTCCCGGCCCGAGGTCTTCTTCTCTTGCTTGGCGTAGGCAAAATAGGGAATGACCGCCGTGATGCGGGCGGCGGAGGCACGGCGCAAGGCATCGACGATCAGCAGCAGCTCAACCAGATGATTGTTGACCGGGTCGCTCATCGACTGAATGGCGAACACATCGGAACCGCGCACGTTCTCATCCAGCTTGACGCGCGTCTCGCCGTTTTTCCAGGTTCCGACCTCGGCGCGCCCAATAGGGGCTTCCAATTCCGCCATGATGTTCTTGGCGAGTTGTGGATGCGACGTCCCCGAGAACACCTGCAGCCGCCCGTCCACCTACGCCTCCTCGTTGTGCGGATTCGTTCCGGCCGGACCCCGGCGGACGACTCGCGCCGGCATACCGACCACCGTGGAACCGGCCGGGACGTCCCGTGTCACCACGGACCCGGCGCCGGTCCGTGCGTCGTCGCCGATACGAATCGGGGCACGCAGCACCGAGCCGCTGCCGATGAATGCCCGGGCGCCGATCTCGGTGTGATGCTTTTCTCGTCCATCGAAATTGGCGGTGACGGCGCCGGCGCCAATATTGGTGTCTGCCCCGAGAGCGGCGTCACCGATATAACTGAAGTGTCCAACTTTGACACCGGCGGCCAGGCGGGCGTTCTTGATCTCGGCGAAATTGCCGACGTGGACGCGCGCTCCGATCTCGCTACCGGCCCGGAGGTGGGAGTAGGGACCGACATCCGTGTCGTCGGCGATGATCGAGCTCTCGACGGTCGAGGAGCGGATAATGACGCGATCGCCGATATGCGCGTCCTTGATCACCGCGGCCGGCCCCAGGACACAGGCGGTTCCGACGTGCGTATCGCCCAGGAGTTGGGAATGGGGAAGGATCACGGTATCGGCGCCGACAACCACATCTTCGTCAACCATGATGCTCTCGGGCAGGCGCATGGTGACGCCCTCCCGCAGGAGCCGCGTGCGCTTGCGCTCCCAGGCCCGCGATTCGGCACGCGCCAGATCGATGCGGTCATTGACACCCAGGGCGTCGTCGGCGTCGCCCCGCACGGAGGCTACGGGCCAGGGCTCGTCGCGGCAGACGTCCCTGGCGGCAATTGCCACCAGCTCCGTCAGGTAGAGCTCGCCCGTTGCGCCGCTAGGGCGGAGGTGTGACAGCGCATGCCGTGCCCACGACGCATCGAGCGCCATCATGCCTGTATTGATCTCGGTGGCCCCCATCCTTAGCGCGCGGTCATCATCGCGGAGTTCGACGATACCAATGGGGCGGCCGTCGGCATCGTGCACGATCCGGCCATAGCCACCCGCGTCGTCGAGAATCGCGCTCAAGAGGGTGACCTTCGCGCGTGAGGCCCGTGACCGCTCGAGCAGCTTGGCGACTGACAATGGTTCGAGCAATGGGTGATCGCTGTAAAGCACGACCAGGCAATCGACAGCGGGCAGTGCCTCCAAACCGAGCCTCACCGCGTCACCCGTGCCGCGCGGGACCGCCTGGATGGCGATGACAACGCCGGTATTGTGGCTGATCGCGCGCGGCACGCTCATCGACTCGGGACTGAGCACGAGCCCGACGACGTCGGGACAGGCTCCCGCCCCGGCCCGGAGGACTCGCTCGATCATGGTCACACCAGCCACCGTGTGCAGGGGTTTCGGCAGCGAAGAACGCATGCGGGAGCCCACGCCCGCGGCGAGAACGAGGAGCCCGACGCGCTCTTCGGATCGGTCTGAGGTCCCCACGGTGGCTGAGATTCGTCCTAACGTGAGCGGGGATGCAGCGAACGCGCAACATGTGGATGCGGCTGGCGGGCCAGGATTCGAACCTGGAATAAAGGTTCCAAAGACCCTTGTGATACCATTTCACCACCCGCCAATGGAAAGGCCAGATTCGACCGGCGCGGTGACTGGGACTCGCGTCCATCGCCGCCGGAAGTATACCAGCCCGTCCGCGCGCACCTTGATCGGAACGTTGGTATCTGACTCGGGGTTAGAACCGCAACGCGTCCTTGACGCGCGAAAAGAACCCACGCTCACTGTCGACACTCGGCACGTCAGAACCGAGTGACTCGCGGATCCGTTCGAACAACTCGCGTTGCTCCGACGTCAATTTTGTCGGCGTGACGACCTGCACCGTGAGGATTTGATCGCCGCGTCCGGTCCCCCCGATCGATGGTGCGCCGCGCCCTTTCAACCGAAACTGTTGACCGGACTGCGTACCTTCCGGCAGGCGAAACGCGACTGCGCCGTCGATGGTTTCTACTTCCAGCTCGTCACCAAGGGTCGCTTGCGCGATGTTTACCCGCACCTGAGAAAAAATGCTTCGGTCTTTGCGGGTAAAGAAGGGATGGGCCGCGACGCTAATGCGGACATACGCATTGCCCGACAGCCCGCCGTCGGGGCTGGCTTCGCCCTGACCAGTCAACCGCAACGACGAGTTGTCGTCGATACCGGCCGGGACGGTGATGGTGATCGACCGCGTCTGGCCGACGCGGCCGCGGCCGCGGCACGATGGGCACGGATCCGTGATGCTCACGCCCTCGCCGCCGCAAGACGGACAGGGCGTGGTAGTCATGAATTGACCGAGGATCGTTTGCTGGGCGCGACGGACCTGCCCGGCGCCATTGCACACCGAACAGACAGGCGGTTTCTGACCATCCCGCATGCGAGATCCGTCACACGATTCACAGACTTCGAGGCGCCGCACGGCGACGTCCTTTTCGGCGCCAAAGATCGCTTCCTTGAATTCGATAGTCAGTCCAACCTGAATGTCGGCGCCGCGGGTTGGCATCCGCGGCCGCCGTGAGGTTCCCGCTCCCCCGAAGAATGTCTCGAAAATGTCGGCGAATGGCGATCCCGCCGCGCTGCCAAAACCAAACGGGTCGGCGTTGCCGGCATACCCGCCAGGGAAGCTGCCCGCGGCGTGTCCGAATCGGTCATAGGACGCCCGGCGACCATCGTCGGACAGCACTTCATACGCTTCATTGATCTCTTTGAACCGTTCCTCGGCTCCCTCTGATGGATTGAGGTCCGGATGAAATTCGCGCGCCAGGCGACGGTAGGCACGTCGTACATCGTCGGCAGATGCCGCGCGGGGAACTTCGAGAACCTGGTAATAGTCGCGTTTGTCAGTCATAGGGTCCTGAGGCATGCTCGTTTCATCCCGTCGGCGCGGACGGTCGACCTGTCGCACCTGGTGGCGAGGCATGGCGTCGTGGAGTCCGACGATGCGGTACTCCCTGGCGAACGGTGGCAAAGCGGGGCGGCGTCGATCTCTGCCGCGACTCTACCGTGACCATATCGCGTGCGTCAACCACTCGCTGATTTTCACTGGTAAACGCCTTCCCGTGCTCCAGTTGTCAATCGTCCGCGCGGCATTCGCTTCCTATACTCCTGCGAAAGAAACGTCAGCCGTCAGCGCCGGTTCCCTGGCGCAAGAGGATTGCGTGGCCCAGCGACCTCGTCTCGTCCGTGTCCCCCGTCGCCCCACCGTTTCTAGCGAGATGGCGGATCGGGTACCGCCTGGGCAAATCGTCGCGTCACGATGGCCCGTTCTCCATCAGGGCGATATCCCAATGTTTGTTCCAGCCCTGTGGAATTTTCGCGTGTGGGGTCTCGTTGCCAACCCGTTGCTGTGGACGTGGGACGACGTTCGGACGCTACCGACCATCGCGACTGCTGGCGATCTCCATTGTGTGACACGTTGGTCGACCCTCGATCACGAATGGCGCGGTGTATCGCCGCGCACGATCCTGGAGCGCGCTGGAGTACTGGCTACGGCCGGGCACGTCTTGCTCCATGCCGACGGCGGTTATACCGCCAATATCACGCGCGAGATCTTTCTCGGAGACAACGTGATCCTCGCGACGCACCATGACGGTCAGCCTCTTTCCCCTGAGCATGGTGCTCCGCTCCGTATGGTGATTCCTGGCCGTTATGCCTGGAAGAGTGTCAAGTGGCTTCGCGGCATCGAGTTTCTCGCCGCGGAGCGTCCGGGATTCTGGGAGGAATACGGATACAGTCGTTCCGCCGACCCCTGGCGAGAAGAACGGTTCGCGTCCTGATTTTGCGCCATGACGCGGCGATGACCCCGCTCGAGGCGGGCTCGGTGAAGCGCGTGTGGTAGGATCGAGCCAGATTCGACGCGTGTTTCGTCGTTGACTGGTGAGTCGAGTTGGGTTTTCCACGGTGTTGATTTGGGGGAGGATGAATCCCGTGCCGAGGCCCATTGTGGTGCTTGCTCTGCTGGTTGCATTGGTGCCCTCGCTGACTGGAGTTGCTCCGGGTCAGGCCGCCTTGGCGGCTGATCTGACCCATGTCAGCGGTTGGGCGACATTGGGATCGGTGACGCCGGCGCCCGGTTGCTGGATCGCTGCCAGTATCGAAGTGCAGCAGGAAGGCTCTGCGGCGCCCGATGTCTCCGTCGGCGTGAATCTGGTGCACGGTGGTGAAATCGTCGCCGCCGATTGGGGTATGACCGACGGCGACGGCCTCGCGTTTCTGGGTGTCGACACAAGTTGGGCTGCGGTGGGACACGAAGCGTGGCTTGACATTCTGGTAGGCGGCGAGTACGCGGGAGGACTTCCCCTCTCTATCACGGAAAGTGGCGGCTGCGCCGACAATCCCGACATGGTCGAGATCGGCGCCGAGGTTCCGTTTGCTGGATCAACCGAGATGGCCCTGGGCTGGAGCGCGGCAGCGCCTGTCAGCGAGGGCACGGTCGATGTCGGCGTACCGACCTACGTGCAACAACGAAACCTTTCCTGCGAATACGCGGCGTTGGTCATCGCCATGGGCGCGTACGGCACGTGGGTCTCGGAATACGAGTTCGATGGCCGGGTTGGCTGGTCCGAGAACCCCCACTGGGGCTATCGCGGGGACATCACCGGCTGGTGGGGGAACACCGACGACTACGGGGTCTACGCGTCGGCTTTGGCTCCGGCCCTCACCGATTTCGGGTTCTACGGAGAAGAGTTTTACGCGCAGGGCAACCCAACCGCGCTCACGGCGCGGCTGGACGCGGGCACTCCTGTCCTGGTATGGCTTGGTTTGTGGGGTGACACCGGCTTCTACGAATACACCTCAGACGGCACGCCGTTCAAGCTCGTGCCGGGGCTGCACGTGGTCGTCGCCCACGGCTATGACAGCGGCGGCGTCTACGTCTCTGACCCGGCCACGGGTGGAAAGCACTACTATGACTGGTCGACGTTCATGTCGTTCTGGAATGTGATGGACGGGATGGGGCTGGCCGTCGGACCCGCGTAGTCAATCCAGCTCAGGACACGGGGAGGCGTTGATGCCGCACGAGCGCAACGTCGGTCTGGTGTTCGACGATCGCTTTCTCACCCACAACACCGGCATTGACCTGATCGGAGACGTCACCCCGTATCCCTTCGCCGAACCAATTGCGCACGTGTCCAGTCCGGCGCTGGTCGGGCGCGCCAAACATCTCATGGATTTGTTCGGGGTCTCAGACCGGATGCAGCGCATCGCCGCCGCGCCAGCGTCCGATGAGCAACTGTCCGCCTATCACACGTTGGACTTCATCGCGCGGGTCACCCAGATCGCCCAAACTGACGGCGGCGATACCGGCGCCGGCGCACCGATCGGCCGCGGTGGCGATCGCGTGGCGCGTCTGGCGGCGGGGGGGACGATTGCCGCCACCGACGCGGTGATGACGGGACGGGCCGACGCGGCGTATGCCCTGGTGCGTCCTCCCGGTCATCATGCCATGGCCGATCAGGGAATGGGTTTTTGCGTTTTCAACAACGCGGTCGTTGCCGCCAGGCAGGCGCAGCGTATCCACGGTGCGGAGCGAGTCCTGATCCTTGACTGGGACGTCCACCATGGCAATGGAACTCAGGCGGCGTTCTGGTCTGACCCCAGCGTGTTGTTCATCTCACTCCATCAGGACGACCTGTACCCCGCGGGATGGGGAGCGGCCGATCAGGTCGGAATTGACGCGGGAGAAGGTTTCACCGTCAACATCCCGCTGCCGGCTGGCTCCGGGAACATGGCGTACGCCGCGGCGTTCAGCAGGATCGTGGCGCCGATCGCCCGCCAGTTCGATCCCGATTTGGTGATCGTTTCCGCCGGCCAGGATGCCAGTGTGTTCGATCCTCTCGCTCGGATGTCGCTGACGCTCGCCGGCTACCAGGCGATGACCGAAACCATGATGGCCATCGCCGGCGAATGCTGCGATGGCCGGCTGGTCATCACCCAGGAAGGCGGGTACGCGCCACAGTACGCCCCGTATTGCTCGGCAACCATCGCCCAGACGTTGGTCGGATTGGTTCCGGACGAAGTCCCGATTCCCGATCCTTACGGCGAACGAGCGGCGAATCAACCCGCTTCAAACGAGATCGGGCTGGATGCCGAGCAAGCGATTGAGCGCGCGGCGTCGGTCCTCGGTACGTACTGGTCAACTTGACATTGATTAGATACACGGTGCCGGAAGATGGCAACGCAGCCATCGTCTGTACGTGCGCGAAGACGTGAGTGAGTTTGTCAACGTGCAACCGAGGCTCGACGGCAATGCGAAAACAGCCCTGGTCATGAGCTTTTTAGATATCGTTCAATTCCATTCCTTGCAGCTCAGGGAGGATGAAGCGTGATGCACTTCCCCCTCCTCGTGAACTTCACGGAGGAAGACGGCGGGTATCTTTCCGTCGTACCCGATTTACCCGGCTGTACTGCACACGGCGAGTCGCCCCAGGAGGCGCTACGCGAGGCCGGAATCGCTCGAGAACTCTGGCTGGAAGGAAATCGTGAACGCGGCTGGCCAATTCCAGAACCCTCACGATTCCCTGCATTACGAGTGGTCGGCTGAACGCAACGGCTGCTAACCCACTGCTATCACGTCTAGCTCAAAAAGCACGTCAGGACGAAACAGTGCCGCCACCTGCACCGTCGTGCTGGCGGGAGGCTGTGCAGTGTTCACGAACTGGTCGCGGACATCGCGTAGCATGACGAGATTGCTCATATCAGTCAGAAACATGTGGACCTTCACCACGTGGTCGAATGTAAGACCCACGGAGTCGAGCGCCAGTCGTACATTCTCGAATGTCTGCCGCGCCTGCGCGACGAAGTCGCCCGCGCCGACGAGTTGATTGTTCTGGTCAAGGGGAACCTGACCCGACACGTAAATCGTGCGCCCGCCCGTGACCTCCACGATCTGCGAGTAGCCGTAGGGTTGCGGCATTGTGGATGGATTCGACCGGCGGACAGTAACGGCGTTGTCAGTCATCGTTCCCTTCTTTCTCCATTACGGTCGTGGATTGTCATCGGCCGCTCGGATAGCCATGATAACGGAGCAATCGCCGGACCTGATCGTGCCCATGCGGGGACTACACAGTGCTCGCTCAAACGCGTGTCGCGGCAGGATCCTCGTCGGTGAAGCGGTCGCGTTCGGGGTGAGAAAAATGGAGCCGCCGCATGACGCGTGCGGTGATAGCCCCCGTCCCGGGGGCGAACAGAAAGACAGCCACAAAGATTGCCGTCGCCACCAGCACGATGCTGGCGCCAGATGAAATCCCGCGGTAGTAGGAGAGATACAGACCGGCAATTCCCGCAACCGCGCCGATCAGTGCGGAGATGACAATCATGGCGCCGAGCCGAATGGTGAGTAACCGCGCCGTGGCGGCGGGGGTGACGAGCATGGCCAGCACCAGGACGTTCCCGACCGTTTGCAGTGAGATGACGATCGTCAGGGAAAGCAACAGCAGAAAAAGCTGATCCCAACCCCACGGATTGAGTCCTTGCGACTGGGCAAAAGTGCGGTCGAACGAGATCGTGACGATTTCACGCCGAGCCAGCCAGAGCGCTATGACCACCGCGCAGCCGACCAGACCAGTGAGTAACAGATCGTATCGTGAAACCCCCAGAATCGAACCAAACAGGAGATTGGTGATGTCCCGCGCGTACGTCTGCCGCGTGGAAATTATCGCGACGCCGAGCGCGAATGAACCGACAAAAAATACCCCGATCGCGGTGTCGTGACGGAGCAATCCACTCTGCGAAACAACACCGATCGCCAGCGATACGACCGTCGCGGCCGCGACCGCCCCGACGAGGAAACTGCCACCCAGGACAGAGGAAATCACAACACCGGGGAAGACCGCGTGCGCCATGGCATCGCCCATGAACGCCAGACCGCGCAGGGTGACGAAGACGCCCATCACTCCGCAGATGACGCCAACGAGCACGATGGCCGCGAACGCGTTTTGCATGAAACCATGGTTGAGCGGCTCGAAGATCGGTGAGAGTGGCGAAGTCATGACCGTGCGCCGGCCATGGCGGGGGAGACCGCGGCGCCACCAAAAGTGGCATGCAGATTGGAGACGGTCATGACGTCGGCGGGCGGACCTGCCGCCACCACCCGGCGATTCAGCAGGACACAGATATTCGAGGAGCGTTCCGCCATCGCCAGGTCGTGCGTTGCGAAGACGATCGTTTTGCCCGCCGCCCGCAAATCATCGAGAATCTTGACGACCAGGGACTGGGTCGGCGCATCGACACCGGTGAATGGTTCGTCCAGCAAGAACACCTCGGGCTGCTGCAGGAGGGCCCTGGCGATAAATACGCGCTGTTGCTGCCCACCCGACAGCGCTCCGATTTGCACCTTGGCGTGCCAGTGCATGCCGACTTCTGCGAGCGCGGCGAGTCCAGCGCGTTCGTCGCGTTCGGGGACGGGCCAAACGCGAGAACTGCGCAAGCTGCGGCCCATCAGTGCGACGTCGAGCACGTTGATGGGGAATTTCCAGTCCACCTCCGATCGCTGCGGCACATAGGCCACACGGGGGTTTGGCCGGTCGACCACACGGTCATCGAGCATCACCGCGCCGTGGGTCGGCGGCAACATGCCCGCCAGGCATTTGAGGAGCGTGCTCTTGCCAGCGCCGTTGGGTCCGACGAGTGACGTTGTCTCTCCCGCCAGGAACTGAAGATCGACGTCCTCCAGCGCGGAACGGTCCGCGAAGTGAACGCTCAGGTGACTCGTTTGCATCCGAAAAAGCCTCGCCCCCCGCTTGATGTTCTGGTTCCCGCTGAAGAAAGCAGCTCACGGGAAGCATCCTACCTCAAAAAGATTTCAGATGAGACGTTGTGTCAATTGCACCGCGATGGACGCGGTCAAAATCAGGGGGATTCGGTGCGGCAGTCGCCACACGTTCCGAATATCTCGAGCAGATGACCGCGGACTTCAAAATCATTCTCGCGCGCTAACGCGTCGGCAATGTCGGCGACCGGGCAGACATTGAAAGGCAAGGCGGTGCCGCATGCGTCGCACACCAGATGGTGGCGGTGGACCGGAGCGCCCGCGACGTAGACGGGACGTCCCGATGCGTCGAGAATGCGTGACAGGACGCCAAGCGCAGCAAGAATTTCCAGCGTCCGATACACCGTCGAGCGGCCGCTCTCGCCATCGCCGGTCGCCGCGTCCGCGACAAGTTGCTCGGCGGTAAACGGGCGCTCCTGGCGCAGCGCGGCGGTGGCGATGGCGCGGCGTGGTGCGGTCAGACGAAAACCACGATCGGCCATTGCCGCGAGTGCTTGCGGGACCGAATACGCTCCCGCCTTACCGGGACCGGCGTTCTGCCGGTCTGTGGTGGAGCCAGGCATGACAAAAGCCTAGCATCTTTTCCTTCCCGCTCCGGAGGTGGTGACGGGAGCGGGTCGTGCCGTATCCTCGCACGCATGAGCCACGGACGGACGCCATCGGGTCAGAGAGGTTCATTGGTCGGTCGATTGACCGGCCGCGGTGCTGCATTGTGCCTGTTGGCTGTCGTCATCATTCTGGCAAATCTGGCGGGCCCGATTGCTCCGGCCCAGATCCAGGCACAAGACCAACGATTTGTCATTTGGGACACGATCGATGTGACAGTCGAGTTGCGCGAGGACAGTTCGTTCCACGTTACCGAGCGCGACCAAATCGACTTCATGGGCGGCCCATTTCGCAGCGGATATCGAGAAGTTCCCCTGGCGCGCATCGAAGACGTCGCAAACGTTCAAGTCGGGGAAGTTTCCGGCGACTCCGTTCAGCCCTATGCCTACGTTTCGCCAAATGTTTTCTCGAACGACGAACCGAACACCTATACCTTTCGGGCCGTGGGGCCGACCATGCGTATCGACTGGAGTTTCCCTCGCACTACGTCGCGATCCCGCACATTTCAGATTGAGTTCGATGCGTTCGGGGCGTTGCGTGTGTATGACGACGCCGCAACTCCATACCAGCAAATTTCCTGGATCGGCGTCGACGAGGCCATCACTGAAAACGCTGCCGTCACCGATGCCACTCTTCGCTTCGTGCTGCCGCGGCCAGTCGATCCAGGCGAAACGTTCATCCAGGGCCCGGGCAGCGAGAACCCGCAAGATCACACCTCGGATGGTCAGACCTGGACCTGGAACGCGAGCAACCTAGTGCAGGGTGATTCGCTGCAAGCGGGACTCCAGTTCGAGCCGCTGGTGTTCGCATCCGCACCGGCCTGGCAGGCCGCCAGCGACCGGCAGGAGCAACAGCAAGTCGAGCAAGAAGCGCGAGGAGCCCAGCTCTCGCTCGTGTTTCTCGGACTGGGCATCCTGGTCGCCATCGCGGGCGCCACCGCCGTGCTCGCCATGTGGTGGACCAGGGGCCGCGATCCGCAGACCGGGCCGGTGGCTGACTTCGTGCCCGACCCACCCGATGACCTGCCTCCAGGCGTCATCGGCGCCTTGCTGGACGAACAGGTCGATCAACGCGATATCGTCGCCACGCTCGTCGATCTTGGGCATCGCGGGGTGTTGCGCATCGATCGCATCGCGGGTGAGGGAATCCTGGGCCGTGGCGGTGATTTCACCCTGACTGCTGGTGACGGCAATCAACCAGAGGCGCTGTTTGAACGTGAGTTACTCGAAGCCCTGTTCGGCTCCACGATGAAGCCGAGGGAACAGGTCCGTCTGTCGGAAGTCAAAGGCCGATTCGCCGCGGCGCAACCCAAGATTCAGAAGCACCTCTACGACGAGCTCGTCACGCGAGCGTATTTCACGCGGTCGCCCGAGAGCACGCGCTCTCGCTGGAAATCGCTCGGCATTGGAGTGCTGATCGTCGCCGTGATCGGTGGTTTCGCCAGTCTCGGCGCGTTTTCCGGGCTCACGCTCACGATCTGGATTCCCATCGTCGCGCTCTTCGCCGTGGGGCTGATCGTGGTCGCGATCTCGCGCTTCATGCCGCAGAAATCGCCAATCGGTGCGGAAGCGGCCGCGAAGTGGCGAGCGTTCCGGAATTACCTCGAATCGATCGAGCGCTACGAAAAATTGGATGAGGCAGAAGGCATCTTCGACCGCTATCTGCCATACGCGATCGCCTTCGGTTTGGAAAAAACCTGGGTCGACAAGTTCTCACGTGTGCCGACCGCGGCGCCGGCCTGGTATGGCGATGACGATGCCCCATACCCAGGGCCAGTTGGCGGATACCCCTACCCCCGGCCGTGGTACGGACCATATGGCGGAACCGTCATTATTCCCGGCGGCGGTGTTGGAGGGCCGGTTTCCGATCCCGGTGGTCGCGGCGGTCTCGGTGAGCGCGACATCCCCACCGGCGAAGGAGGCTCATCCTGGAACATGCCTGACTTGCAGGACTTCAGTGACCAGGCGGGACGATCGCTGCAATCATCGTCTGGTTCGCTGTTCGACTTGTTCAACTCCGCGGGTCAGGCATTCTCCGGGGGAAACTGGAGCAGCGGCGGTGGCCGCGGTTGGAGCGGTGGCTCGAGCTTCGGTGGCGGTGGTGGCGGCTTCGGCGGCGGTGGCGGCGGTGGCGGCGGCGGCGGAGGTGGTGGTGGGGGCTTCAATTAGCTCGCACGGCGCCCGGCCATGACCGAAATTCAGGAAACCTACGCCAGCACCGGCCCCGTACCTTGCGCAGAACACCCCGATGTCGAAACGCGGCTCCGCTGTTCGCGCTGTGGCAAACCGATCTGCCCCCGCTGTGGTGTGCGGACCCCGGTCGGGATGCGCTGTCCCGATTGCGCGGGAACCCGGTCCGCCGTCGCCGCGAATCCAACGGCGACGGGTAAGGCCGCCGGTGCGGGTATCGTCGTCGCGGCGGTCGTTGGTGTGGCCTGGGGTTTCGCGCCCGATTGGCAGTTCTATTGGTCACTGATCCTCGGATTCGGCGTCGTGGAGGCGATGGCGCGCCTCCTGCGCTCGCCGCGGGGCACCGATCTGCAAGCGATCGCGATCGTGATCGTCGTGTGCGGGGTGGTCTTGAGCCGCGCGATTGTGGCGCAACGGCTCGGCGTCGATCTGAGCGAGGTCAACAACCTCCGCCCCGCGGTGCAACGGGCGCTCTATCTGCGGCCGATTCCGGATCTGCTTTTTGCCTTGCTTCCGATTCTCATCGCCTGGCGACGGTTCCGCTGATCGGCGCCGCCGCTCATTGCTGGGGCAACGCCCCCTCCGGCCAGCGCTGGCCCAGATAGACCTCGCCCAACCGGTTTGCCTCGGCCCAGATTTCGCGAATCGGCGCGCCGCTCTCGCGACTAAGGCGATGGCAATCTTCGTACTCGGGCATGGCGCCGATGACGCGCCCATCCCAACTCCGCAGCTTCAGCTGGACATCGCCCCAGCGAGTCGTTACGGTCTCGAATCGGCGGGGCGCGCGGGTGCGTCCAATCGCGGTGGTGCGCACGCCGAGTGTCGTGCTTTCCACGATCAGCGCCCGCTCGACGTCCGCGCGTCGATTCGTGGGGACAATGGCCGAAACGATCGTCGCGGGACGGCCTTTCTTCATCGTCGCCGGAGTCAGCCAGACATCGAGGGCGCCCGCGGCAAAGAGACGCTCCAGCAGCGATTCGTAAAACTGCGGATTCATGTCATCGATATTGGTCTCCAGCAGCAGCTCCGCTGCGGACGATTGCCGTTCGTCTGCATGTTCTGACTCGCCGATCCAGAGCCGTAACGCATTCGGCCAGGGAAGCTCTCGGCTGCCAAACCCATACCCATGACGTTCGACGGTGAAGGCGGGCACCGACCACTCCGCCAATGCGCCCAGAATCGCCGCCCCGGTCGGCGTCAGCAGTTCCCCCGGGGATGCGTCAGCCATGGGATCGGGTCGAATCGGTGCTCCCGCCTGGGCGAGGAGATTGGCCGTTGCCGGCGCGGGCACAGGGAGCAGACCATGATCCGAGCGAACCCATCCCGAACCGACGGCGACCGGATGCGAGACGACCTGTGCGACGCCCAGCTCGTGCAACCCGGCGCACGCGCCGACGACGTCGGCGATGGCATCGATTGCGCCAACTTCATGAAAGTGCACGGCATCGATCGGCTCGCCGTGCGCTTTCGCTTCGGCGGCGGCGAGGGCGGCGAACACCGCGATCGAAGCATCGCGAACCGCGGGCTCAAGGGCTGATTCCTGAAGCAACTCACGGATCGACTGCCAGTTACGGTGGGGCTGCGCGCCCGATGTCGCGACCTGGACGCGCGTGCCCCGGACCGCGCCACTGGCCGCGGGCGCGGCGGTTATCGTCACATCTTCGACACCGAGTGACGCTACGGCTTGCTCGATCGTCGCCAGACGCACCCCGGTATCGACCAAAGCACCCAGGATCATGTCGCCGCTGGCGCCGGAAAATGGATCGAAAACTGCGATGCGCGCCAAAAGTCCTATCCTCTCAATCGGACAAAATGCAGTCGTCGTCGCGCAGGATTCCCGGTATCGCGACTCGTAACCGGGACAAAGCATAGTCCTGGATCGCCGCGCGATCGCCCGTGATAGCATCGTCGCAATCGATCCATCCGCATAATTGAAGCGCACTGAAAGGATCAGCAGACCATGTCGACCGTCACTGAGCAAACGGCCGCGGCCACCGGCGTCGGCTGGGGCGGGCAGAACATGGTCGCGCCCCTACGACGGGTGCTGGTGCGCGTGCCAGCACCTCCAATCCCCGGCACGGACATCTCGGATTTTGGCTATACGCACCCGGTCGATCCCGCGCAAGCTGAACGGGAGCACGAGGCATTTCGCGGGTTACTCGCCGCGGCGGGAGCGGACGTTATCGTCGCGGGCCCGGACGGCGCGGGTTTACTCGACGCCATCTTCGCCTACGATCCGTCCTTGATCACCGATGCGGGAGCGGTCCTATTG